>JBKEBP010000231.1:0-47304 GCA_047973235.1 Suipraeoptans sp. | reverse complement strand
ATACAAAAGGTATACGCTCCTCTTCCATTAGTGCACTTATGTGTGAGCTTGTAACTTGCTCCTCTAAGCTCCTCTATCGACGTAGTGCCATACTGTGCAGCATCAATATCCTCTCGCTTATGCTCGACTCTTACACCAATAGCAAAGGATTTTGGCTCCATATTAAGTTTTTTATTATGCAAAAGTGAAAATGTTTCCCTCGCACTATGACCTATTGCAAGTATCATAGTCTCAGTTGTAAACTCCAACTCTTTATTTGTCTGAAGATTTGCGACTTTCATTTTCACCTTACATTCATTGATTGATTCAAAATCAACCAGTTTATGCGAAAACAAAACCGTGCCACCCATGCTCTCTATTTCTGTTCTCATATTTGTAATGACTTTTGCTAATATATCAGTTCCAATATGAGGTTTACTATCAAACAATATATCCTCGGGTGCTCCAAATGAAACAAAAGTTTCCAAAACTTCTATCCTTCTTCCCAAACTGTCTTTAATCAAAGTATTTAATTTGCCATCTGAAAATGTTCCGGCACCACCTTCACCGAATTGAACATTAGAGTATAAATTTAGATTACCCGTTTCCCAAAATCTCTTAACATCTTCTTGGCGTTTTTCTATAGATTTTCCTTGTTCAAGTATAATTGGCTTAAATCCTCGTTTAGCTAAACTGTAAGCACAAAACAACCCTGCAGGTCCAAATCCCACTATTACCGGTCTTTCAATCATTACGTTTCTACCGGTACAGTTATAGTTATATTTTTTCTCATATATATTAAATAAAATATTTCTATTTCCGGATTTTTTCACATTAACACCTTCATTTATTGAAACAAGAACAGCGTAAACATATTTAATATCATCTTTGTTTCTTGCATCTATAGAACGGCGTTTAACTTCTATATTAGAAATATCATTTTTATTTATACGTAGAGTCTTTGCGACTTTGAGTGTAATGTCATTTTCCGTATGCTTAATTGGTAATTTCAATTGATTAATTTGAATCATTTTAACCTCATCATTTCTTAGCAGCACTAAGTCCCGCCAGATATCCACTAACCCAAGCAAAATGAAGATTAAATCCTCCACATTTGCCGTCGATATTTAATAACTCTCCGGTAATATAGAGGTCATTACATACTCTAGATTCCATTGTATCAGGGTTAATCTCACTTAGAACTACTCCACCGGATGTTATTTGTGCATTTTTATAGCCTTTTGTTTGAGTAATATTAACTTTAAAGTATTTAATCATCATAACAATACTTTTTATACTCTCACTATCAAGCTGTGTTAAAGTATTATTCTGTGAAACTCCACTAGTTTTCAAAATAATCACGCTTAGCTTATCAGTGAAATATCCATTCAAATAGTCCAAAATATTTAAATATCCTATTTTCATTTGATCATTTATAAACCCTTTAATCAAATCCTCTTCGGATATCATATTCAGAAAATCTAATCTTACTTCACACTTCTTATCATCATGAAGAGCCCTGCTAATACAACCGCTGATTTGAAATATCAATATACCGGACAAACCATAATCACTGATTTGTAGTTCACCTGTTGAACTATCCATTAGTACATCATCTATATATGCCTCCGCCTTTGCATTAATCCTTACTCCACTTGCAGACTTAAGTATATTATCTTTCACTTCAAGCTGCACTAAAGCCGGCACTGTAGGGATAATCTTATGCCCTAGCGTTCCTGCAAAACGATATCCCGATGAAGCACCTTTGCCGGGTAATCCTGCATTTCCACCTGTAGATACTATTAGTTTATCAAATACATATTGCCCACCTTCTTCAGTAATAACTATAAATCGTTTGCCTGAAGTGCTCCCACTTGTAACTTCGTGATTTATTTTCTGTACCTTATGGTTGAGCTTCACCTCTATGTTTAGTCTTTTAATTTCATTTTCAAGTGCACGCCTTAGTGCGCCGGCTCGTTCTGACATTGGGTAAACATAATCACCCTTACACCGACACTTAATACCCATACTTTCAAACAGAGAAATAACACTATACTTAGAAAACGCCTTAAATGAACTATTGATAAAATCAGCTCCGTCTTTATTATAGTACTTAGCATCAGTATTTATATTAGTAAAATTGCATTTACCATTACCGGTCGCTAGTATTTTTTTTCCCAATATCTCGTTTGCCTCTATTATAGTTACCGATGCATCATTATTATTTCTTTTTATTGAAATGGCAGCCATCATTCCTGATGCACCGCCTCCTATAATACCGATTCTCATATATAGTTCCTCTTATTTACTACTACGTTAACTTTCTAATTTTATTTCGTTATCTTTATAAAGATATTCAAGTGACATTAATATTCCCAGCTTTGCATGAGGCCACGTAAGACCACCTTGAAAATACACATTATATGGTTCCTTTATTGGTCCGTCAGCACTAAGCTCTATTGATGAGCCTTGAACAAACGCACCTGCCGCCATTATCACATCACTATCATATCCCGGCATAGGCCAAGGTTCCGGTGACACATATGAATCAACCGGCGCTGCAGCCTGTATTCCCTTGCAAAAGGATATAACAGCCTTTTCACTTCTTAAACATACTGCCTGTATTATATCAAATCTATCTTCCGTCGAATTTGGTATTACATCAAACCCTAGATCCTCATATATATTTGCTGCAAAAATCGCTCCCTTTAATGCACTTGCAACAACTGTAGGAGCAAGAAATAAGCCTTGATAAAAAGACTGCATTACTCCAAGCGATGCTCCAACCTCCTTACCCAATCCGGGTGATGTCAGTCTATATGATGCATTTTCTATACATTCTTTCTTTCCGGCAATATACCCACCTATAGGCGCTAATCCACCGCCCGGATTCTTAATCAGTGATCCAACTATCATATCTGCTCCAACATCAGTCGGTTCAATAGTTTCTACAAATTCACCATAACAATTATCAACCATACATATAATATCAGAGTTAATGCTTTTAATAAAATCGATACACTCTCCTATTTGATTTACGGAAAATGATGGTCTCATTTGATATCCCTTTGAACGTTGTATAGTAATAATCTTCGTTTTGCTATTAATAGCATTTCTTATATTATCAAAGTCAAAACTTCCGTTAGGAAGCAGTTCAACCTGATTATATGATATACCATACTCTTTAAGAGACCCTTTTGACTCTCTAATACCTATCACTTCCTCCAGCGTGTCATATGGCTTGCCTGCTACGGATAACAGCTCATCTCTGGGACGTAAATTACCAAACAGAGCAACACTTAAGGCATGTGTGCCACATGCAATTAACGGACGAACCAGTGCGTCTTCTGTATTAAAAAAAGTTGCATATACCTTTTCAAGTACATCTCTTCCTACATCATCATAGCCATATCCACTTGCAAAATGAAAGCAATCTGCATTAACTCTGTTTTTCTGCATAGCATTAATTACTTTTAATTGGTTAATCTCCGCGATTTCATCGATTTTTTTAAATCTCATACTTAGAGAATTACATATTTTTTCACCATAGTCATATATCTCCCTTGATATTCCTAAGTCCCTATAAATATTCTCTTTACTAATCATATTTCTCTTTAACCTTCTCAATTATTTGAAGTATGCTGTCCTTATCTTTTTTAATCCAAATAGCTTCCGGTTCTCTTTTAAACCATGTTATCTGGCGTTTTGCAAAATGTCTTGTGTCACGTTTGATTTTATAAATTGCATCATACAGGGATATACTACCTTCCAAGTATTCTATTATCTCTTTGTAACCAAGGCCTTGCATAGAAACCAGCTCTTTGTTATACCCCATATTCAAAAGTGACTTAACTTCTTCTACAAGTCCCTCATTCACCATTAAATCTACTCTTTTATTTATTCTTTCATAAATGAGATTTCGATCGTCATACAGTACAAAATATAAATAATCGTAGGGCGACTCCTTTTTACTTTCCTCTTCATTGTGTTCAGACATAAGTTTTCCGGTCAGTTTATTAAACTCCAAAGCTCTTATGACTCGTTTCACATTATTAGGGTGTAACTTCTTAGCTGCGTTTGGATCAATCATAGCCAGTTGTTCAAACAGTATGGCAGTACCATTTTCTTTTGAAGCTATTTTTTCCAAAGCCTGTCTAATTTCACTTTTTTCTTCTTTTTCAAACTTTATATCATATAAGACTGATTGAATGTAAAATCCGGTACCACCAACAATAATTGGAATATGGCCTCGTTCATAAATGCCTTTCATCGCATTTACTGCCATTTCTTTAAATCGCATTACATTAAATTCTTCGTCCGGATAAAGCTCATCAACTAAGTGATGCGTTATATTACACATTTCATCCGGCAGAATTTTAGCAGTACCAATATTCATATATTTATAGATTTGCATAGAATCAGCAGATATTATTTCACCCCCCAGCTCCTTTGCAAGTATTAAAGAACTCTGAGTCTTTCCCACCGCTGTCGGACCTGATAATATTATTAAAGGCTTTTTCATCAGACTATCCTCTTAAATTTCTTCTCTAGTTCATATTTTGACATAGCAATTATAGTTGGTCTTCCGTGAGGACAATGGTATGGGTTCTCTATAGTTAGTAATTCACTTATTAAGGCGTCAACTTCTTTCATTGAAAGATGACTGTTTCCCTTAACTGCCGCTTTACAAGAAAGTGATGCTATTTTTTCATCAATAATATCTTCATTTACCTTTTTGTCAAACTCATCTGATAATGAATCAATCATATCCATCAGCAACTCCTTCTTGGCCACTTTAAATAGATTGTCCGGAACGCCACTAACAGAAAACGAATCCTGACCAAATGCCTCAATAATAAATCCGATTTTTTCAAATGTATTGATATGACTTTTAAGCAGATTTGCTTCTTTCATAGATAAGTCCAATATTATAGGCGGACTAACCATTTGCGTTGTATACTCTCTGCTTTTCATTTCTGCAATAGTTTTATCATACAAAACTCTCTCATGAGCCGCATGTTGATCAATAATATATAGATTCTCCTTATATTCAATTAGCCAATAGGTTTCAAACAACTGCCCTATTATTCTGTACTCCTGCTTTGCCTCAGTAGAAATTAATTTGTCTTCGAAAAGATTAATCTGATAGTCCTTAGGTGCTTCTTTAATCGAAGCTTCTGCTTTAATCGAAGATTCTTCATTAGCAGAACCTTCTTCTTTTACAGAGGGTTCCTTGTGGTACTCTGTTACACGCTTTTTCATTTCTTCCATATAGAAATTTAAATCTCTGTTTTCTTTTTGAGGCGGGGTATTATCCGGCTCAGAAATTATCGTCGGCATCGGTATCTCTATCTGTGGTATTAACTCTTTTTCTTTTAGTGCTTCATTTAGTGCCTCATATAATTCGTTATATATTTTCTGAGTATTTAAAAACCTTACCTCCATTTTCGTTGGATGTACGTTGACATCCATATCATGGGAGTCTACATTCAGCGAAAGAACAACAAACGGATATCTGTGTTGCATTGAATAATCTTTGTATACATCCTCTGTTGATTTAGATAAAATATTGCTTTTTATATATCTTCCATTAACGTAAAAATTCTCGTAACTTCTATTTCCTTTCGAAATCATAGGCTTACCTATCAATCCGGTGATATGCAATCCTTTTGTAGTATAATCGACTTCTAAGAGATTTGTCGCAATCTCACGACCATATATCTGATATATTACATCTTTTAACTTTCCGTTCCCTGAAGTGTGAATCTTGGTTTGATTATTATTAATAAAATGAATTGAAATCGAAGGATTAGACAAACAAATCTTAGTAACAATTTCTCCAATATGACTAGCCTCTGTAATGGCAGTTTTTAAAAACTTTCTGCGCGCCGGCGTATTGTAAAATAGTTGTCTTACTATAAAAGTAGTACCATCCGGTGCACCGGTCTGAGATAATTCCTCAGGGATACCACCATTAATTTTATAACTTATTCCATAATCAACATTTTTAGTTTTTGTAAGAACTTCCAGCATAGATACAGCAGCAATGCTCGACAAGGCTTCACCTCTAAACCCAAGTGTATGAATACTACTCAAGTCATTTTCATCTTGTATTTTACTGGTTGTATGACGTAAAAACGCTCTTTTTATATCGTCCTCTTCAATGCCTGTGCCATTATCCGTTATTCTAATATAAGAGATACCACCATCAGAAATCTCTATAATTATCGAAGACGCACCTGCATCTATTGAATTTTCTATTAGTTCTTTTACTACAGACGCCGGTCTTTCCACAACCTCGCCGGCAGCTATTTTATCAATAGTGACTTGATCTAAAACATTAATTTTCATAATTACCACCTGTTTTCAAGCTTGCTTTGCAGTTGGAATAAGGTATTTAACGCTTCTAATGGTGTTAAATTCCCAATATCCAATGCTTTGATTTCTTCTAAAACATCATCATCCTTCACTGTATCAAATAGCGACATTTGGTGTAAATCCACCTCATCAAAAACTTTACCCTTGTTTGATACTTTTCTTAGACCATTTATTTCAATGTCTTTAATTTTATTCGTAATATCCGCTTCATCAAGCTCTTCCACTATTTGCTTGGCTCTTTCAATTACTATGCTGGGCACTCCTGCAAGTTTTGCCACCTGTATTCCATAGCTCTTATCTGCACCACCACTTACAATCTTACGAAGGAAAACGATATCATCACCCTTTTCCTTAACGGCTATACAGTAATTATTTACATTTTCTATTTTGCCTTCTAATTCAGTTAGCTCATGATAATGTGTCGCAAACAAAGTCTTTGCACCCAGCAATTTATTATCGCTAATATACTCAATAACTGACCACGCAATACTTAAGCCATCAAATGTTGAAGTTCCACGACCTATCTCATCCAAAATTAAAAGACTTTTATTTGTAGCATTTCTAAGAATATTAGCTACTTCTGTCATCTCTATCATAAATGTACTCTGTCCGGATGCCAAATCATCAGAAGCACCTACTCTTGTAAATATTCTATCCACAATGCCAATTGTAGCACTGCTTGCAGGAATAAACGATCCTATTTGAGCCATTAACACTATAAGTGCAGTTTGTCTCATATATGTTGATTTTCCTGCCATATTAGGTCCTGTTATGACTGAAATCTTGTCTTTTTTATCATTTAGGTATGTATCATTTGTAATGAAACTACCTGCCGGAATCATCTTCTCTACTACCGGATGTCTTCCATCCTTAATGTCGATAATACCCTTATCATTGACTTTCGGACAAGTATAGTTGTTTTTCTCTGCAACATGTGCAAGTGATGCCAGCACATCAATTATAGCAATGCTGCCGGCCGTTCTTTGTATTCTAGGTATTTGTGAACCAATATAGTCTCTAACTTCTTTATACAGCTCATATTCAAGACTATACAATTTATCTTCAGCCCCTAATATTGTGTCCTCTAATTCCTTCAATTCAGGTGTTATATAACGTTCTGCATTGGCAAGTGTCTGCTTTCTTGTATAATAATCCGGCACTTTATCTTTAAATGAATTTGTTACTTCCAAATAATATCCAAATACCTTGTTATACTTAATTCTGAGATTTTTAATATCTGTCTTTTTGCGCTCCTCATCTTCAAGCTTCGCAAGCCATTCTCTGCCATCCGTTTTTGCCGCCTTTAACCTATCAGTATCATCATTATATCCATCTTTTATTATTCCGCCTTCTTTCATTGCAAGTGGCGGGTCATCAATAATAGCTAAGTCTATTTTATGAAATACATCATCCAGTGTATCTAATTCACTAATGAGCGTTGATAAAAATTCCGATTTAACATCTGACATTATGTTTTTAATATGTGGCAGCATTGCCAGCGATGATTTGAATGCAATCAAATCTCTGGGGTTCGCACTCTTATAACTAATCCTGCTTATAAGCCTTTCAAGGTCGTAAATTGGTGACAAATACTCACGTAGCTCTTCTCTAAGTATTGTATCTTCTTTCAGCTCTTTTACAGATAATTGACGTTCATTAATATCGTCGACATTAACAAAGGGCTGTTCAATAAGTTTTCTTAAATTCCTGGCACCCATCGCCGTCTTTGTCCTATCAAGAACACCCAAAAGGCTTCCTCTCTTTTGTTTTTCTCTAAGTGTCTCACATAGTTCAAGATTCCTTCTTGTAGAATTATCAAGAAGCATATATCTACCCGTAGTATATACTTGAAGTTTCAAAATATGTGATAAATCGTTCTTCTGAGTTTCTTTCAAATACGAAAATAGAGATCCTGCAGCCACTTTGCTGCAATCAAAGTCAGCTAATCCAAGACCTTCAATACTTGAATCGAAGTGTTCACATAAAACTCGTTCACACGACTCATCGTCAAAATACCACGGTTCTAGTGTGTATATTGAAATATTTAATCGATTTTTCAACTCGTTTGTATCGATTCCACTTATAAATAATGACTCATTACAAATAATCTCAGATGGATTATATTTGAATATTTCATCCTCAAGCTTTTCTAGTGAATCAAGCTCAGTAACATAAAATTCACCGGTAGTTACATCGCAAACCGACAGTCCGAATCTATCTGCTACATATACTATACACATCAAATAATTGTTCTTAGTTTCATCAAGTGCTTTTGTGTCGAGATTAGTTCCGGGAGTTACCACTCTTACAACTTCCCTTTTGACAATTCCTTTAGCAAGCTTAGGATCCTCTACCTGCTCACAAATAGCCACCTTATAGCCCTTTTCTATCAATTTGTTCAAATAGCCATCAACAGCATGATATGGCACACCACACATAGGTGCGCGCTCTTCCAATCCACAATTCTTGCCGGTTAAAGTTATTTCAAGTTCTTTAGATGCGGTAAGCGCATCCTCAAAAAACATCTCGTAAAAATCTCCGAGACGATAAAAAAGAATACAATCCGGGTATTCTTTTTTAGTCTCTATATATTGTTGCATCATTGGTGTGAGTTCAGCCATTTTGCACTTCCTATTCTATAAGTTCACCCAAATAATAAAAGCCCTTACATTCTTTGAGTTTTACATTCACAATCTTTCCAATTAAATTTCCATCGCCCTTAAAGTGAACAAGCAGATTGTTGCTAAGACGTCCCGTTACTAATGAACTATCCTGTGTGTTTATCTCTTCAACAAGTGCATCCATAATCTGACCAACATGCACGCCTGTAACCTGTCTTGAAATTCTTTGAACTTCGCTTAGTAAAACATTAAATCTACTTTTTGCAATTGTGTCATCCACTTGGTCTTCCATAACGGCGGCTTTTGTTCCGCTGCGCTTAGAATAAAGGAATGTAAATGCACTATCATATCTTACTTTTCTGACAACATCTAATGTGTCTTCAAAGTCCTCCTGTGTCTCTCCCGGAAATCCTACTATAATATCCGTTGTAAGTGATATGTCGGGAATAGCTTTTTTAATCTTTTCAGCTACCTCTAAGTAACTTTCCTTCGTATATTTGCGATTCATTTTTTCAAGAATCCTACTACTTCCCGACTGAAGTGGCAAGTGTAAATGCTTGCATATCTTCTTTGAGTTTTTCATAGTTTCTATCAGTTCATCAGATAAATCCTTTGGATGGGAAGTCATAAATCTAATTCGATCAATACCGGGAATTTTCTCGACTTCTCTTAGTAAGGCAGCAAAAGTTATCGGTTTCTCCAAGGTTTTACCATATGAATTAACATTTTGTCCAAGCAGCATGATTTCATTTACACCATCCATACTCAAATCAGTAATTTCTTTAATTATAGCTTCAGGTGACCTGCTTCTCTCTCTCCCTCTTACATAAGGGACTATACAATAAGTACAATAATTATTGCAGCCAAACATAATATTAACGCCGGATTTAAAAGCATACTTCCTATCAACCGGTAAATCTTCAACAATTTTTTGAGTATCTTCCCAAACATCGATAATCATTGATTTTGATTCAAAAAATGTAACCATAAGTTCTGCTAATTTATAAACATTATGTGTTCCAAATATTAAATCTACAAAGGAATAGCTCTTTTTGAACTTCTCAACCTCATCTGATTCCTGCATCATACATCCACATAATGCAATCATCATATTAGGATTCCTTTTCTTTATAGGTTTTAATCTGCCTAGACGACCATACACCTTTGTATTTGCATTCTCTCGGATTGTACAAGTATTAAACAAAACAAAGTCTGCTTCCTCTTCGGGAGCTTTTATATAGCCGATAGTTTCAAGAATTCCTTCCAGCTTTTCCGAATCCCTTGAATTCATTTGGCATCCAAAAGTAACTACAGCATAACATAATGGACGACCTATTTTTTCTGACTTTCTTTTTACATATTCAGTAGCTTTTTTTATAAAATAGTACTGTCGTAAAGGTTCTTCATTTGGTGCTTCTACTGAGATGTCAATGGTTTCTAATATATTTTTCAAATCTAAATTATTAATCATAATATCCTCATTATACAAATCGGTTTTGCTTTTCATCATAATAATAGTCAATCTTTGCCAGTTTTGATATTATTATGTCTTTACTAACTTCCATGTCATCACATAGTTCATCTAAACTTTTATAAAAATCTCTCAACTTAGTATTTATAACACTAAGTAAAAGAACCGGATCTTTCGTTGGTAGTGGAATCATCATAACATATTACTCTCCGTAAAAATTTTACTTAATCTTACATCTGTTATTTCAGTATATATTTTATTAGTTCTTTGCATTTCAAATGCAATCCCGATGTTCTCAAGTATCGGATTCAAACTTAAAAACCTGTCATAATAGCCTTTTCCATATCCGATGCGGTTTCTGTCACTATCAAATGCCACCATTGGAACAATAACCAATCCCTCATCATAAGTCGATTCTTCTCCCGAGACAGGTTCAAACACATTGTATGTGCCTAATTCTACCTCGCTTAATTTCGTAATCCGATAGAATTTAATAACATCCGGAAAAGTCTTAGGTATCCATACATCCTTACCGTTTTTTAATGCATCGGAAATTATCTCTTTAGTTGATACTTCTTTTTCCATGTTCATATATATATAAAGGTTCCTACATCCTTTATACTCAGTACAACTTAAAATTTTATTTGTGATAATGCTACTCTTATTTATATATTCATCGTAAGAAATGTTTGCTCTAAGCTTAACAATTTGTTTTCTAATTTCCTTTTTTGTTTTTATTTCCATGCTTTTCACCTAGGTGAGTAATACTTCCATCATGTTCCTTGATTGAAATATTGTTCATTTGTGCACGTAAATTTGACTTCATGCTTTCAACATATTCTTTTCTTAGAATCTGCTGTTCCTTTTGCTCATCGTAGCTTAAACCCTCACCTTTTGATTTATGATGCAGCTCATTTATTCTCTTAATCTTATGCTCTTCCATAATTTTCCTCTAATCTTTTAATAAATGTACTTTTTTACAAATTCTAATGAGGCGTCCACCCATTGGAATTGTTCTCAATTCATTTTCTGTAATTCCTCTAAGTAAAATTAATACCACAAAGTAAATTACTATTGCAAAACATATTGCCAACACTGTTGAGACTTTCGAAGGTAAAAATAAGCTTAAAACCAATTGAATGAGTGCAGACAGAAGACCCATGACTCCGGATGCTAAAGCCGGTATTGCAAACGTTTTCTTGACTTCCTGTACATATCCGATTTCTTCTCTAATCGCATGTGCATTCAATATACTTATACTTCCCGAGTATACAATTCTGCTCAAAACTATAGAAAATATGCCCCATTTAAATACTATTAACATTATACAAAGTGAAACAACATATATAACAAGCGCAATAATTGCATTTTTCACAGGTACCATCATTTTATCAATACCCTGAAGCACAGAGTTCGTCATAGTAGACAAGCAATAAAAGATAATTGAAAGTGCTCCAACCCTAAGCATATTTGCAGCTAATGCATTATCTTGCGTAACAAACAATAAATCAAGTATGGGTCTTGCAAGAGCAAAGAACCCTACTGCACATGGAATTACTATAACCATATTAAACCTAATCGAAGTATTTATTTTTTTAAATACATCTCTTTTCGTACCAGTATGAAATGTTGAAACAAGACTCGGAATAAACGATGATGCTAGCGCAGTAGAAATAGCAATAGGTACTCTCGTTAGAGTCGCATAAGTTCCTGTATATATACCAAGTAAGGATATATACTCTTTTTTAGCTACGCCCTGTGCAGACATAACAGTTGTGAAAACCGAACTATCAATAAAATCACCAATATTGTTTATCGTGCCACTAATAATAACAGGCGTAATAGTAGCAAATAATGTAATAAAAATCAACTTATAAGATTCAGTAGAAACACTTCGATCACGTCTAATCTTTTTATTAAAATATTTCTTATATGCGGCGAAAATCATTAGAACAAATACTAGAGCAAAAAAAGCTCCCATTACTGTTCCAAGTGTTCCACCGGCCGCTCCATATGCAGCTTCCGTCGATGAATTTTCACCACTTGCAGCAGCTTCTCTTCCAAGCTTTATTAAATAGTACGAGCCTCCTATACTTACGGCGGCATTTACAATCTGCTCAATAATTTGAGAAATGGCAGTTGGTATCATAGAGCCAACGCCTTGAAAAAATCCTCTTATAGTTCCAAGAATCGCAACAATAAATATGCATGGCGACAGAACTCTTAAAGCATAAACCACCTCTGATTCCGAATGCATAATGTTTACAGAAATAAAATCGGCTCCAAAGAAGACGATTAAAGAAACAATACCACCCGCAATAATGGCAAATATTAGAGCACCTTTAAAAACTTTATAAGCATTTTTATAATTACCGGTTGCAGTTCTTGCCGATACAAGCTTTGAAACAGCAAGTGGCAAACTGTAAGATGTTAATGTCAGTGCCACAATATAAATCGAGTTTGCAATACCATAGTATCCCATACCCTCTTCACCGATAATATATAATAATGGAACTCTATATGCAATTCCGATTATTTTAGTAATAACTCCTGCAATTGCAAGAATCGATCCCTGTAATAGAAAATTTGAGGAATTTGATGCTTTTATCCTTGATGACTTTGATGACATATTATCTTATCTCCACTATCTGCTGATTCCCAGATATTCCATAATTTCTTTCTGCTTTTCTTCCATACATTTTCTATCTTCTTCCAATATATGGTCATACCCAAATAAGTGTAACACAGAATGAACTATTAGAAAAGTGTATTCTCTACGAACAGCGTGACCATATTCACGTGCTTGGTCAATTACTGCATTAACTGAAATAACTATATCTCCCAGCATGATTTCTCCTGTGTCCGGATTGAAGTCATCTTCTGTTACGGAATCATATTGACACTCTTCACTAAAATCAATCATTGGAAAAGAAAGTACATCTGTAGCCTTATCTATTTCCCTAAAATCTCTATTCAGCTCTTTAATATTGCTATTATCGGTAATCAAAAGGCTTATTTCAACTTCGTATGGACACTTAAGGAATTCCAAAGTATGTAAAATCACTTCTTTTCCGACATCCTTCATATCAAAAGATAAAACAACTTCTGTTTCATTATCGAATAAGTATGTCATTAACGGCTTCTCCTTTTGGGTTTCGTATTTCCTTTAGTCTCATAGTCCTCATATGCTTTTACAATTCTTTGAACAAGCGGATGTCTAACAACATCCTTATTTGTAAGCTTACATATTGCTATGTCATCTATTTTGCTAACTACTGATATCGCTACATCCAATCCCGAGGCCTGTCCTTTTGGTAGGTCCTTCTGGGTTAAATCTCCTGTCACAATAACTTTTGAGCCATATCCAATTCTTGTTAAAAACATCTTCATTTGAGCAGGTGTAGTATTCTGAGCCTCATCCAGCACTATAAAAGCATTATCTAGTGTCCTTCCTCGCATATAGGCCAATGGAGCTACTTCAATCAATCCTTTTTCGGAATTTTTAATAAAGCTCTCCGCTCCCATTATCTGATATAGTGCATCGTATAATGGTCTGAGATAAGGATCTATTTTACTTTGCAAATCACCGGGAAGGAATCCCAGTTTCTCCCCCGCCTCAATTGCCGGTCTTGTAAGTATAATTCTGCCGACTTCATCCTTCTTAAAAGCATTAATCGCCATTGCCATAGCAAGATAAGTCTTTCCCGTTCCGGCCGGTCCAATTCCAAAAGTAATCATTTTTGATTTTATTGAATCAATATATCTCTTTTGTCCCATTGTTTTTGGCTTTATCGGTCTACCCTGCATTGTATGACTTACTATTTCGTTATCAATATCAGTAAGCTTATCAGTTGAGCCCTCCATAACCGATGACAATGTATAATCTACATTTTGTTCTGTAACTATATTGCCATTTTGAGCCAACTGCGTAAGTTGAGTGAGCACATCAAGTGCCTTATCTACCTGAATTTCTTCACCAAGTATTTTCACTTCATCATTTCTTACTATCAATGTAACATGAAGTGTTCTTTCAATTTTTTTTGCAAAAGTATCAAATTCACCGAAGACATTACTTCCTATCTCGGCATTTATTTCTATCATTCTTTCAGTTACGCTCATTCATTTTACTCTCCATATTATATATTTGTTTAACTAGTAATAGTTTATCATTATTTCAAAAAAACACAAGATACATTAAAGGACTGCAATAAAAAAAAGAGCGCACGCGCTCTTTTTTTTATTCATTGTAAATGTATGGCAATGTTAAAATCAACAAATCATTTATTGGGGATAAGGCAATACATGAACTTTTGTAGTGTGTAATCACACAACCAAACAACATACCAGTATTTAGTTTAGCCATACCATTTACTGAGCTTATTTTAATATATCTGAAAAAAGAACAACTATCCCTTTGGCTAATTAAATTAAATTTATAGATACCCTAGTGGGTAGCTTTTATGTGTGCAACTATGTTAATATAAGAAAAAATCACATTTAAAGGGGGACGCTATGATTAACAGCAAGGAATATCTACCTAAAATAAAGAAGCATATCCCCAGACCTAGAATAGACAATCTATATAAAAAAGGACTCAACACTCCTCTTACAACTGTAATTTCTGGTCCCGGATATGGCAAAACCACATCTTGTACATCCTTTGTAAGTTCGTTGGATGCTTATGTCTTGTGGTATAATGTTTCTGAATTGTATAATGATGTCAATTATTTTTGGAGTGTAGTCAAAAATGTAATTACTAGTGCACTCGGTGAAATTAGTGAAGAATTTAAGAATATGCGTTTTCCTGATACAATTGAAAAGTTCGAATTTTTTTACGACTGTCTATTGCAAACGAAAGACGCATCTAAAAAAGTAATTATTGTCTATGATAACTACGAACTTCTTAATAACAAAACTATAATTCATTTTGTTAGCCAATGTATTAAGCTTAGGGGCTTCAATACCAATATCGAAGCACATCATATTTTATTATGTAATGAACGGTTGTCCAATTATAAAAATCCATTTTTCGAAGATTATAAAACTCCCGGGGAATATAATAGGATTAATGATGAAGATTTGGTTTTCAATTTTGAAGAAATCGAGAAATGTTTTGCTCTTGGATTAAATCCGACTAATTTATACAACACCTCCGATTTGCTCGGAAAAACAGGTGGATGGCCGGTGTTTATTTCAATGCTCTCTGAAGGCCAAAGCATGAATAAAACCTATTTGATTCTATTTGAACTTTTCGAAAATCATTTCTTTGGAAATTATTCTTTTGAGATGCAACTTGCACTTATAAAGTGTTCAATGTTTAAAACCTTTACCCTAGGACTTATACGAGAAATACTAATAGATTGTCCTGATCAACTTTTAACAGAACTAACTTCCAATGTATTTATACGCTATAATTTTAGTACTCAGATTTTCACATTTCAGGAAGTTTACTACATATTCCTAAATAACAAACTAGTCGTTTTAAGTGATGATGAAAAAATTAAATACTATAATTTGGCCGGAAAATGGTACTTTGATAACAAAGAATATGATTTGTCAATGCAGCAATATATGGCTGCTAAAAATTATGAAGGTGTGCTGTCTTCAGTTTCGTACACTCAGCTAAGTAATAATTCATTAGTAAATTCCGAAAACTTACAGTCATTCTTTTTATCGACGCCTAGTGTCATTAAAAATAACAACCCTTGGGTTGAATTCTATCTGGCATATACCTACATTAATTGCGATCAAATAAACCTTGCGCAAATCAAGTTTAAAGAGCTTCTAAATGTTGAAGAACATAAAAAAGAGCCAATCAATAGGTTGCTTGCTGAAATTCATAGACTCTTAGCTGACATTAGTATTTTAAAAAATAAAGTCGATGGATTGGATCATATTAAAAAAGCTGCCAAACTAATGAGTAACAAAGCCCCATTCCTTGCTCAAGATGTCAGCACTGTAGATGAAAATGATGTGTTTTTCATTCCTGAAGACAATAGTATGAATGTAAAAGAAGTGGTCGCATATATAACCGAATTTACTGAAATTAGAGAAAAAGTATGCAAAAGTTGCAATTACGGATTTGAGCATCTATTTCAAGCTTCCGCAGCATATTATGGCGGAAATATGAAAAAAGGTAAAATAGCTTCAAAACTAGCTATTTCAAAATCTTTACTTGCAAAGCAATACGATATCGCAATCCAAAGTCACTATTTGTTATCTCTCATATATATATTTGAAAGAGACTATGAGAATTTAATGAAGCAGGTGGATTTAATTAATTCTTATTTCCACGGAGACAGTGCTTGTCAATATACACAATTACGTGATATTTTGCTTTGTAACATATATTTGCAATTGGATGACAATGATAAAATAGCATCCTGGATAAAAGAAAACGATTTCGAAGCTTATGAAGAACAGCCGCTAAAAAAGGGACGCAATTACTTCTCCGGAGCACTATATAATATGCATATTGGTGAATACTCCAAAGCTAATGAAATGCTTTATCATATGGAGCCACTTTTTGAGCAACGCGGTTTGTGGATTCTCAGATTCTATTTCAATTTAGTTCAAAGTATATTCTTTTACAATGAAAGGCAAAATGACTTAGCGCTTCAGTGCTTTGCTAAGGCATATGCTATGATTTATCCTAATAACTTGTATGTTGCATTGGTAGAAACAGGGGCTCAGGCATTGCCGGTCATATCGCTGGCAAGAAGTTCAAAGAACTATGATTTTGATATGGATTGGTTAAAAGAAGTCGAAACAAAAGCAAGAATTCAAGTTGAGTGTCGTCAATATATTCGTACTGTTTATCAAAATAACAAAAAGAAAATTACATCACATAACTTTAATCTTACTAAAAAAGAAAAAACCGTACTAAATCTCTTGTCGCAAGGATATACGAGAAATGAAATTGCAGAAAATCTGGAAATATCCATAAATGGAGTTAAAAAGTTTATAAATAATATATATATTAAACTAGGAGCTAAAAATCGAGCCGAAGCTATTTTTATAGCCTCCCAAAATCACATTCTCTAATCCTTATCCTCTTAAAGAAGGACCTGACTTACATTTGTCAGGTCCTTCTTGCATTTAATATTTTTCACTGTACTTATTTATGATAAGGTTCTCCGGATATTATCTTAAAAACTCTATATACTTGTTCAAGTAATATCACCTTCATTATTTGATGCGGAAATGTCATCCTTGAAAAACTAATCGAAACATCCCCTCTATTTATCACATCCTGTGATAATCCAAGAGAACCTCCTATAATAAAAGTAATATGCGATGTTCCTAAAACCATTTTATCATTTATTAATTTTGAAAACTCTTCTGAAGATACGGATTTCCCTTCAATAGCAAGTGGGATAACAAACATATTTTCCTTGATTTGAGATAGAATCTTGTCTCCTTCTCTTTTCTTAATCTGCATTTTCTCTGCTATGCTTGCATTATCCGGAGTTTTTTCGTCCGTAAGTTCTATGAAATTAAGCTTACAGTATCTGGATAGTCTTTTGGAATATTCAGATACTGCATCTCTTAAATACTTTTCTTTTAGTTTGCCAACAGAAATTATTGTAATCTTCATTTATTATTTAGATAACGCTTCATCAATGCCTTGAGCAGCTGCTTTACCTGCGCCCATTGCTAAAATAACAGTAGCCGCACCTGTTACTGCATCTCCACCGGCAAATACTTTAGCCTTAGATGTTTGACCATTTTCTTCATCAGCTACAATACATTTCCATTTATTTGTTTCCAATCCCTTTGTTGTTGACGCTATAAGTGGATTTGGAGATGTACCAAGAGACATGATTACAGTATCAAGTTCCATCGTAAATTCAGAACCTTCAATTACTACAGGTCTTCTTCTTCCTGATGCATCCGGCTCTCCCAGTTCCATACGAACACATTTCATTCCCGTAACATTACCTTTATCATCTTCTAAAATCTCAGTTGGATTTGTAAGAAGATCAAATATTATGCCTTCTTGCTTTGCATGATGCACCTCTTCAACTCTAGCCGGCAACTCTTCTTCGCTGCGTCTATATACAATATGTGATTCAGCACCAAGTCTAAGAGCCGTTCTGGCAGCATCCATAGCAACGTTACCACCACCTATAACTGCCACTTTTTTTCCTGCAGCAATTGGTGTGTCATATGAATCATCAAATGCCTTCATAAGATTACTTCTTGTAAGATACTCATTTGCGGAGAATACACCATTTGCAGTTTCTCCCGGAATTCCCATAAACATTGGAAGTCCTGCACCTGAACCTATAAATACTGCTTCAAATCCCTCATCTTCCATAAGTTGATCAATCGTAGTGGATTTACCTATAACAACATTTGTATCAAATTCTACTCCAAGCTCTTTAACTTTTTCTATTTCCTTCTTAACTACTTTATCCTTTGGTAAACGAAACTCAGGAATACCATAAACAAGAACACCACCTAGTTCATGTAACGCCTCAAAGACTGTCACTTCATATCCAAGCTTAGCCAAATCACCAGCACATGTAAGTCCTGCCGGTCCTGAACCAATCACTGCCACTTTATGACCATTTGTCTTGTCTATTTTTTTCGGAGATATATTGTTTTCGAGTGCATAATCTGCAACAAATCTTTCTAATTTTCCGATAGATACGGAATCACCTTTAATTCCTCTTATACATTTTGCTTCACATTGTGATTCCTGTGGACATACACGGCCACATATAGCCGGTAATGATGAAGATTCACCAATCACACTATAAGCACCCTCTATATCTCCATCTTTAACTTTCATAACAAATCCCGGAATATTAATAGCTACAGGACAGCCCTGAATACATCTTGCATTCTTACAATTTAGGCAGCGAGTTGCTTCATCCATCGCCTCTTCTTTATTATATCCATAACACACTTCTTCAAAATTAGTCGCACGTACTTTTGCTTCCTGCTCTCTTACAGGTGTACTTTTTAATATATCAGCCATTATTTATCACCTCCACATTGTCCGCAACCACCATGATGTGTATCGCCTTCCTGTAATCTAAGCATCGCTTGACCTTCTTGTGTCTTGTATAAAACTTGTCTTTGCATTGACTCATCAAAATTAACAAGGTGACCATCAAACTCAGGTCCATCTACGCATGCAAATTTTACCTCATCGCCAACATGTAAACGACAGGCACCACACATTCCTGTTCCATCAACCATTATAGGATTCATACTTACAATAGTCGGAATATTCAATCCCTTAGTCATTAAACATGTGAATTTCATCATAATCATAGGACCAATAGCTATGCATTCATCATATTTCTTTCCATCTTCTTTAACAAGCTTTTCTATCTTAGTAGTGACCATACCACTATGACCATAAGAGCCATCATCAGTACAAGGATAATAATTACCCGCAACAGCAGACATTTCCTCTTCTAAAATAAGCATATCTTTCGTTTTTGAACCAACTATTACATCAACCGAAACACCATGTTCATGCAGCCATTTCACTTGTGGATAAACAGGCGCAGCACCTACTCCGCCGGCAACAAACAATATTTTCTTTTTTCTTAACACTTCGATATCCTCGTCTACGAATTCCGAGTGAACACCTAGTGGTCCAACAAAATCTCTAAAGCTGTCTCCTTCTTTTAACAATGCCATCTTTTCAGTAGATGCACCTACAATTTGAAATACTATAGTAATTGTGCCTTCTTCTCTATTGTAATCGCAGATAGTGAGGGGTATACGTTCGCCTTTTTCATCCATCTTAACAATTACAAATTGTCCCGGTTGGCAATGCTTTGCAACACGCTCTGCCTTGATGTCCATAAGGTATATTTTGTCTGCCAGTTTTTCGGCTTTAACAATTTTGTACATTGTGTTTCCTCCTAAGTTTTTTCTACTAAATACTATAATGGATATTTGATAAAATTTCAACAAAAATCACAGATGATCTTTATATTGAATAATGAAAGAGCTCGAGTTTTACACTCGGGCTCTTTTATTATATATAAATTATAACTTACACTACTACCTATTCGGTTTAAACAAATCTAGAAATCAACCTCAGTACCATAATATGTGCATTTTAAAAGTTTTGCCATTGTTTCAGAATCAATTTCACGTGGATTTGATCCTGTACAAGCATCTGTAATGGCCAATTCACCAATCTTATCTACTTTTTCATTGAATTCTTTTTCGTCTATACCAAACTCCTTTAATGTAGCAGGTATATTCATTTGTTTGTTATATGATCTGATTTTTTCACATAAGGAATTTATAAGTGCTTGTTCAGAAACACCTGTAAGACCTATTCTTCTTGCTATTTCTGCATATCTTGCTATTGCCACACTATCTAGAGCATTATACTCAATAACATCAGGAAGATATATTGCATTGGCACATCCATGAGGAATATGACCGGTAGAGAATGCTGCACCGGTTTTGTGAGCCATAGAATGTACAATTCCTAACAATGCATTTGAAAATGCCATTCCTGCCAAACACTGAGCATAATGCATCTGATCTCTGGCTTCCATATTTAAATTATATGATGCCGGTAAATAATCAATAACCATTTCAATAGCTTGTAGTGCTAAAGGATCTGTAAATGGTCCATTAAGTGTAGAAACATATGCTTCTATTGCATGAGTAAGAGCATCCATTCCGGTATATGCAACTTGTTTTATAGGTAGTGCTTCAACTAATTCAGGATCAACAATTGCAACATCCGGTGTAATATTAAAGTCAGCAAGCGGATACTTTATTCCTGAAGTATAATCCGTGATTACTGAAAAAGCTGTAACTTCTGTAGCAGTACCTGATGTTGATGGGATCGCACAGAATTTTGCTTTTTGTCTTAATTCAGGAAAGCTAAATGGTGTTATTAAGTCTTCAAACGTTATTTCCGGATATTCATAAAATGCCCACATTGCTTTAGCTGCATCTATAGGAGAACCTCCACCCATACTGACTATCCAATCAGGTTCAAACTCTCTCATAGCTTTTGCACCCTTCATTACTGTATCTACTGAAGGATCCGGTTCAACTCCTTCGAAAAGTTGTACCTCCATATTTGCATCTTTCAAATAACTAACTACCTTATCAAGAAATCCCTGGCGTTTCATAGAACCACCGCCGACTACAACAAATGCCTTTTTACCTTTCAAGTTTTTAAGTTCTTCCAAAGTTCCTTTTCCGTGATATATATCACGTGGTAAAGTAAATCTGCTCATAATGACATCTCCTTATAATGTTAATTTTTAAACTAACTATACTATAGCCCTCAAATGACTTGAAATCAATAGTTAAACTATTAACATTGTGTGAATTAAGATGTCTGCGCTTACTCTGTTTCAAATATATAATTTCTGGTTGACACGGCACTTGATCTATTTGAAGAATCTATTAATACAGCTTTAAAAATAGTATTTCCTTGTGGCATTTCTACCGGATTTTCATAGAGCGTTGATGCTGCACTTGGATTACTGCCATCCATTGTATAATATGCTGTGTATCCGTCAGGTACCTTTATTTCTATTTGTTCTTCTCCATTATATTGACCCGTTGAAGGTGATATACTCGGGGCATCAATTACAGGAAATGTAATTGTATAAGTTTTACTTGTAACCATACTAGGTATTCCTTGTTTATCTTTTGTTATAGACTTTATCTCCGTTGTACCTTCATCACTTAATTGAATAGGTTCTGAGTATGCAATGCCCGAGTCCAACGGATTACTTCCATCGATAGTATAATAAATTGTGGTTCCCCCCTTTGAACTAAGGGATAACTGTTGCACATTATCATATACTTGAGAATCATCCAAACTATATGCAGGCACTGCAACAATATAATCACTTAGTTTGTCGCGTACCGTATCAGGTGCATCATTTAATAAAGAGGTAACCTTTTCCGGTGTTTCCTCAGCAATGTAGAAATGTATCAAAGACTCATATAAATCTGTATTAGACGTTGATTTTTTAATAGCATCCGTATATACGGTCTCTGCCTTGGCTGCGTCACCTTGTGAATTATATAACTGTGCCAAAGCATCATAGCCTTTTATTTCCTCAGGCTTTTTACTAATTGCTTCATTAAATAAACTTATTGCCTGATCATAATTATTCTCGCTTACAGACTGATTACCTCTATTAATAAGTCCTGTATATGAACTTCGATATATCAGAACCGAAGCAACTGAAATTATGGCTATTATTGCAATTATCACAACCACAAGAATTATATTTCTCTTTCTTCTTTTTGCTTCTCTTTTTTCTGCTTGGATTCTTCGAGCCTCTCTCCGCTTGCCGGCATCAGCATTTTTAGGCTTATTATTGTTGTTTAAAGAATCTTTAATCTCAGCAGCTAAAACGTCATCAATTGGATTATAATCTGGTACAATCCTAATTTCTCTGCCACAGTTTTTACAATATATCTCCTTCGGCGAAACTGCAGTACCACAATATTTGCATTTCATGAAAAAGCTCCTTAAGTTTGATTAAAATAAACCAATTATTTTCCCATTATTTGATACATCTATACTATTCGCCGCCGGAATCTTAGGAAGACCCGGCATCGTCATAATAGTACCTGTAAGTGCCACAACAAAACCTGCTCCTGCATTTACATATATATCTCTAACTGTAACATTAAATCCTGTCGGTCTTCCAAGTTTAGTAGGATCATCTGACAGTGAATATTGATTTTTAGCAATACAAATCGGCAAATCATCAAAGCCAAGAGTTTCAAGTCTCTTCAACTGTTTTAACGCTGTAGGTTCATATACCACATCATCTGCCCCATATATTTCTGTGCATACTTTGTGGATTTTATCTTTTATAGACAATTCATCCGCATATAGTGGTTTGAAGTGAGAAATCTCAGTGTTTAATACATCCAGAACTTCTTTGGCGAGGTTCTCGCCTCCTTCACCACCTGATTCCCAAACCTTAGCAAGTGCAAAACGACAACCCTGCTCTTTGCAAAATGCTTCGACAAATTCATTTTCTTTTTCTGTATCCGCAACAAAAGAATTAAGTGTTACAACAACAGGCACACCATATTTCTTTATATTTTCAATATGCTTTCCTAAATTAGCAATCCCACTTTTAAGAGCATCTAAATTCTCTTCATTTAGTTTATCTTTTGGAACGCCACCATTATACTTGAGTGCTCGTATTGTAGCAACTAAAACTACACAGTCCGGTTTAAGTCCTGCCATACGGCATTTAATATCAAAGAATTTTTCTGCTCCGAGATCAGCCCCAAATCCTGCTTCCGTAACAGTAATATCCCCGATTTTCAGTGCCGCCTTAGTAGCCTTTATACTATTGCATCCATGTGCAATATTTGCGAACGGTCCTCCATGGACGAGCGCCGGTGTATGTTCTAGCGTCTGTATCATATTCGGCTTCATAGCATCTTTTAGAAGTGCTGCCATAGCTCCCGTAGCGTTAAGCTCATCGGCAGTAACCGGTTTTCCATCATAATTATATGCAACTATCATTCGTCCGAGACGTTTTTTTAAATCTGCTATATCCTCAGATAGACAAAGTATAGCCATAATCTCGGTAGCCACTGTAATAACAAAATGGTCTTCTCTTACTACACCATCAGTTTTCTTTCCTAGACCAACAACTATATTTCTCAGCGCTCTATCATTAATATCCACACAGCGCTTCATAACAACTTCACGTGTATCAATTGAAAGCTCGTTTCCTTGCTGTATGTGATTATCAAGCATAGCTGCCAGTAAATTGTTAGCAGATGTAATGGCATGGAAGTCACCGGTAAAATGCAGATTCAAATCCTCCATAGGCACTACCTGTGAATATCCACCTCCTGCAGCGCCACCTTTTATACCAAAACATGGACCTAGAGAAGGTTCTCTTAGTGCAATCATTGTTTTGTTTCCAAGTCTTGTTAATGCATCTCCAAGACCAATCGTAACTGTTGTTTTCCCCTCTCCTGCAGGAGTAGGGTTTATTGCAGTAACTAGAACTAACTTTCCATTTTCTTTAGTCTTCAAGCTTTCTATAACTTCGTTTGAAATTTTTGCTTTGTATTTCCCGTAAAATTCTAAATCATCCTCACCTATTCCAACTCGTCTTGCCACATCCTTAATGTTTTCAAGATTACTCTCCTGAGCAATAATAATATCCGATTTCATAATTTCCCTCCATTACTCGTTACTATTTGTAAGATTAATAAACTCATCCATACTCATTATTATCTTACGAGGCTTTGTTCCTTCCTCACCACCAACAACTCCGGATTCATGAAGTTGATCCATTATTCTGGCAGCACGGTTGAATCCTATTTTAAATGCTCTCTGAAGCATACCTATTGATGCCTTATCCTTTTCAATTATAAGTTTTCCCGCTTCCTCAAAATACGCATCAAATGCGTCTTCTTCATCATTTGATAATCCGGATGCTGCACCAGCTGTAATACTTGAAGTATTTACCTGTTCAGCAATTTCTTCGTTATAAGCCGCATCTTTATGATTACTCTTCAAGAAATCAACAACTGCCGTAACTTCCTTGTCAGAAACAAATGCCCCTTGAACCCTGACCGGCTTTTGATACCCGGTAGGATAAAATAACATATCACCTTTACCAAGTAGTTTTTCCGCTCCGTACATATCAATAATTGTTCTTGAATCAACTCCTGATGTTACAGAAAAGGCTATCCTTGATGGCATATTCGCCTTGATAAGACCGGTAATTACATTTACTGAAGGTCTCTGCGTTGCAATTACCAGATGTATCCCCGCTGCTCTCGCAAGCTGTGCAAGTCTAACAATTGCATCCTCCACTTCTGAAGATGCTACCATCATGAGATCCGCAAGCTCATCAACTATAATAATAATTTGTGGCATTTTAGTAAGTTCATCTGCAGCGTGTTTTCCTTTTTCTACAAGGTTGTTATATCCCTTCATGTCTCTCACTTTGTATTCAGCAAATAACTGATAGCGTCTTGTCATCTCTGCTACTGCCCAGTTTAACGCCCCTGCAGCTTTCTTCGGATCAGTAACAACAGGAATAAGTAAATGTGGAATACCATTATATACACTCAATTCAACAACTTTAGGATCTATCATTAAGAACTTAACATCATCCGGATTGGCTTTGTATAGCACACTCATTATAAGTGTGTTTATACAAACCGATTTACCGGATCCTGTCGCTCCGGCTATCAATACATGCGGCATTTTTGCTATGTCAGTTATTACTGCTTTACCGGCAATGTCCTTACCTGCAGCAAATGATAAATTAGACTGCGCAGTCTGAAATTCTCTGCTCTCTATTAATTCTCTAAGCATAACAGTTGCATTGCTTTTATTTGGAACTTCAATTCCTACTGCGGCTTTACCCGGAATTGGCGCTTCAATTCTAATATCGGGAGCCGCAAGATTTAGCTTAATATCATCTGCTAGTCCCACGATTTTACTAACTTTTACACCCATCTCAGGTTGTAACTCATATCTGGTAACTGAAGGTCCACAGCTGACATCGGTTACCGTAACATTAACTCCAAAATTCCTAAGAATCTCTTCAAGTTTCATTGCCGTTTCCTGTAAATGCGCATCCGATACTCCAACACTTTTTACACCTTTATTCAAGAAATTAATTGAAGGAAATACATAGTCCGTATGATCTATACTCTTATTTTCATCTGCTATTGTACTAACAGCACTCGTCTCTTTTTGCAAATCATCATCGGCCATCTTAGGTTTCTGTCGTTTTATTGCGATAGGCGGTGTCGCCTTTTCACCGTCACTTCCATCATTGTGATGAATAATCGGCTTTGCTTCCTTTGGCTTTGTTTCCTTTGGTTTGACTTCTTTAACCTCAGGTGACTTATTGTCTCCTTTTAATGTCGTATCAAAAGAAACACCTTCAGCACGGTGTCCTGCTCTCTTAAGAGTCTTTTGATGTCTTTTTGCAATTGTATTTTGTCGTCTGGTTTCCATATCTGACTTAGCTATTTTATAGGCTTTATTACTTTGAGTTCCTACAACTTTTAAAATCGATTTTTGACTCATTAATACTATACAAATAATAATTAGAACTATTACAACTACATACGAACCTATTATTCCTACTGCAGGCTCAAGTATATTAGCCGGAATTTCTCCAAACTTACCACCTGCATCATTTATTAGCGAAAACATAATACAACACAAAACATAAAGCATACATGACGCACCGAGCTTTACATATGCTTTTGCCACCCCTTTATTTGACACAAAGAAGGCCACACCAATAAATAGTAAAAATGGAAATATATACGATGTCATTCCGAACATATAAATTAATCCTGATTTTATTCCCCGACCTATAAATCCACCTATTCCGAATAAACCCAGCAAAAGGATAACACTAACTGCCAGTGTTATCCATACTATAACCTCACTAAAAATAAAGTTACTTTCCTGAGTCGCCTTTTTATTGGTAGTCTTCCTTTTGTTTCTTGAAGTCTTTCCCTTTGCCATTACCCTTTACTCTCCCTAAGCATTTTTAAGTGCTTGCTCTAAATCCGCTATAATATCATCGACATTTTCAATGCCTACACTAAATCTAATTAAATCAGGGGTTGCACCCGCATCAATTAACTCCTGATCAGACATCTGTCTGTGTGTATGACTTGCCGGATGTAATACGCAGCTTCTGGCATCTGCAACATGGGTTACAATAGCAATCAGTTTAAGACTATCCATAACTTTTACAGTTGTTGCTTTATCTCCTTTTATTCCGAACGTTAGAACCCCACATCCACCTTGTGGCATATATTTCATTGCAAGCTCATGATATTTATCACCCTCAAGGTGAGGATAATGTACCCATGCAACTTTGTCATGTCCTGCAAGATATTTAGCAACTTTGGTAGCATTCTCACAGTGTCTCTCCATTCTAAGGTGAAGGGTTTCGAGTCCAATGTTAAGTAAGAATGAATTATTAGGTGAAGGTATAGATCCCAAATCTCTCATAAGCTGAGCAGTTGCCTTTGTAATATAAGCACCTTTTCCAAACTGCTTTGTATATATAATTCCATGGTATGTCTCATCCGGCGCTGTTAAACTTTTGAATTTATCTCCCTGAGCTTCCCAATCGAAATTACCACTATCTACAATGGCACCTCCAACACTGGTTGCATGTCCATCCATATACTTTGTTGTCGAATGTGTTACAATATCAGCTCCAAATTCTATCGGTCTCAGATGAACCGGTGTAGGGAATGTATTATCTACGATTAATGGTGCCCCGTTCTTATGTGCTATTTTTGCAAACTTTTCTATATCAAGTACTACAAGACTTGGATTAGAAAGTGTTTCTGCGAACAAGGCTTTTGTATTAGGTTTAAAAGCCGCATCGAGTTCTTCTTCCGAACAATCGGCATCGACAAATGTGGCTTCAACACCCATTTTTCTGATAGTATGCGCGAATAAATTATATGTTCCTCCATATAACGCTGTTGCACAAACTATATGATCACCCGCCTCAGCAATATTCATGATTGCATAGAAGTTAGCCGCCTGACCTGATGAAGTTAACATACCGGCAACGCCACCCTCCAAATCACATATTTTTGCTGCAACATGGTCATTTGTAGGATTTTGTAATCTTGTATAAAAGTATCCACTCTTTTCTAAGTCAAACAACTGACCCATTTCATCACTTGAATCATATTTGAAAGTGGTACTCTGAATAATAGGAACAACTCTTGGTTCTCCATTTTTAGGTGTATAACCTGACTGTATGCATTTAGTTTCGATTCTATAATTACTCATTATTTCTGTATCCTCCTAAGATGTGTAGTATCTTGACTTGAGTGATTCTACCATATTTATATATTTCAATTTACAATTCTCATTATCCTGCATTTCAATATCTTTAATACAAGGCTTAATATACCCTCTATATAAATCCGAATATAATTCATTATTGTTTTCCATATTCATCATCATTACTATGGCCGGGGCGATGTCATAATACTCTTCAATTATATTGTGTCCTTCCTCAATAGACATTAAGTAATTATCTCTGTATTCCCTTAGTGTATTAAGTTCATAGCAATCATCAGCTTTGCCTAGCCCTTCACAAACTGCAGTAGTAATAAAGCATAGTTTTCGTTTAAATCCACCATCAATATCTTCATAGTTAGAATAGCTTAATGAAAGGTTCGTCACCTTTATTTCATTCCATTGTTCAACCATACTCTTTGCTATTGCAATCAATTTCTCATTACGGTTATATGATAGACCCGGTATAACGTAAACCGCCATCGTCAAGTTATAATCTATAGCCCTTTTTTCTTGGGTTCGCTTATTCATCTCATTCATTTGAGACTTGGCATAGTTTGGTATTACGAAAGCCACTTCCTTAACTAATTTCTCTGACTCTTCATCTGTCATATCAGAAAACATTGCCATGATTTCCGTAAATAACGGCTTATATGTTATATTCATCGTCTCAAATGCCTCTGAATAAGTTTTTTTCTTAAAATCAGGAGTCAGTTTAATCATCTCATCAAAATAGTCAGTTAGTTTTTTGCTCATGCTTTCATTCATATATTCGTTCTCTCCTACTTCGTCTATTCTTCCCAGTTATGATACACGTTTTGAACATCGTCATCATCATCTAAAAGCTCTAATGTTTTGTTTAGATTTTTAATATCCTCTTCTGATTCTAATGTCACAAATGTTTGCGGCAATTTAGTTACTTCTGCATCAATCATTTTAACTCCGGCATCTTCTAACTGCTCTCTTACCGTACTAAACTCTTCGGGATCCGTTTTGATAATGTAGCAATCATTCTCTTCCTCAAAGTCTTCAGCACCTGCCTCAAGTGCCGCCATCATCAAATCATCAGAGTTCATATTGCAGTCTTCCTTATCTACAATAATCTGACCCTTTGAATCAAACATAAAAGATACACAACCGGGTGTACCAACATTACCTGATCCTTTAGTAAATGCATTCTTTACATTTGATGCCGTTCTGTTTTTATTATCCGTCAATGTTTCTACAATGATGGCTGTACCACTAGGTCCATACCCTTCATAAGTTATGTGTTCGTAATTAGAAGTATCCGAATCCGCCTTTTTAATATTTCTTTCTATAGTATCATTTGGCATATTGTTAGCTTTCGCTTTCGCAATAACATCACGCAGCCTACTATTATTAACCGGATCAGCACTACCTCCTTCTTTTACAGCAACTGCTAGTTCTTTACCTATTTTAGTAAAAATTTTGCCCTTCGCAGCATCGTTTTTCTCTTTTTTATGCTTAATGTTTGCAAATTTAGAATGTCCTGACATTTATAACTTCTCCTTTTTAAAAATCCTTACTATTCTATCATTATTTAAGACTTTTTTCAATCTTCACCTTCTCAATACGGTTATTATCAACATCAAGAACCGTAAACATATAATCTTTGTAATAAACCACACACTCTTCATCTTTTGACGGAATACGTTCTAATTGATCAATTAGAAATCCGTTTAGCGTTCCATAAGAAGACTTGTCAAATTCAACAGGAATTAATTCCTCGACATCTTCAAGTTCCGTTAAGCCATCTACAATATAACTTCCGTCCACTTGCTCTTCTACAGCCTCTTCTTCATCATCATGCTCATCAACAATATTTCCTACAATTTCCTCAAGAATATCTTCCATAGCAACTAGACCGGAAGTTTGTCCGTATTCATCAAGCACTATGGTTATATGATTTTTCTCTTCCTGCATCTGCTTAAATAATGAATCAATACTCTTGGTTTCCGGAATAAATGCTACCGGCCTTAATAAATCTAATAACTCATTTAAGGATTTATCCTTCATGTCAGTTTCAAAATACAACGCAACTGCTTCACGAAGATGTATTGTACCTACAATCTCATCAATACTTTCACGGTATATCGGGAATCTGGAAAACGTCTCTCCCAACATGAATTTTACAGCCTCTTCAAGAGTTACATCTTCGTCGATTGCAACGATATCCGTTCTATGTGTCATTATGTCTTTGGCATCTTTTGTTAGATATTTATAAATATTCTTTAAAAGCCCTATAACACTTTCATCAAGTTCCTGATCCATACCTTCTTCCATGAAAAAATCTCTCATTCGCTGGTATATACTGCCTTCTTCCATCTTTTTTTGCTCCTTAAACCACTTTAAAATAGTCGCTTTGTGAAATAACTTCGTTCCTTCTAATATACTCTCTTGGTACTCTTTTGCTTATATCACAGACAAATTCATAATTGAATCTATCTGAAATTTCACTTAAAACTTCAACCGGTAAGGTTTCATCCTCACTCTTTCCTACTAAAACTACCTTGTCAAATATTACCGTCTCCGGTATCTCTGTGACATCGACCATAAACTGATCCATGCATACCCTACCCAAAATACGCGCCTTCTTGCCTCTGATTAATACATATCCTTTGTTCGACAATGACCGTGGATATCCATCAGCATATCCTACAGGTATGGTTGCTACCTTAATATCGTGTTCTGCAACAAATGTACCACCATAGCTTATCGCCTGTCCTTTGTGAAACTCTTTAAGAGAGACAATGTGGCTAATCAATTCCATAGCCGGCTGTAAACGAATAGTTTCATGGTCGACTTCATTTGACGGATATAGACCATAACATGATATACCTGTTCTTACAAGATCATAATTAGCATCTCTTATATCTATTATTCCGGCACTATTAGATGCATGGTAATGTGAGAACAATACATCATTATTCTTAAGAGACTTTATCATATATTCAAACTTTTGTAACTGATTTTCTGTATATGATTTATCAATTTCATCTGCTTTTGCAAAATGGGTAAACATCCCTTCATTAACAACACAATCCATATTGCATATTTCCTTGATCTCCTCAATACTATTATCATTAGGTGGGAATCCGAGTCGTCCCATGCCGGTATCAAGTTTTATATGTATTTTTAATTTCTTATTCATTGATTTTGCTAATTCAGCAGCCGGTTCAAATAACTCTTTATTGTATACAGTCATAGAAATATCGTATTTAAACATATCTTCAAATTGATCAGGAAATACACATCCCAAGACTAATATAGAATTAGTAATTCCGGACTCTCTAAGTACTACGGCTTCATCAAGCGTTGCTACAGCAAATCCCCATAAATACTCCTTATCTTTCATCATATGAGCAATCTGTACCGCGCCATGCCCATAACCATCTGCCTTAATTACATTTAACATCTTTGTGTCAGAATTTGTATGTGAATTCATTGCGTCCATATTGTACTCAATAGCGTCAAGATTGATTCTCGCAACTACTCTACTATACTTCTTCATTTTCATCCTCCAAAATTTTCATTATCGCAAACCCAATATTATCTATTATATCACGTGCAAGCACACTATACGAACCTAATTTTTGTTCTGCCAATTCTCCTGCGTATCCGTGCAGAAACGTACCTAAGATGCACGCATCATAAGAATTCATTTTCTGCGCAATAAGACCACCTATCATACCTGCAAGTACGTCTCCTGAACCACCCTTAGCCATTGCAGCTGTACCATGGACGCTTAACACGGGTGACTTATTGTAGCTTGAAATTAGTGTGCGGAAATCTTTCAGAACACAGGTCACCTGATTTGATTTGCAAAAGGACATCAATAGTTCTTTTCTGTAACCCTTAATATCTCTCACACTCTTGCCTAGTAGTCTTTCCATTTCTTTAAGATGTGGTGTTAGGACAAACCCTTTATCCTTTATATCAGATTTAATATCCTTTAATTTGCTTAGTACAGTTATCGCATCGCCATCGATTATGCATGGTTTATCAGTCCTATCTATCACATATTCAACTATCTTAAAGGAATCCTCAGACAGCCCCATACCGGATCCCATAACAATAACATCTGCATATGAAATAGCTTCACGTAATTGCTTTTTATCGAATTCGTTATATGTAGTAGTAATAGCTTCAGGTAACAATTTTTGTATTATTCCTCTATTACTTTCATGTGTATACACTTTCACAAGACCGGCACCAATTCTATACGCAGCATATGAATTCAAATATGCTGCTCCAGCCATTCCTTTACTGCCGGCAATCACCAGAACTTTACCGAAAGTACCTTTATTTGCATTTAAAGGTCGCTTCGGAAGTAACGATGCATAATCCTCTTTATCCGGCATTATAACAGTTGATTTTTTATTTCTAAATACTTCATCACTTATTCCTATCTCTTTAATGCATATTTCACCTGAATATAAAGGACCTTCATTTATATATAGTCCCAGCTTTGGCATTTGAATAGTAATCGTTAAATCCGACTTAAAAGCCACGCCTAAAACTTCACCATTATCTGATGATATTCCTGAAGGTACATCTATAGCAACCTTCATACCGGACATATTATTTGCCTTTTCTATTGCTTTGTAATAATTGCCTTCAATCGTTCTATTTAGTCCTGCTCCAAATATAGCATCTATTATAAGAGAATACTTTTCTTTCGGTATATCCTCAAAAACTCTAACTTTTTTATCACTCAATCGTTCAAACTGAATTGCTGCATCTTTGCTTAATCCAGAGCTTCCGTCTACCATATAGATAGTGCTGCTTATTCCTGTCTCGCTGAGTAAGCGCGCTATTGCTAAACCATCCCCTGCATTATTTCCCTTTCCGCAAAAAATAATAACATTTGACATATCAATGTTTGCTGCTTTAATTGCTAAAATGTATGATTTGGCTGCTTCTTCCATTAATGTCAGTGACGATAAGTTTAGATTATTAATTGTGTAATTGTCTGCTAATTTCATCTCATTGCCATCTGGAACATACTTCATCATTTTTCTCCTCATAAACACTAAGCGCATACAGACACTAAACTACTGTCCGTACACGCTTGAATCCTTACTTATGGTAATTGTGACCATCGCTGCTTCTTTTTAAATTGTAAGATAATCTCATTAAACTTTCAGACAAATGAACATTCTCAATTATCACATCCTCCGGAACTTCCAAATCAGTATGTGCAAAGTTCCAAAGTGCTTTAACGCCACAATCAACTAACAGTTTTGCGACATCAGCTGCATGATCTTTTGGAATTGTAAGAACAGCAATTTCAATGTTGTTTTTAACTACGAATTCTTTTAGTTCTTCCATCATTCTAACGGATATTCCGCGAATCGATACGCCTTCCATCCTTGGGTTATTATCAAATATTCCTTTTAAAACAAACCCCCGTTTTTCAAAAGCAGTATAATTCGCCAGCGCTTGTCCTAAATTACCGGCACCAATGATAACAAAATTATGGTTATCATCAAGTCCAAGTATTTTACCTATCTCTGTATAGAGATACTTTACATTATATCCATAACCTTGTTGACCAAATCCACCAAAGTTGTTTAAATCCTGTCTTATCTGCGATGCCGTTACCTGCATCCTTTTACTTAATTCATTTGAAGAAATTCTCTCAATATTATTTTCCAGTAATTCACCTAAATATCTATAGTAGCGTGGAAGTCTTCTAATAACTGCTTGGGAAATATCTCTATTTGACACTTTTTTCCCCTCCTATAATTTCATTTGAAAAATTAATTTATACCATACTATTCATAGAATAGTATATTAAAATTATGTTGCAAAGTCAAACTTTTCTATTGTGTTTGCAACCAAATCATATATAATTATAAAGTATGTGGAGGTTAATATGCTATTATCATGTAACAAAATAACGAAAAGCTTTGCCACGGACCAAATCATAAAGGATGCGTCCTTTTTTATAAATGATTATGAGAAGGTTGCAATAGACGGTCCAAATGGAACCGGCAAGACAACTCTATTAAAAATCATTACAGGAAATCTGGAACCCGATTCAGGAACCGTTACTATTGCTAAGGGGAAAACCTTTGGTTATCTGGCACAAAAGCAAAACATAGAAAGTCATAACACTATCTATGAAGAAGTCAAGAAGGCAAAAGCTTATATAATAGAATTGGAAAATAAAATTAGAAACGCTGAGATTGAATTATCAACAACAAACTCTTCTGAACAGGAATTTAAGCTAAATACTTACAACAATCTTATGGCTCAGTTTGAATTAGAAAATGGCTATGCACTTGAAAGTGAAATTACCGGCGTTTTAAAGGGCTTGGGTTTCGATGAAAGTGAATTTAGCAAGAAAGTAGACACTCTATCAGGCGGACAGAAAACCCGTATTGCTCTTGGTAAATTGCTTCTATCTAAACCTGAACTTCTGATACTCGATGAACCAACCAATCATTTGGATTTAAAGTCAATCGGTTGGCTGGAGACTTTTCTGTTGAATTATAAGGGTGCTGTCTTAATCGTGTCTCATGATAGATACTTTTTGAATAAGGTTGTTACAAAGGTCTGCGAACTGGATGCCGGCATCCTTCATGTGTATTCCGGAAACTATGAAGAATATGCAACTAAACGAAGCGACAAAAGGCGTGCTGCCCTTAAGGAGTATCTTAAGCAGCAAAGTGAAATAAAGCACCAGGAGGCAGTTATTGAAAAACTACGCAGTTTCAATAGAGAGAAATCGATAAAGCGAGCAGAAAGCAGAGTTAAACAGCTTGATAAAGTTGAGCGAATCGAAAAGCCAATGGAAGTAAATACAAAAATGAATCTATCTCTTACCCCTGAGATTACTAGTGGAAATGACGTCTTATCTGTAGATTCTCTAAGAAAATCCTATTCTTCCAATCTTCTGTTTAGTAATATAGATTTTGATATAAGACGAAAAGAACACGTTGCACTAATCGGAGATAACGGAACCGGCAAAACTACTATACTAAAGATTTTAAACGGCATCGTGACCCCGGATGGTGGTGGCTTTACACTGGGAACCAATGTTAATATAGGATATTACGATCAAGAATACCATGTGTTAAATGAAAGCAACACCATAATGGAAGAAATATCAGATACATATCCTTCACTCACAAATACAAGAATACGTAATATATTAGCTGCATTTCTATTTACAGGTGACGATGTGTATAAACTCATTTCCAACTTAAGTGGCGGAGAGAAAGGACGAGTTGCTTTAGCTAAGCTGATGCTTTCAAAGTCCAATTTTCTAATACTTGATGAGCCAACGAATCATTTGGATATGGATTCAAAGGAGATATTGGAAGAAGCACTTAACAATTATGAAGGTACTATATTATACGTCTCTCATGATCGATATTTTATTAATAAAACAGCTACACGAATACTTGAATTGTCCGAGAAGCAAATAACAAACTATGTCGGAAATTATGATTACTATATTGAGAAACGAGATATACTTAGTCCTACTGCACAGCAAGATAATGATAACAGCAATGACGAAACATTAGCAAAACTATCATGGCAAGAACAAAAAGAGGAAAAGGCTCGTGAACAGAAGCGCAAATCCGACTTGACAAAATGTGAATCGGAAATATCCAATGCCGAATCTCGTATTTCATATCTTGATGAACAGATGACTCTTGAAGAAGTCTATACAAATTCAGTTGAATTACAAAAAATTGCTAATGAAAAATCTGAATTAACTAAAGAATTAGATGAATTATACAATCAGTGGGAAACTTTGGAAACCAACGATTAACCGAAAGGAGCTATAATGAAAACATTAATTAAGAATGGGCGATTACTAAATCCTGCTACTAATACCGATGAAATATGCGATATTTTATTTAACGAAAACATATTAGAGATATATGAGTCAAGTAAACACTCAACTACAACGATTCCCGACAATACAATTGATGCTGACGGTTGTTACGTGTTACCCGGACTCATTGATATGCATGTACACTTACGAGACCCCGGTCTTACATACAAGGAAACTCTTACCTCAGGAGCAAATGCGGCTGCTAAAGGAGGCTTTACCACTATATGCGCAATGGCTAATACAATTCCCGTTATTGACTCGCCTGAATTGTATGAAGAATTAACAGTGCGCGCCAAAAAAGAATCATGCGTAAATGTTCTTCAAATAGCATCTGTTACTAAGGAAATGAAAGGTATTGAACTTAGTGATATAAATGGACTAAAGAGCAAAGGTGCAAGACTATTAAGTGAAGATGGCAAAACAGTTAATAATGCTGCCCTCTTTTCAACCGGGCTTAAGACTGCCGCAAACAATGATATGCTGATTCTCGACCACTGCGAAGATGCTGCACTAAAAGGTCATGGCGTAATGCATCTTGGCAGTCGCAGCGAAACTCTTGAACTTGAAGGAATTCCCGGTAGTGCTGAAGATGTAATTATTGCAAGAGATATAATACTCGCCGAAGAGGCTGATGCCAGATTACACATATGCCACCTTTCAACAGCAAGCTCTGTTGAAATGATACGAATCGCTAAGGAAAAGGGCGTTAAAATAAGTGCTGAAGTATGCCCACATCATTTTACTCTTTGTGATGAAGATATTCCCGGAAATATTGGTAACTATAAAATGGCACCACCTCTTCGAAGCAGTGCCGATCGTGATGCGCTTAAAAATGGCATCTCAAGTGGGATTATTGATGTAATAGCAACTGACCACGCACCTCATAGCAGCACAGAAAAAGAAGTGCCAATGGAAAAGGCGGCTTTTGGCATAATCGGTCTTGAGACGGCCGTCCCTCTAACTATAAGCGAACTGGTTATTCCGGGTTACCTGACACCACTTCAGATGGCTGATAGAATGAGCTACAAACCGGCTCAATTAATCGGTATAGATGCAGGTAATATCTCAATAGGTAAAGTTGCTGATATAACTATTATCAATCCAAAAGAAGAATATACCTTAGATAAATACGACACTTGCTCTAAAAGCACAAATACACCTTTCGACAAACGTAGGGTTTTTGGTAAAGTCAAATATACCATAATAAAAGGTGAGGTTATCTATTCAGATAGTAATGTCTAATGTAAATTAGCTGCAACCGTTTTTATAAAATCCTCACTATTAAGTACAGTAGGGTTTGCTATCGAAGTTATTAGCGCTAAGTCTTTCGTCATCTTACCGTTTTCGATTGTACTTAAAGTTGCCGCTTCTAACTTGTCGGCAAACTCTATTAACTCTTTATTGTTATCAAACTCGCCTCTTTTTCTAAGCGCCCCTGACCATGCAAATATTGTTGCCACTGAATTAGTCGAAGTTTCTTTTCCTTCCAGGTGTTGGTAATAATGTCTTTGTACAGTACCATGAGCTGCCTCATATTCAAAATAACCTTCAGGTGATACTAGAACTGATGTCATCATTGCAAGTGATCCAAATGCTGAACTAATCATATCGCTCATAACATCGCCATCATAGTTCTTACAAGCCCAAATATACCCTCCTTCAGATTTCATTACTCTTGCAACGGCATCATCAATCAACGTATAGAAATACTCTATTCCCGCTTCCTTAAACTTGTCATCATATTCAGCATCATATATTTCTTGAAAAATATCTTTGAAAGTGTGATCATACTTCTTGGAAATTGTGTCTTTCGTTGCAAACCATAAACCCTGTTTGACATCCAATGCATATGCAAAGCAGCTTCTTGCAAAGCTCTCAATAGATTCATTAACATTATGCATACCTTGTACTATACCGGCTCCGGTAAAATTATGAACTAAAGCTCTTTCTTCGCTGCCATCATCTTTTGTATAAACTAATTCAACCTTACCCGGATCATCTATCTTCATTTCGGTTCCTTTATATACATCACCATATGCATGTCTGGCAATAGTAATAGGTTTCTTCCAGTTTTTAACGCAAGGTTCAATTCCTTTTACAACAATAGGAGCACGGAATACCGTTCCATCAAGTATTGCACGGATTGTACCATTGGGGCTTCTCCACATTTCCTTCAAATCATACTCATCCATTCGTGCTGCATTAGGTGTGATAGTTGCACATTTTACAGCCACCTTATATTTTTTAGTAGCATTCGCTGAATCAACAGTTACCTGGTCATCAGTTTCATTTCTGTGTTCCAGACCTAAATCATAATACTCTGTATTAAGATCAATGTATGGAGATAAAAGGTGTTTCTTTATCATCGCCCATAGTATTCGCGTCATTTCATCCCCATCCATTTCAACAATTGGGGTTGTCATCTTAATCTTTTCCATTGCTATCCTTATCCTCGCTTTCAAAATTTAATATAATTTAGCTCCTATTTCTCTTGGTTTAAATCCTTCCATGCTAAGAGCATTCATTATTTCATCCTTGTGCTCTGTTCCAAATGCTTCTATCGTTATTCTAAGTTCAACAGAAGCGTTTCTATTTGTACTCACAAACTGATTGTGGTCAAGCTTGATTACATTTCCTTTGGCATTGGCAATTGTCGCCGCTACCCTAACAAGCTCTCCGGGTTTATCCGGTAATAATACCGACACTGAAAAGATTCTATCCCTTTGTATAAGTCCATGTTGGACTACTGAAGACATTGTTATTACATCCATATTTCCACCACTTAAAACACATACAACTTTTTTACCTTTTAAATCCAGCTGCTTTAGTGCCGTAACAGACAACAGTCCCGAATTTTCAACTATCATTTTATGATTTTCTACCACATCCAGAAATGATCCAATTAAATCATCATCCTCAACAGTAACTACTCTATCAAGGCTCTTCCTTGCATAAGGAAAGATATTTTCACCTACCCGTTTAACAGCAGTACCATCTGCTATAGTATTTGCGGTATCAAGAGTAACCGGTTCACCTGCTTTTAGTGCTGCGCTCATGCTAGCTGCTTCTTTAGGTTCAACTCCAATAATTTGAATACTCGGATTGAGCATCTTTGCTAGAGTAGCGACTCCCGTACATAGCCCACCACCACCTATAGGTACAATAATATAGTCTACAGTAGGCAATTCCTTGACTATTTCCATGGCAATACTTCCTTGACCACATGCCACCTCAAGATCGTCAAAAGGATGAACAAAAGTTAAGCCTTTTTTTTCAGCAAGTGAAATGGCATACGAACATGAATCATCATAAACATCTCCATGAAGAATTACTTCTGCCCCATAGCTTTTAGTCCTATTCACTTTAATTAAAGGTGTAACTGTAGGCATTACAATTGTTGCTTTGCAGCCATATTTCTTAGCAGCATAAGCAACACCCTGAGCATGATTCCCTGCTGATGCAGTGATTAGTCCCTTTTGTCTTTCTTCATTTGATAGTTTACTAATCTTATAGTATGCTCCCCTTACCTTATACGCGCCTGTATATTGCATGTTCTCCGGCTTTAAATATACTTTTGCACCACTTGTCTGTGAAAAGAATTCACTATACATAAGTTTTGTAGGAGTTGTAACCTTTTTTACTATTTCACTAGCCTTTTCGAAATTTTCCAATGATAGTATTTCCATAATTTTCCTTCCTTATTGTTCAAACAACGCTTCTACGAAAGTATCTGAATTGAACCTCTGTAAATCTTCTATAGCTTCACCGACACCAATATATTTTACAGGAATTAAAAGTTCAGATTCTATTGCAATAGCAATACCACCTTTTGCAGTTCCATCCATCTTCGTAAGGACAATTCCCGTTATATCAGCAACTTCATTGAACTCTTCTGCCTGCATCAACGCATTTTGACCCGTTGTTGCATCAAGTACAACTAATGTTTCTCTATAAGCCTCCGGATATTCTTTATCTATAATTCTATTAAGTTTACCCAGCTCATCCATAAGATTTTTCTTATTATGAAGTCTACCTGCCGTATCACAAATCAACAAATCGACATCTCTTGCTTTCGAGGCTTGTAATGCATCAAAAATTACACTCCCCGGGTCCGCACCTTCATTTGCACTAATAATCTCTACGCCCGATCGATTAGACCATTCTACTAATTGTTCCGTTGCCGCCGCTCTAAATGTATCAGCTGCTGCTAATAATACCTTCTTGCCTAGGTTCTTATACTGGGCTGCAAGTTTTCCAATAGTTGTTGTTTTCCCAACTCCATTTACACCGATAACAAGTACAACCGACTTACGATCCTCAAAGTCATAGGCACCCTCACCGGTATGCATTTGCTCTTTAATACTAGTTATAAGTAACTCTTTACAGTCTGCAGGTTCCTTAATATGATTTTCTCTAACTTTAACCCTTAGCTCTTCAAGTATTTTATCCGTAGTATCAACTCCAATATCTCCCATGATTAAAATCTCTTCAAGCTCTTCATAGAAGTCATCATCTATATTTGAGAAACCATGGAATACACTATCCAAACCATTTACAATATTATCTCTGGTCTTACTAAGCCCTGAAACCAGTTTTTTAAAAAATCCTTGTTCTTCCGACATTTTTACTCCTCCAGTTCATTCTCAAGAAGACTAACGGACACAAGCGCTGATACGCCTTTTTCCTGCATGGTAATTCCGTATAATCTATCTGCTGCAGTCATTGTACCTCTCCTATGAGTTATAACAATAAACTGTGTATGTTTAGTGAGTTTATGTAAATAATTAGCAAATCTTGCAACATTGCTATCATCAAGTGCCGCTTCAATCTCATCCAGCAAACAAAACGGTGATGGTTTTAGATTCTGGATTGCAAATATCAAAGAAATTGCAGTTAAAGCTTTCTCACCACCTGATAACTGCATCATGTTTTGCAGCTTCTTTCCGGGCGGCTGAGCTATGATTTTTATTCCCGCCTCCAGAACATCTTCCTCTTCTGTTAATTCTAAAGTTCCTCGTCCTCCGCCAAACAATTCCTTGAACACTTTGTCAAATTCTAATGCAATCTTTGAAAACTGTTCATTAAACTGAGTACGCATAGAGTTGTCTAACTCCTCAATTATTTTCATTAACGTCTGCTCAGCTTCTACGAGATCCGCGTGCTGTGTCTTTAAGAACTCATATCTTTCTGATACGCTTTTATAATCTTCAATGGCGTTAACATTTACATCTCCCAGAGCCTTTATTTCACTTCTGAGTTCGGAAATGCGTTTCTTCATCTTACTTAAGTCCGTAAGATTTTCATTCTTCATTTCCTTTGCTGTACTAAAGGTAATCTCATACTCTTCCCACATATACTCAATTTGCTTTTCTAAAGAAGCATCAAGACTATCTTTACGCGTCTCCAATCTGTATATTTCCTTGTCGAGCTCTGCTATATGGGTGGTTAAATCATCTCTTTTTTGCAGAAACGTCTTGTTCTTTTTATTCAAATTATCTCTTGTTTCTTTTTGTTTAACAATCTCCTGCTCAATTTCAGTAAATAGCTCCTTGGAATCATCAATAGTTTTTAATAAAGAATTTATTTCATTTTCCTTAGCTTCAATTTCCTTAGCCGCTCCCGATTTATTATCTTTTAATTCATCCAGGTCAGCATTGAATTTTACTATCTCGCCTTCGATACGAACTATATTCTCATTATTGAAGTGTTTCTCTTGCTCTATAGACGCATAGTTCAAATGAATATTCTCTGACTCCTTTTGCTTTTCCTTTTCCTGTTCCTGAAAACTTTCCAGATCTTTAGAATAGGAACTATTGCGTTCATTCAAGTCTATTTCCAACTGTTCTGATGTTTCGAGTTCAACTCTAATCGACTCCTGATTCAAATAAATATCACTAATCTGTTTTTCAGACTCATCAAGCTGCGTCTTATAATCTGCGATTCTTTCAGATAGCCTGTCAATTCTTGCTTTAGTTGACTCCAAGCTTATCTTAGCTGTATTCTGCTCAACATAATCTTGCTTTAATATTTCATTTATTTGATCAATTTCAGAAAATGACTTAGCTTTCTTACTCTTTAACTCACTTACTTCCTTCTCAAGTTCATCCATTTCAGTTTTAAGAAGTGCTACGGACTTTTCAAAACTTTCTATCTCACGTCTCCTACTAAGTAAATGACTTTTATTTTTAAAAGCTCCACCTGTCATAGAGCCTCCGAGATTGATAAGCTCTCCTTCCAGAGTAACAAGTCGAAGACTTTGGTTATGTTTCTTGGCAAGCAACACACCGGTATCTATATTATCAACAACTATTGTTCTTCCCAATAAGGATTCACAAAGTTCCTCATATTTTTTTTCAACCTTTGTAAGCTTACTGGCTACCCCTATTACACCGGATTCACTTAGTACCTTATCATTTGATATTCCTTTATAAGCTTTAACCGAAGTAAGTGGCAAAAATGTAGCCCTACCAAATTTATTGACCTTAAGAAATGAAATCATCTTCTTTGCAGTGCCTTCATTATCCGTTACAATGTTTTGAATACTTCCTCCCAGCGCTGTCTCTATTGCAACTTCATAGTCCTTATTAACCTTAATAATATCTGCAACTACACCAAGAATCCCTTTTTCTTTAGACTTCTCATCCATTACTTTGCGAATACTATTACCGTATCCTTCATATCTCTCAGTAATATTCTTGAGTGAGTCAAGACGTGACTGCTCACGTAGATATGTTTTCTGACCCAGAGAAAAGCTTTCATTCTTTTCCTTAAGAACTATCTCTAAGTCTCGTATACTGTTTTCAAGTGATAAAATCTTAGTTTTCTTAGTTTCTATAACACCATTAACTTCGCTAAATACAGCTTCGTGTTTTACCAAGCTGGATTTTTGATCATCAATTTCTTTTGACGTATCTTTTATTTTTACACTTAGATTTTTTTTACTTTCAAGATGTTGCTCCAGCATAGTGTCGAATTTTTGGATTTGAGCAGAAGTAGACGTTCTGTTACCAAGAAGTTTAAGGATTTCACTCTTATTATTCTCAATATCCCCGGCTATTTTTGTAACCTTTGCATGCAATGACAGTAAATCATTTTCAACATTGTCTTCCAGTTTTTTCTTTTCGACCAGTTTTTCCGATAATTTATTCTCTTCTTTCTTCAGCGTTGTTAAGACTTCATTTCTTGTATTAATATCTAATTCTATAGCTTTTTTTCTTTCTTCAAAATGCTCATCACTTTGCTTTGCACTTTTTATCTGTTCCTTTAATAGTTCTATCTGACCCTCTAATTGTTGTCGTAACAGCGAAGATTCATTTAGTTGATTTTTAGCAATATCAATATTGCCTTCCATTTCTTCTAATTGTTCCTCTACCGCTTTGTATTCAGCTTTCATTTTATCTTTTTTACTAGAGTTTTCTTCTAACTCATCCTTGGATATCTGCAAAGTATTAAGAAGTTCCGACACCTGCCCCTTGATGCGAGCATTTTCTAATAAAAATGAGTTTATATCGTACTCTTTCAGTTCATCTCTCTTCGTCAAATAATCTTTCGCCTTAGCAGCTTGCTTTTCCAATGGTCCAACTTGAAGTTCTAATTCAGATAAAATATCGCTTACGCGAAGTAAATTTGCTTTTTCATCTTGTAATTTTTTTATCGATGCATCTTTTCTTCTTTTAAACTTAACAATACCGGCAGCTTCATCAAACAGCTCTCTTCTATCTTCAGGTTTACCACTTAATATCTTATCAACCTGACCTTGACCTATAATAGAATATCCTTCCTTACCAATCCCCGTATCATAGAAGAGTTCGTTAATATCCTTAAGTCTGCAACTATTCCCATTTAATAGATAATCACTTTCACCTGATCTGTATAGTTTTCTGGTAACCGTTACTTCTTCATATGAAGTTGCCAGTTGATGGTCAGAGTTATCAAGTGTTATTGCAACCGAAGCAAAGGACAGTGGTTTACGATTCTCTGTCCCCGAAAAAATAACATCCTGCATACTCCCACCACGAAGTTGTTTGATCCTCTGTTCGCCAAGTACCCACCTTACTGCATCAGCGACATTACTCTTACCACTCCCGTTTGGGCCTACGATACCTGTTATCCCGTTATGAAAGTCAAGCTTCATTTTATGAGCGAAAGATTTAAACCCCTGTATTTCTATACTCTTTAGATACATATATCACCAATTATTTATCCTTTCGTAACTTCAAAATAGTATGATAAGCCGCATCTTGCTCGGCAGATTTTTTAGTACGTCCTTTCCCCTGACAATAAGCTGCATCATCAATATGAACCTCCACATAAAAAGCTTTGTCATGATCCGGTCCTTCTTCCCTGATAAGCTCATAGCTTACTGTAGACTTAGAATTGCTTTGTACTATTTCCTGTAAGATAGTCTTGCTATCATAAAAGAGCTTTTTTTCATCCAAATCGTTAAGAACAAAATTGCCGATAAACTCCTTCGCACTAGCAAGACCACCATCTAAATATATCGCACCTATCAATGCTTCAAATGCGTCTGAGGTTACTGAGTCTCTATTTCTTCCGCCGGTAGAATCCTCACCTTTTCCCAAATACAGATATTCACCCAGTGAAATCTGCCTAGCACAATATGCCAGTGCCGGTTCACACACGATTCCCGCCCTATTTTTCGTAAGATTTCCCTCCGGTTGTTTAGGAAATTTTTTGTAAAGATACTCACTCGTAAGAAGTTCAAGTACGGCATCGCCTAAAAATTCCAGTCTTTCATTGCTATCTTCTTTTTTCAGATGGTGCTCATTGATAAATGATGTGTGATAAAGCGCATGTTCAAGCAATTTTATATCTTGGAAATTATAATTTATCGTAACCATCAACTCGTTTAATTTATTTTCCATAAACACTCCACAAAATAGAAAGCCCTAATTATGGGCTTTCTAAAGTAATTATTAATCATTTGATGCATTTTTGATTTGTTCTACAGCATCGCCAACAGTTACAATTTTTTCAGCATCTTCATTATCTATTTCAATATCAAATGTTTCTTCAATACCCATAATTATTTGGAAAATATCGAGTGAATCAGCTCCTAAATCATCAACAAAGGTAGTATTCAAAGTTATTTCTTCCTTATTAACACTTAAAACATCCTCTATAATATCTTGCAATTTTTCAAACTCCTTGACTTTTCTCCTCATCTTTAATAATCACTTTTTATTTTCCACTTGTACACTGCTTTTTATCTTACCGGTAATGTCTTGATTTTTAAAAGTGATACACTGTAACAATGTATTTCTTATCTCCTTAGCCTTAGCATTTCCGTGAGTCTTTACAACGAGTCCGTTTAATCCAAGCAGAACTGCTCCGCCATGTTCAGTGGCATCAAAGTCTTTCATTGTTTCTTTTAGTGCATCTTTAATAAGTAACGCTCCTATCTTACTCTTTAAAGATTTCATGAGTCCACCTTTAATCTTTTTGATAAGAACTGCACCTACACCCTCATACAACTTAATTATAACATTACCCGTAAACCCTTCACATACAATAACGTCTACATCACCATATGGTATTTCTCTTGCCTCAACACTTCCGATAAAGTTTATTTCCTTAGTTGTCTTAAGTAGTGGAAAAGTTTCCTTAACAAGTGCATTCCCCTTATCTTCTTCAGCCCCAACATTAACTATTCCAACTTTCGGATTTGCCTTTCCCAAGACATGCTCCGCATAAATAGATCCCATTTTAGCAAATTGAACTAAATGGCTAGCTCTTGCATCTACATTTGCTCCACTATCAACAAGTAAAGAAACGCCTTTATACGTTGGGATGACCGGTGCCATTGGCGCCCTGTCTATGCCCTTAATACGGCCTACTATTAACTGTCCTCCGACAAGTATTGCACCTGAACTACCTGCTGAAACAAAAGCATCTGCCTTACCATCTTTAACGATCTTCATTCCAACTACTATCGAAGAGTCCTTTTTCTTTCTAATGGCATTAACAGGCGCTTCCGCAGTCTCTATAACTTCAGATGCGTTAACTATACTGATATAATCCGTCTTGTATTTCATAGAGCCCAGTTTACTTTTTATTATATCTTCTTTACCAACCAGAATTACTCTTAAATCGTCTCTTTCATTAGTGGCATTTACAGCACCTTCAACAACAGAGTCCGGAGCATTATCACCGCCCATCGCATCAAGTACCACTGTAGTTAATTCTGACATCTGTCTTCCTCCTTATATCGCTAGTGTTAATTTTACTAAATATCCTAGGAAAAATCAATATAAAACGCGAAGTAAAAAAAGTAGAGATAGAAAAAACTTTCCACCTCTACTCTAATTAAGCTAATTAAATTTCAGATTAAAACTAATCCATGCTTATAACTTCTTTTTTGTTATATGAGCCACAAGCCTTACATACTCTATGAGGCATCATAAGTTCTCCACACTTGCTACATTTAACAAGATTTGGGGCACTCATTTTCCAGTTAGCTCTTCTTTTATCTCTTCTACCTTTAGAAGATTTATTCTTTGGACAAATAGACATAGGTTACACCTCCTTAAAATTCTTATATACATCACGGAAAGCTGCCATTCTTGGATCTAGACCTGTATCTTCACAATCACAGACACCAGTATTTTGGTTCCGGCCACATACATTGCAGATACCTTTACAGTCATCCTTACAAAGAACTTTGGCTGGCCAACCCACTATTAACTCATTATAGACAAGCTTATCTGTATCTAATACATATCCGCCTTCTCTAACTATTTCGTTAGATTCTTCTATCTCTTCTTCATCAGAAAAATCAATCTCTTTATTAATATTAATATCAAAGTTAAGATTGACATTATCAAGACATCTATCACAAGCAGCTTCAATAATTAATTTAAGTTTCGCTTCCAATTTGATTTTACTGCCATCCACATGGCTCAAATCAATCTTCAGTAAATCTTTGTTTAATATCTTATACTTGCCAAAATCGGATTTAAAATAATCCATTTCAAACGGTACATCTTTGATAATACTTCTGTGTTGATCGGATAATACATCTGATAGGTTTAAAAACATAATAAATACTCCTATTCACACCTAAACCATTATATCAAATTGAATCGATTTGTCAACAAAATATCTCTATTTTTCTTGTTATTAGAGTAAATTAATAGTTTCTCTTGCTATTGCTAAC
>JBKEBP010000141.1:0-2302 GCA_047973235.1 Suipraeoptans sp. | reverse complement strand
GGCATAAATTCTTTGAATTTCTCTGCCACGACTTCTTTGAATATCTCGTATTGCATCATATGATTTTTTCCTCCTGAAATAAAAAAATCCCGCCAATGAATGGCGGGTGTGTAGTGTTATTAAGTTTCTTTGATAAAGGTTCCATGTTAAGGCGGAACCTTCTGGCGCAAATGTATGTTGGTCATACTGCCTCCTTTCCGTCCTTAACGAATTTATATAATTGTCTTGGAATAACAAAAGCCGTGGATTTTGTCCTCGGCTTTGCAAATAGTATTAATAATCAATTATTTCCTCAAAATTCCCTTAAATAGGAATTGAACGAAATCGCTACGCGATGGCCTATCAAGGCTGTGGCAAAGCGATTTTGTTCAATTCTAATTTATATTATCACGTACATCCTGATAGTTGCTATTTTTAAGAATTTCAGCATCCGTTCCAGTGAAGATATTGCCTGATTCTGCGTCATCTTTCAACCAGTACATGAACCATGCAGTCATGTATGCATCTGCACTCCGAAGCATATCCCCATGATCTTTATCTACTTCTCTTGCAATTACCTTACTGACAGAATCTGGAATAGCGTCATAACACTCATTCATCCACCACAATGGACAAATCCCCTGTGCACTACCTTTTGGAAGCGTTCCAGTACTATACTCATTCATATTACCTGCATCCATAAAATTTGTCCCTGCAACCATAAAGATTGGAATATCAACCTTTGCAGTATCACATGACCAGCCACCATTCGATTTATTCATTTCATCAGTATGATATCTTGATGTTGTACTTGCTGCAAAAATAGCATTATACATATATCCGTTATCTTGTTCTGTTACAGCATTGATAGCACCGACACCACCTTGTGAATGTCCAGCAATTCCAATCTTATCAGCATTAATTCTTCCACAGAACTCACTGGTTTTCTCTTCATTTAGACGTAACATATAGTCAAGAGTTGCGGCCGAAGAAGCTCCTGTTCTTGAATTCTCATCTTCATTTCCTACAACAATAAATCCCCATGAAGCAAGATGATTAAATACTTCTTTGTATTGAGATGCTTTGATACCTGTTCCATTAGCCATAACAACAAGTGGGTATGTTTGTCCACTACTCTGCATATCGGATGGATACCAGACTTCATATTTTCCATATACATCATTGTCAGCATCATATTCCACGTATGATACTTCGTAATCACCTAGCGATGTATATTTTGTTTCCATTGTCCCCACTGGAGTTGCATACTTATAATAATTTGTGTTCCTATCATTTATGGTATGAAGTATTGCCGCGCAACCACTAAATCCCAAGATTACTAATATCAATGTAACAATTAAAACGATTTTAATCACTTTTTTCATAAAAGTCCTTTCTAATTTACAGGCATATATCTGTCAAGGTATTCTTCCACCATTTCCATGTACTTAGCATACACCATATTGTCATTTTGCAAGCCATGACCTGAGTGTTCCAATATAAAATATTCATGTTTTATGCCATTTTGTTCTAATGCTTTATTAAGTCTAACTGACCCAAGGTAAGGCTGAAATTTATCACAAGCACCGTAAGCCATTACTGTTGGAACTGTATTCTTATCAACCCACAATAAAGCTGAAATCTCCTTCATTTCCTGATCATAATCTTCTGATCCAAGCAAGTCGGCTGATATTTCTTTTCCTGCCATTACTCCAAATAATCCAGCTGCTGCTTGTCTTGCTTCATCTGTATCCTGATCAAATCCATAATTGCTCCAATCCTCTGGATAGAAGCTAGATGGTCCTACCGCTTCAAATACAAAAGTTACTGGGACAGGTGCTTCCCCTGCATCTCGATATGCGTATAACAATGCTAGACATCCCCCAGCCGAACCACCAGATATCGCCATTTTATCAATTGCATATCCAAGTTTTGCTGATTCCTGTATCACTACAGGTATTGCTTTTTTTATCTCCATAGACTGAGAATAAACACTAGCTAACGGATGGGCACTATCTCGAAGTGTATAGTTGACTCCTACTGCAACATAACCTTTTGAACAAAGCCATTGTAACATTTTTTCATCATCAGCCTTGTCTCCTGAAGTAAATCCACCTGCATGAAGATATACAACAAGACCATATGTTTTCCTTGAATCATTAGATGGTACATAAATATCGAACTTATTGGACTCTCCATTATCGTAAGCAATATCTGTATATACTGTACCTATTTCAGCACTCCATTCTACGGAGTACTTTCTAAGTTCAGGGGAAGTATACATAATCTTAAATATAGCGGAAACCACGAATGAGACAAGAAA
>JBKEBP010000137.1:0-2052 GCA_047973235.1 Suipraeoptans sp. | reverse complement strand
ATTAGGTCCATATGCACCGTAAGTGCTTGTTTCCCAATTTCCATTTAGAGTTACCAAGTTTGTATTATGATTATCAATGACAAGGTCGGGCGTTGTGTTATCAGCCAGAGGATTTGTTGTTAGCACTTGCTGAATCTTTGCCACATCTACTTCCTGAACCACATGATTCGTGTTATCAATTGCCAGACAAGCAGCCACAGCAGACGATTGAGATAATACCATGAATACAGGTTCCATACGAATAGATCCAAATGCAATGTGAGATGCTGAAAGGCAAAAAGGTACTAAAAGATTATTTACTTCTTTCTCTTTCGGCACAATGGATCTGTATGAAATAGGAAAGGGTCCAAAACCACCAATTTGTACGTCGCCTTCGTTCATTACCAAGCCATTTACGACTAATCTGTCGCAATTATGCGAGTCCATTCTGTAAGCAGCCCAGCCTACCGCGTCCTTAATAACTTCTCTACCTTGACAATGATGTTGTGTCATTACCACATCGCTTACCATGCGGCGAGCTTCTCGAACATATAGTTGATGAGACCAGTTTCTGTTGTTGATGTATTCATCTTTTGGATAGCCCCATGCCAACATCAAATCACGTATGTTTTTAGGCATTCTCTCATTATGCCCTATGAAGTATAGTAATCCTTTATTATAGTCTTCGTGCGCTTTCCATATTTTATCACGTTTGTCATAGTTTGCATCCGGATAATCCCAATTGGCTCCAATCATGTCGCTTGAGAATGCACCTCGATTATTAATGTCTGTTTTATTATTTGGCATTCTGCTCAAAATCATTAAATCGGATAAACTTGTCCAGTTGGACTTCTCGGCTAAACGCACCAACATTTCGTATTTTGACGGATCATAGTTCTCGGGTCTGGTAATAGGAATCATGTTCTCTTTATTGTTTGTCAGGCATATTCTGAAGTTATAAGCCTGTACTTTATGATCGCCGGTTCCACTTGATTTGAGAGTTTCATCAGTGATCCCCCAGAGCAATCCACTCGATTTGTCCGCGGGTACCTTGTAGGGATCAATATCCACATCAAATTGATGAGCTTCACGTAACTGAACACCATTGTAGGTCTCGTTGTACAAACTGTTAGCTTCACGCCCGATGGTGTATGTAACACCGGCTTTTGCCATCAAATCACCTTCATACGTGCAGTCAATAAACATCTTTGCTTTTACTCGTTTGTATGGAGCAGACTTGTTGCAGGTACTCTCCAGCGTAATTTCTTTAATGGTGTTTTTTTTCTTTTTCACTCGAGATAACCTGCTTTCGTACCACACTTCTATATTTGCTCTGTCAATATAATCATTGAAAATAGCTTCAGCTACTTTAGGCTCAAAAATCCATTGTTCCAATTCGCCGTAATGCGCACCGATTCTACGGTAAAAATCAAGTGCAAGTCCGGATACAACATATTTGTTTCCAATATCTGTTTGCCCTAATCCACCGGAACTCATACCTCCCAGATTTTTACGAGGCTCTATTAGTAATACGCTCTTACCCATTTGCTTAGCAGTATATGCTGCTATGACACCACCAGATGTTCCACCATAAATGCATATATCAACAGTTTTTGTGTCATCGGCTTTGCGGAACGAACTAAATAAAAAGATAGATAAAAATAATATTAGGCTCAAAGTTGTAAATTGAATTTGTTTTTTTCGGGGGAATTGTGCAGTTGTCATTTTTACAATTAAGGTTTTTATGATTTCTAATTCGATATATTTAACGTAAGTTCAATTAGTAAATGCAATTTTTAGGAGGAAAAAGAAGAAACATTTAACCCGCGAGCAAAGATACCAAATATCCGCGTTACTTCAAACAGGGACAAGACAAAAAGAAATTGCCCGTATAGTAGGGACGAATGAATCAACTATCAGCCGTGAAATAAAGCGGAACAGCTCAAAACGCCGTTATTCCGCGAAAAATGCACAGATGTTTGCCGATGAACGAAAAGAAAGATTTTCACGCTTACGTAAGTTCACAAAGGAGATGGAAAACTTCGTGCGCGATAAAATTGAAACCGAACAATG
>JBKEBP010000132.1:0-14261 GCA_047973235.1 Suipraeoptans sp. | reverse complement strand
AAAAAGTGGTTGAAATTAGCCACTTTTTTTCTCTTTTTATAAAGTTTTAGGGAGATGATAACTCGTTTTCGAGTTATCATCTCCCTATTTTGGAATCTGCCCTATTTCCCGACAGCCCCTTCAACTGTTAATGTCTCGCATTAATATTATTGTGGAGAGATAGCTTCTGTTGGACATTGTGTTGCACAGGCACCACAGTCTACACAAGAATCTGCATCGATTACATAATGGTCGTCTCCTTGAGAAATTGCTCCAACTGGACATTCGCTCTCGCAAGCACCACAGCTAACACATTCATCACTTATTACATATGCCATAATTATTATCCTCCTTTTAGGAATTAATTAACCCCTTGGGTTATTAGTATTATGATAATACAAAGGGGTATGAATAACAAGTGATAAAGTGGTTAAAATTAGATACATTCCTAAAATCTTAATAAAATTTACTATAAATTTTCACGATTATGGTGTATATTAGAACTCTAGTTTAATTGCAGGAGAGAAAAAATGAAGAGAACTACCATAGAAAAGATGGGAAAACGAGTGCTAAGCTTTTGTTTAATTACTATTTTCCTTATATTTACAATTACAGGCTGTAATGATGATGAAACCAGGTCTGAGAATTCCCAGGATAGTACAGAAAATGTCCAAGATGAAAAATCAGAAGAAGAAACAAGACTAAGCATGATATTGCCCTTTGCTTATAGTAGTGTAGAGGATATTAATTTAGAAAAGGGTTCGTCAATTTCTATAATAGGTCAAAAATCGAGTGGAGCCTATTGGACAGCCCTAAAAAACGGTGCAAATAAAGCGGTAGAGGATATAAATAAGATACTAGGCTATGAGGGTCAAGATAAGGTCAAAGTAGTTTATAGTTCGCCGTCTAACTCGGATATAGAACAACAGATCAATATTTTAGATGAGGAGCTAGCCAGATATCCGGTAGCATTGGCGATATCACCACTTGATATGAAAGCATGCGAGGTTCAATTTGACTTGGCAAGTGAGAACAATATACCAATAGTCACTTTTAATAGCGGTAGTGATTATCCGGGAGTTAATGCATATGTTGGAACTGATAATATAAACTCTTCCAATGAAGTTGCTGAGAGAATTCAAAGCGATGCAGAAGAAAATGAAAAGGTATTGGTGGTATCAGCATCATCCAAGTGCAAGGCGGAGTCAACAAGAGAGACAGCGTTTCTTGAAGCGATAACAAAGGGTGAGAAACCACTGGAAGCAGTAGAAACGTTCAAGATAGATGATACTGAGACAACACTTACAAAGATACTTTCTGCAGATAAAGATATTAAAGGTATATATGCAACTAGTGCTGAGGCAACTGATGCTGTAACAGAAGAACTCAGCAAGTCAATGTATAAATATCGTGGTATTACTTTTATAGGTTATGATATAACAGAAGCTTCAAAGAAAGCACTTACAGACAAGGTTGCGGATGCTGTTATAGAGCAAAATCCATACGGTATGGGATATGCGACGGTGATAGCTGCAGCCAGAGCAGCTCTGGACATGGGTAATGAGGCGGTAGTAGATACGGGTTATAAACTTATTACAGCTGATAAGCTGGACGATGAAACTTTATATTAAAACTTTATACTAAAAAAGCAAGGGAGAATGAGGTAATATACCTATCTTCCTTGCTTTTTCTTAGGCAGAGAAAATGAGAACTCTGTTCCTACGCCTTCTGTGCTGACTACGTAGATATTTTCGTCATGTGCATTTAGTGCATCTTTTACAATAGATAAACCAAGTCCGGTTCCTTTTTTGTCCTTACCCCTTGAGGCATCGGATTTATAGAATCGCTCCCATATTTTATTTAGTTCATTTCTAGGGATACCAATACCATCATCTTTCACAGATATGGATATTTTATCACCACGATTTGTTGTTTCGATTGTAACGACCGAGTCTATATGGCTGAATTTAATTGCATTATCAATTAGATTATAAAGCACTTGCTGTATCTTTGATTTATCAGCATAGACGTAGAGGTTTTTTGTCGCAAGTATTAAGTCGATTGACACTTTCTTTTCTTTACAAGTCCCTTCAAAAGAAGAAACAACATTTTTAATTACCTCATGTATATCGAAGGTTTCGCTCTTTAAGATAAGAGCACCTTTATCATAATCACTCAGAGTAAGCAGGTCTCTTGTCAAATCATTTAACCTTTCAGTTTCAAATAGAATAATTTTCAAATATTTGTCTTGCAGTTCAGGTGGTATAGTGCCGTCAACCATAGCCTCTACATATCCTTTGATAGATGTAAGAGGAGAACGGAAATCGTGTGATACATTAGCAATAAACTGACTTTGATAGTCCTCCATATCTTTGAGTTTTGAGGACATGGTATTTAGAGAAGCGGATAAATAACCAATCTCATCTTCTGTTCTTACGGGAATAACGTGGTCCAAGTTACCGGAGGCATATTGTGTTGCAGCTTCAGTAATATTACGAAGAGGCCGGTATACTAGGAAATTGAATCCGAGTAGTATCAAAAATGAGAGTATATATATAAATGCAAATACTAAGTATATAATGTTAATTAAACTATCCCCTAATTGATCTATAGAGCTAAGCTCTTTGTGTATCATGAAATAACCTTCTGTTTTATATCCGTTAATAACCGGTGCTAGGACACTCATCATGTCTTGATTAAAATTGCCATGATAATTACCTATTATATATCTATCGCTGCCTATCTCGGCGGGGTTAAAGTCCTTAATGTCACTGGGAGGCAGGGAATAATCACTTGGTGTTGAAGAAAGAATTATCTTACCCTCAGCATCCAGAAACCATATTGAAGCATCAAGCTGTTTGTTAATTCCCTTTAGAAATAATGATGCATCCGTATCCTCAAGTTCTCCATCAAAATAGTGTGGCAGATAGTCACTTGCCACCATATTGGCTTCACGGTATATTTCGGTGGCGTAATGTTCTCTAAGCGTATTAGTAAAGAAACCGTTTTCGACAGTCGCAATAATGAATATGCTTAAAAAACCAAACACAACGTATATAACTAAGAACTTCAAATATAGTGTACTGCGCATGTAGACCCCTTTACATTACTTCAAACTTGTAACCTATGCCCCAGACTGTTCCGAGTTTCCACTCATCATGGTCCCTTACCTTTTCACGTAATCTTTTGATGTGAACATCAACAGTTCTTGTATCACCAATATAATCATATCCCCATATCTGGTCAAGAAGTTGTTCTCTTGTAAAAACTTGATTAGGGGATGACGCAAGGAAAAATAGGAGTTCAAGCTCTTTGGGAGGCATATCAACAGATTTACCATCTACAAAAACAGAGTAATTGGTTAGGTTAATTTCAATTCCGGGATACTTAACTACTTTTATATTACTGTCCTTTGCATGATCTGATTTAATAATGCTATTATATCTTCGCAGAACAGCCTTTACTCTTGCTACTAATTCTTTTGAGTCAAAAGGCTTTATCATGTAGTCATCAGCACCTAGTTCAAGACCTAATACACGGTCGAATACTTCACCCTTAGCGGATAGCATAATAATTGGAGTTGAAGCTTTAGTTCGTATTTCACGGCACACTTGATAACCATCAATACCCGGAAGCATGAGATCAAGTATGACAAGGTCAGGAATAAAAGTGTCGAATACATTAATAGCATCTTCGCCGGTATGAACCATTTTTGTCTCGTAACACTCCTTGGCAAGATAGAGCGATATTAATTCTGCAATATTTTCGTCATCATCAACGATTAAAATCTTTTGTTTATCCAATGGATTCTCCTTTACTACTTAAATTCAACAATAGTAACGCCGGCGTCTCCTTCACCGAATTCGCCTAACCTATATGACTTTATATTTTTCTGCCTTTTCAAAAAGCTGTGTATTCCATTTCGTAATGCCCCGGTTCCCTTGCCATGTACTACACGTACACTTGTAAGGTGTGAAAGATAGGCATCATCCAAGTATTTGTCCAACAGTGCAATAGCCTCATCGACCGTTTTACCAAGCAGATTTATTTCAGGGCTTATCTGCATTGCTTTCCCCATGTTCATAGAACCTTTTTTACTTTGCTCTTTGTACTTTTTCTCATATAAGGGTTCTTCATCGATGATTTCAAGATCAGTAATCGGTAAAACAGATTTCATTATACCCATCTGCACAGTGACCTTACCCTTTTTATCAGGAAGCGAGACAATATTTCCTGTTAAATTCATACTTAGAACTCTGACCTTTTCACCAAGCTTGAAATCAGAAGGTTTATATTTCTTTGTAGGTGCTTTAAGCGTAATGCCGGCACCCGTATCTACAGTATTTATTTTTTCACGAAGACGTGCACGCTCTTTCTCCATATCGGCTAGGCTGATATTTTCGCCATACTTGCGTATATTCTTTATAGTCTCATCAGCAGTTTCTTTTGCTTCCCGGAGCATTTGAGATGCTTCTTCTTTTGCAGAATTCAAAATTTTGTCACGTTTCTCACTAAGATTTTGTTCTTTGCTTTGCAGCTGCGCTTTCAGCTTGTCGATTTGAATTCGAGAGTCTTCTACTTTCATTTTTTCAGATTCAAGTAGTTTTCTTTTAGTTTCAAGGTCATTTAAAACATCTTCAAAGGACTCATCTTTTTCGCTAATATGTGTCTTAGCACTGTCTATTATATAATCAGGAAGCCCGAGTTTACCTGCAATTGCAAAAGCATTGCTTTTACCCGGAATTCCCAGAAGTAATCTGTAAGTCGGCCTAAGAGTTGCAACATCGAATTCACAACTGGCATTTTCCACGCCGGGTGTAGTAAGAGCATATGTTTTTAGTTCACTGTAATGCGTGGTTGCAACTGTCCGGATTTGTCTGCTATGAAGATAGTCCAAAATAGACATTGCTAAAGCAGCGCCCTCAACAGGATCTGTACCGGCACCAAGTTCATCAAATAAAACCAGAGAATTACTGTCAACATTTTTTATAAAAGAAACGATATTAGTCATATGAGAAGAAAATGTACTTAAGCTTTGCTCGATGCTTTGTTCATCTCCAATATCTGCAAATATATCATTAAATACAGGGAGCTTCGATCTGTCAAGGGCCGGAATATGAAGACCGGCCTGGCCCATAAGTGAAAATAAACCAATTGTCTTTAGGGTTACTGTTTTTCCTCCGGTATTAGGTCCGGTTATGACCAATAAATCAAAACTTTCTCCAAGTGTCACAGTAATAGGGACAACAGTCTTAGTATTTAGCAGCGGATGTCGACCTTGACGTATATATAGTGACCCTTCCCGGTTAAACAATGGCTTAGAGGCGTTTTCATCCAGTGCAAGTGAGCCTTTTGCAAATATAAAATCAAGTGTAGTGATAGTTGTTTCATTTATACGGATTTCATCAATATTCTCAGCCGCAAGAACGCTTAATTCTGCGAGAATTTTTTGTATTTCTTCTTTTTCCTTGCCATGGAGAGTTTGCAGTTCATTATTAAGATTAACAACAGCCATAGGCTCGATAAAAAGTGTAGATCCGCTAGAGGATTGATCATGAATCATACCGGGGACTTGATTTTTATACTCTGCCTTGACAGGGATGCAATATCTATCACCTCTCATAGTTATGATAGGATCTTGTAAGTATGTTTTGTAACTTTTATTTACTAAATGATGCAGCGTACCGTGTACCTTTTCGTTTATCTTATTGATTTCACGCCTAATTTGTTTTAGACCGGTACTTGCTTCATCGCTAATCTCATCCTCGGAGATAATGCACCGACCTATTTCAGTAGTGAGTGTATTAAGCGGTGAGAGTACATCGAAGTATGCATCTAAGATGTCAATCGATTCTTCATCGTTTTTACCTCTTCCATAGGATTTTGTCTTTGCACAAACCCTAAGAAGATTCAATATATTAAGAAGTTCACTACTGCTAAGGATCCCACCTATAGCAAGATGTTTAAGTGAAGGCTCTACCGGGTTTAAACCGTAAAATGATAAGTTCCCTCGTTTAACAATTCGATTAAAAGCACAAGCTGTCTCTTCCTGAGCACGATTAATTGCATCTATATCTGTCATAGGTATTAAGTTACGACAAAGAAGCTTCCCACCTTTAGAAGAAGCTTTTTCCGTAAGAAGCCCTATTATTTTAAAATATTCCAATTTTTCCATTGCTTTATTATTCATAAAAATACCACCTAATATTCATTTTACATTATTTATCCGGTAAATAAAAGTATAAACGAAAGAAACGGATAAATATTGAACATTCAGATGCTTTCAGTTATACTATTAAAAGGACTGCAAAGGAGATTGTGTGAATGGACGATAAAGAACATAAACACGAGGAGCAGGAAAGTGAAAAAAAGGAAAGCCCGGAGCAACTAGGGGATGAGCAAAATAACAAGGATCATGAAGAATATGCGTTTTTACAAGAAACGATAAAGGATGAGTCCGGGGGTAATAGAAAAAATGTTGTATATATAACTAAACTGGTTTGTAAGGGACTGATATTCGGTTTGGCTGCCAGCTTAGTTTTTAGTGTGTCAAAACCATGGTTTGATGAGACTTTTAAAGAAGAAAGCCCGACCACTATTTCGATTCCTGACGAAGACGAGGAAAATGAAGAGGTGCCTGAGGAGACAGAGGAGACAGAACCTGAAGAACCGGATCAGACACCGGAAGAAGAGGCAGCTGCGATGGAGAAGAATATTACGCAGCTTAAAACTAAAGCGGCAAGAGGCATACAAAAGAGTCTTGTGGATATAAGAGGATATACTGAAGGCGAGCAGTGGGTAGAAGAAAGCTATGATAATATCAATTCTGTTACAGGAGTAATCATGGCAGACAATGGTGGCAATCTACTCATATTTGCTAAAAGTAGTGTAAGTAGAAATGCAACAAGTATTACGGCAACATTTGCAGATGAAAAAGAATATAATGCAGGCTTATTAATTCAAGATACTGCTCTAGGCTATGGAATATATACTGTAAATAAATCGGATTTGTCCGATACTACTAGCGCACAAATAAGTGTAGCAACGCTTGGCAGCACTACTTCTGTATCGCAAGGAGCAAGCATTATAGTTGCGGGATCACCGTTTGGATATTCAGGAGCGATAGGGTTTGGTGCTGTTGCACATATCGGAAATGAAGTAAACCAGACAGATGGTTCATACAAAATAATAAACACTGATATTGCTGCATCCGGAAATGGCACCGGAGTAATTGCAAATATGTCCGGAGAGATAATCGCTATAGTTGACCAAAGTATTTCGACTACCGGAGCGATGAATCTGGTTACAGGTTATGCGATTACAGATATAGCCAAAAAGGCAGAATTATTATTAAATAATAAAAATGTGCCATATTTAGGTATTCAAGGGGTAAATGCTGCAAATGAAGACAATGACGAGATACCAAGTGGAATATATGTAAAGATGGTAGAAAACGATTCACCTGCTATGGCAGCAGGTATTCAACAGGGAGATATAATCACAGAGATTGACGGTAAAGAAGTCTCGACTTTTAAATCTTTTATGGATGAAATAATAAGCAATGAAGTGGGTAAGAACTCGGTGGTAAAAGGATATAGAATAGGTGCCGGAAATGAGTATGTAGATGTAGAGTTTTCAATTACAACAAGCGTAAGATAGTAGAAGAGTAAAGTGAAGAAATGGAGAAATCAAATGAAGTATATTAATACCTTTAAGGAAGGTGAAAACATAAGAAGCATATATATGTGCAAGGGGAAACGAGTTGCGGAGACAAGAAATGGAAAAGTCTATGATAACTTAATTCTCCAAGATAAAACAGGAACAGTTGATGCGAAGATATGGGATCCAAATTCAAATGGCATTGCAGACTATGAAGAGAATGATTTTATTGAGATATATGCTGAAGTAACAAGTTATAACAATAATTTACAGGTTAATATCAAACAACTGCGTGTTGCTCATGAAGATGAGTATGAAATATCGGAATATTTACCAAGCACAGAGAAAAACAAAGATATGATGTATGAAGAACTACTTGGTTTTGTAAGAGATGTAGATAACAAATACTATAGACAGGCACTCGAGTTTTACTTTGTAAATGATGAACAATTCATTAAGACATTTAAAGAACATTCTGCGGCTAAAACAGTACACCACGGATTTGCCGGAGGACTCTTAGAACATACACTAAGTGTAGTTAAATTTTGTCAATATATGCTAGGTGCATATCCGATTTTAAAGAAAGATTTGCTTTATACTGCGGCTCTTTTTCATGATATCGGAAAAACAAAGGAGTTATCACCTATGCCTCAAAATGATTATACTGACGAGGGACAACTACTAGGTCATATAGTTATTGGCATAAGCATGATAGATGAAGCAATTAGAAATATTGAGAGATTTCCTGTAGTAGCAGCAAATGAGCTAAAACACTGCGTCATTGCACATCACGGAGAGTTGGAATATGGTTCACCGAAGAAACCGGCTTTAGTAGAAGCACTTGCGCTTAACTTTGCGGATTGTACAGATGCTAAGATGCAGACATTTATGGAAATATTTAAAAATAAAGAGGGAACGGACTGGACGACTTATAATCGCCTATTTGAATCAAATTTAAGGCAGACATCAGATGAATAAGAATGAAATAGTAACGGTTACAATAGAAGATATGGCATCAGGCGGTGAGGGGATAGGTAAGATACTTAACTATCCTCTCTTTATTAAGGATGCAATTATTGGTGATGTAGTTGAGGCAAAAGTAATAAAGGCAAAGAAAAATTATGGTTTTGCACGCTTACTCAATATTATTAAACCATCAAAAGACAGAGTCGTGCCACCGTGCCCTGCGGCAGCACCATGTGGTGGATGTCAGCTGCAAGCTATGAGTTATGCAAAGCAACTTGATTACAAGTACAATAAAGTGTATCAGGACTTGCTTAGGATAGGGAAATTAGAACCGGCCATATTAGACAAAGCTATAAATCCAATAATAGGGATGGAAAATCCTCTGCGCTATAGAAATAAAGCACAGTATCCAATTGGACGAGACAGCAGTGGAAGAATAATATCAGGATTCTATGCAGGCAGGACACATTCGATAATACAGACTGACGATTGCTTGATAGGTCAGGAAATGAATAAGGATATACTGAATATAGTAATAGACTATATGAATGAATATAATATTAAGCCATATAATGAGGAAGCGCACAAAGGCCTGATTCGGCATGTACTAATAAGATATGGACAATCAACAGGTGAAATAATGGTTTGCGTTGTTATAAACGGCAACGAATTACCATGTAGTAAGAACCTGGCAGAAAAGCTTCAAACTATTTCCGGTATGAAAAGTATCTCATATTGTATTAACAAGGATAAAACCAATGTAATTATGGGAACCAATGTAAAGCTAATTGGGGGAGAAGGATATATTACTGACTATATAGGTGATATTAAGTTTAGAATATCGCCACTTTCTTTCTATCAGGTAAATCCGACACAGACAAAAAAACTATATGAAAAAGCGTTAAAATATGCCAATCTAACAGGTAATGAAACCGTTTGGGACTTATACTGCGGCATTGGAACCATATCGCTATTCCTAGCTAAATCTGCTAAAAGGGTTTATGGAGTAGAGATAGTACCTCAAGCAATAGAGGATGCCAAGACGAATGCCCAAATAAATGGTATAGAAAATGTTGATTTTTATGTTGGAAAGGCAGAAGAAATAGTACCAAGACTTCAAAAAGAAAAAGAGCATGATAAAGCGGATGTAATAGTGGTAGATCCACCTAGAAAAGGACTAGAAGGAACTTTGGTTCAAACAATTATAGAAATGACACCAGAACGCATAGTATATGTCAGCTGTGACCCTGCAACACTTGCAAGAGACATAGCACTACTACGAGAGGGAGGTTATGAACTAATGGAAGTCACTCCCGTGGATATGTTTCCTAATAGTGTGCATGTTGAGACGTGCGTACTTTTGTCACATAAAAATTCGTAAACTGCCCCTAAACACAGGGATTACCTGTCAAGAAAATGAGCTTGTTATGCCTGAATGAAAATAAACTTTACCAATGAAAAAGTCTTTTTATGTGTTATGATGAAGTTGTAAGAAGGGCAATTAATGTACTAAGTGCATATATTGTTAATGTTTCTTTTCTACGGAAGAGTTACATTTTTGGCTGGTGAAACTTGTGTGAGTGATACCAAATGCAAGTGGAGGTCTTCAAGTTGGTTTGGATATTGAGCCAACAGTATTTTACTCTTCAATGAGGAAAAAGAAAAAACTTCCTGAAAATGTCCTCTGGGCTTAGCCTAGGGGACATTTTCATTACCATAAAAATTTTGGGAGGCGTAGTTTGGGAATAATTAAGGATATTTTAGAAGATAATCACATACTATTTGAGTATAATCAAAAACGTTTGAGCGCCACTGATTTATCATTTCTATGCAGAAGACTCCTGCTTCTGCAAGCAGTGAGATGAATACCGGGAATAGGACAAAATTGACTTTTATGCCCTTAAAGATTATAATTAAGGGCATAAAAGTCAATTTGCTATTTAAAGAAGGTGATCAAATGAATGTTTCAGATAAAATAATACAGCATGCAAAAGAGAATAATGGAGTTGTGACAACTACTGCTCTCTCTGAAAAAGGAATATTGCGCGGAAACTTAAAAAAACTTGTTGACGAAGGTAAGCTTGAAAAAACTGCGAGAGGAGTATATATTTTGCCAGAAATATGGGAAGATGAATTCGTAAATTTGCAGGCAAGATTCAAAAAAGGTATTTTTTCTAATGAGACAGCCTTGTTTTTATGGGACTTAACAGATCGAACGCCGAATAGATATAATATGACTTTTCCACAAAATTATAATTTGACAAATGCAAAGAATGAAGGCGTGAATTGCTCCAGAGTGAAGTTGAAATGGCATCTCGAAGGGAAGACTCAAATAGAATCTCCGGGAGGAAATAAAATATTAGCATATAATATGGAGCGAACACTTTGTGATATTTTGCGAAAACGAAGTGGAGTAGATACTGGGATTATTGTGGAAGCGTTCAAACGATATGCAGTTAGGAAAGATAAGAACATTCCACTTTTGTCAGAGTATGCAAAGAAGTTTCGTGTTGAGGAAAAAGTAAGAAGATATCTGGAGGTGCTGATATGAGAAACGCAACACAGCTTAAAGCCATTATTAAAAATATATCAAAAGATAAGCACATCTCAGCACAGCTTGTGATGCAGAACTTTATAGAGATTATTATTGAAGTACAAATTAAAAATAAATATAATCAGGTACATGAATGGAGGGATGAAATGTTCAAAATTGGTGAGTTCTCAAAATTGACACAAGTTTCTACACGTATGTTGCGTTATTATGATGAAATGGGTTTGTTAAAGCCTGCGAAAATCGATTCATTGACTGGATATCGTATGTATTCAGCAGAACAAATCTCAACTTTAAATAGAATTATATATTTACGTGATACTGGCTTCAATGTTGCTGAAATTACGTTAGCTCTCAGTTACAGTAATGGTTCCATTATTGAACAGCTTGATAAAAAGTCTATTGAAATTATGGATAATATACAAAAAGAACAAGAAAAATTAAAGAAAATTGAGATTGCTAAAAAAGAATTGTTACATGGTAAAAGTGAATTGTATTTTAACTTAACCATAAAAGAGATACCGAGTTATTACGTTCTATCTTTAAGAAAAGAAATACCAAATTATTATTGTGAGGGTGAACTCTGGAAAGAACTCTCTACATTTGTAAAGGAAAACAAAATTGAGATTTCCGATGAAACATTCTCAATATACCATAATGAGGAATATAAAGAAAATGATGTTGATATAGAATTATGTTCCATTGTAAGTGAAATGGGGAAAGAAACCGCTAATTTTACGTTTCGTTTTACTGAACCGGTTCCTATGATGGCTTGTACTATGGTATATGGGGACTTTTCTAATATTTCTTATGCTTATCGTTCTTTTGCTAAATGGCTTCAAGAAAATAGTCAATATAAAATGAAAGGGGCAAATCGTCAAATCGTTCATCGTGGTCCATGGAATGAGAAAAATCCAAAGAACTATCTAACTGAAATCCAAATTCCTTTAGAAAATATTTTGTGAATAAATGATATTCTGCCTTGACTTTAACACGGTGTTAAGGTTTATCGTTTATTTATCAAGAAGAAAAGGAGGAAAATATAATGACAACTTATAAAGTGAATTCAATAGGTACTATCTATAATAATGAAAGAGGTGCCTTCATTCAACTTGAAGCTCAATATATCCCCGCATTAAAGGCATTAGACGGATTCAGTCATATCAATGCTTTTTGGTGGTTCAGTGATTTTGATAACACGGATTTTAGAGGTATATTTGAAACAGAACAGCCTTATAAAAATGCACCGGAGAAAATGGGGATTTTTGCAACAAGGTCGCCAATACGTCCAAATCCGATTGCTTTATCGGTAGCGGAAATTATCAATATCGATTATATGAATGGAATGATACAAATTGTTTACATTGATGCTAATGACAAAACGCCTATCTTGGATATTAAACCATACACACCGAGTTTGGATAGGGTGGAAAATCCAAATGTTCCGGATTGGTGTAGTCATTGGCCCCATAGTTTAGAAGAATCTGCTTCTTTTGCATGGGAAAACGAATTTTAATTTTGAGGAGTGATGAACTATGAGTTTGCAGGATTATATTATTGAAAAACCAGTAATTGATACAGAACATCTTATTCTAAGAACGATGGGTAAAGATGACATAGATGATTTGAAAGAATGGATTAGTGATATTTCTTTATACGAGTATTGGGGAAAAGGTCCTTCAAAAAGCGAAAAAAATCCGGAATTACTCTTTACCAAAACAAAAAAAGCTACTAAAAGTTTTCATTGGGGAATTGTCCATAAACAAGACAGCAAAGTGATTGGTGAAATATGGATATACCTTATTGAAAATAATAGAATGGCAAAAGTGGCTTTCAGACTTTCTAAGCAATATCAAGGTAATGGACTAATGAGCGAAGCGTTGAAAAGCGTAATTGAGTTTTGTTTTTCTAAAACAGAATTACAAAAAATATGGACAGATGTGCATATTTCAAATCATGCTTCTTACAAGACGTTGGAGAAAGTTGGTTTTCAAAGGGAAGGACATATTCGAGGAGGAAAAATGGTAAATACCTATTGCGACTACTACCTATATGGAAATTTAAAATTATTAAGCAAGAATTCTCCAACTTCTAAAGTAGTGAGATAAATTGCAGATGTCGCCATTAGGTGCTATGTATACGTTTTGCTTATGCTGTGAAAAGGTATATGTTAATAGGCAAAAAAACACAAATTAATTGTACGAAAAGTATTGTAAAATAATCTCAAAGTGTTACAATAAGACTCTACCGAAAAAATAACGGAACTTTCTAAAAAAGTTTAGAATAATCCTTGACATTGATAGGTAGGTATGATATTTTATATAAGCTGTCTAAAAACAGACAACAAGAGTCACAATACCAAGTTCGAAAGAACGGTCGCTAAGTGCTCATAACGAACCTTGATAATTAAATAATGAACAACAACCTTGAAATTTCAAATAGTGTTGTAGCGAATGAATCTATGAATGTAGATGATAATCGCAACAAGCTATTATTAGAGAAAAATTCAAAGAACAATCGGTGTTAACTATATAATAGGAAACACCACCCAAAAATAACAGTAAAACGGGAATACAAAGAAGAGCTAGTTAGTTTTTCTTGAATTCAGTTTTAAACTTAAACTAAAGATGTTTCGTAAGCATTAACGGGAAGCTCCGACAGCTCTAAGCTCGTGGAGGGACCTCGCTAAGAACTGCGGAGCGTCTAACGACGTAACGATTGTGAGAAACCAATCGTAAGTCTTTTAGACGAGAGTTTGATCCTGGCTCAGGATGAACGCTGGCGGCGTGCTTAACACATGCAAGTCGAACGAAGCAGTTATGTTCGAAGCGAGGAGTTTACTATGAGTGGACATTTTAATTGACTGAGTGGCGGACGTGTGCGAAACGCGTGGGTAACCTACCTCATACAGGGGGATAACAGTTAGAAAGGACTGCTAATACCGCATAAGACCGCAGTATCGCATGATACAGTGGTAAAAACTCCGGTGGTATGAGATGGACCCGCGTCTGATTAGCTAGTTGGTAAGGTAATGGCTTACCAAGGCGACGATCAGTAGCCGACCTGAGAGGGTGACCGGCCACATTGGGACTGAGACACGGCCCAG
>JBKEBP010000125.1:0-2965 GCA_047973235.1 Suipraeoptans sp. | reverse complement strand
AAGCCATTTGATCGATAAATGAACCTGTACCGCCGGCACAGACTCCATTCATACGTTGTTCAACGTTTCCACCTTCAAAATATATAATCTTGGCATCCTCGCCACCAAGCTCAATTGCAACATCAGTCTGTGGTGCATAATCCTGCAGCGCATTAGATACGGCGATAACTTCTTGTACAAAAGGAATTCCAAGATGGGTGGCAAGTGATAATCCACCGGAACCTGTAATTACAGGGAATACATTTATGGCACCAAGCTTAAAGCCTGCTCTTCCTAAAAGGTCAGATAATGTTTCTTGTATATTAGCAAAATGTCTTTCATAATCAGAAAAAAACAACTCCTTGTTTTCATCAAGAATTGCTATCTTTACAGTTGTAGAGCCTATATCAATACCCAACGCGTACTTAGTTTTTTGTTGCATATTTCTCCTTTAGTTTGTTTAAATGTAATATTCATGTATATGTTGATTCAATTCTATGTATTATACACTATATAGTGTTAAAAAACAATGAAATCATAATATAGTGTGCCGGATTGATTGACAAACACTACGTAAAAAGGTAATATTACATAGATAATAATTTGGAAGTTAAGGTAGTTAGGAGATATATATGAGTTGGTTAGATAAGTTAGAAAAGAAATTTGGCAGATTTTCGATACATAATCTTATGTTTTATATAGTTATATTATATGCACTTGGATTTGTTGTTAACATGATAAATCCTGCATTTTACTCACAGTACTTATCACTTAATCCACAAGCAATATTATCAGGACAGGTGTGGCGCTTGGTAACTTTCATTATCACACCACCATCAGACAGCTTATTATTTGTTTTGATAGCGCTATATATGTGCTATTTAATAGGGCGAAATATTGAATCTGTTTGGGGGGCGTTTAGATTTAATCTTTACTTTTTATCCGGAGTAGTATTTAATATTATTGCTGCATTTATAGTATATTTCTTAACAGGAAGTTCTAATTTTTCTGAAGGAATAGGAACAACGTATATTTCACTTTCATTGTTCTTTGTATTTGCATCACTATTTCCGGATACACAGTTTTTGTTATTTTTTATTATTCCTATTAAGGTTAAATGGCTGGCATGGGTTCAAGCAGCATTGTATGCCTATATGGTATTGCAGGCATTTTTACCGGCTTATGGTGGCTCAGCTTACGGATACTTTTACAGAGCACAAGCACTTGCAGTAGTTGTTTCACTTCTCAACTTTTTTATTTATTTTATGGGATCAAGACATATGCGAGGTAGAAGCCCTAAGGAAATTAAGCGAAAACTAAGTTATAAGAATAAAATCAAAAAGGCTGAAAGAGATGCAAAAGTATACGAAGGTGGCGCAAAGCATAAATGTGCTGTATGCGGAAGGACGGAACTGGATAGTCCCGGCTTAGAATTCAGATATTGTTCTAAATGTAAAGGAAATTACGAATATTGCCAGGATCACCTGTTTACACATAAGCACGTAGAGTAGAGAAGATTGAGGAGAATACATGAAAAAAACTAAAATTATTTGCACAATGGGACCGAACACAAATGATCCGGATTTAATGAGATATCTGGTTAAGAATGGCATGGATATTGCCAGATTTAACTTCTCTCACGGTGATTATGAAGAACAAAAAGGTCGTATGGATATGCTAAAGAAAATCCGCGATGAAGAAAATATTCCAACTGCAATTTTGCTTGACACTAAAGGTCCGGAAATCAGGACGGGTCAGTTAAAGGGTGGAAAGAAGGTTCAGCTTATTACAGGAGATACATTTATTCTGACTACGGACATCATTGAAGGAAGCAAAGAAAAGACTACTATATCATATGAGGGACTATGTGATGATGTGAATCCGGGAAGCGTTATTTTGATAGATGACGGACTTATTGGTCTTGAAGTTGAAGAAGTAAACGGAAATGAAATAGTCTGCAAAGTTACAAATGGCGGGGAACTTGGAGAGAAAAAAGGTGTTAATGTTCCTAATGTACCGGTAAGACTTCCGGCGATTACTGCAAAAGATAAAGAAGATATTAAATTTGGAGTAGGACAAGAAATAGATTTTATTGCAGCATCATTTGTTAGAAACGCAGAATGTATTTTGGAAATTAGAGCTTTTCTAAGTGAGCTCGAGGCGCCATATATTCCGATTATAGCTAAAATTGAAAATAGTGAAGGTATTAAAAACATTGATGAAATTATAAGAAGTGCCGATGGTATTATGGTGGCTAGAGGAGATTTGGGTGTAGAAATTCCGGCAGAGGAAGTACCTTATTTGCAGAGAATGATTATTGATAAGTGCAATCGTAACTATAAGCCTGTAATTACAGCGACTCAGATGCTTGATTCTATGATAAGATATCCAAGACCAACAAGGGCTGAGGTAACAGATGTGGCTACGGCTGTTTACAATGGAACAGATGCGGTTATGCTTTCGGGTGAAACTGCACAGGGTAAATATCCGAGAGAAGCACTAGATATGATGGTACATATAGTTAAGGATACTGAGAGTCATCTTGATTATGAAGATTTGTTGGTTAAGACTAAAGATGTGCACATGAAGAGCATTTCAAGTGCAATAGGTCATGCATCAGTTAATACAGCGTACAGTTTAAATGCAAATTGTATTATTACACCTACGGCTTCCGGTGCTACAGCGAGACTGGTATCTAAATTCAAACCAAAGATGCAAATATACGGTGTTACACCGAACAATCAAACGCTTCGTAGGATGCAGATATTCTGGGGAGTAAAACCGCTAAAATGTATTGAGTTCTGCTCAACTGAAATGATGGTAAATGGAACGATAGGATTAGTTCAGTCAAAAGGCTATATTGAATCGGGAGATATTGTAGTTGTTACAGCAGGCATTCCATCTACAAGTGCCAGAATACAAGAAGAAGGTATGAGCAATACAATGAGAATTGTGGTTGCACAGTAAAAAGAATTTATACTGTAAA
>JBKEBP010000140.1:0-5064 GCA_047973235.1 Suipraeoptans sp. | reverse complement strand
AGTAATCGACCTTGACGATATCATATATTTCAGCTTTCAGGGCAGATGTTGTGATATGATCCAGCTGAGACGATTCTTTGTATTGTATCGATATATTCTTTTGCATTTCGTATCCTGCAGGAACCTCCATGTATGTTGAAAGATTAGAAAGATAATTTCTAATCTTTCTCTTTTTTAAGGGGTTACATCTTTTGAGAAAGAGAGAATAGAAAGAAAAATTATAGAAATTACACAATCTGTTGGTCGAAAATTGGTCGAACTTTTAAAACAATTTAGACATGAGAGCAACAGTGAAATTAGTACTTCGGAACGATTACGTTCGAAAAGATGGTAAACGACAACTTTGTCTTCGTTACATCGCTTATCAAAAAGATTCTTACATCGGATTAGGTATATCCATTTTACCGAAACATTGGGATGCAAAAGCGTTGATGGTTCGTGCAGGGGAGCATTTAGCCCATATGTATAACAAAATCATTACAAAGATTTATGAGAAGGCGAAAAGCTTAATAATGAGCTTTTATGAGAAGCCTTTGCCAATTCCACAATTCCGAAAAGAATTATTTGATAAAAAAGATGACAGCAATACAGACTTCTATCAGTTTGTAGAGCAAGAATTAGAGGTGTTGAGAGTCGATAGAGCCGAAGGAACTATTGCCAATTACAGGAAACTTATAAATACCATGAAAGAATGGAGAAGTACGCTTCATTTTCATGAAATCACCTTAGATATTATCGAAAAGTTCCATGCTCACGAAGTAGAACAAGGCAATTTAGAATCGACAATCAATAAGAAACATGCTAATTTAAAGTTTCTTATTGGTCGTGCAGTGCTTAAAGAAAAATTGGAAAAGAACCCTTATGAACGATTTACAATAAAAAAGAAAATAAAGGCTCAAAATGAAGATGTCTTGACAGAACAAGAAATTGAGAAACTACATGAGGCTTATAAGCAAAAGACTTATTCAGGCGGAAAGCAAAAAGTATTACGAAATTTTCTTTTTAGCTGTTACACAAGCCTTTCGTATGCAGAATTTGATGTTGTTACCTATGCAGACCTTAAGAAATACACGATTGACAAAAAAGAATATTTGCTTCTTTGTAACAAAAGGGTGAAAAATGGGATAGTTTACAAAATACCTATTGTCTCTGATAAGGTTAAGGATTTGTTAGGCACAGGAAAGGACTTTCAGAAAATATTTACGTCCCTTACTAATCAGGCAAGTAATAGATATTTAAAAAGTATAATGAGTGATTTGAATATTGAAAAGACGGTTACATTCCATCGAGCCAGACACTCTTTTAAAACGATAGCAGCACGAAAGAGAATGCAAAACAATATTGTAGAGCGGATTATGGGGCATTCAGAAGGAAACGATATTGCAGATATTTACACCCATTTGCAAGATGAAGATATTATTCAAGAAATGTTGAATGGTTGGATTGCTTGATATTATATCATTTTATAATAATATGATAATGTAATATTCATATATTTGAAGATTGTATAAGTAAATGTTATGGCAAATATAAAACAGACTGATAAATTACTATTGGAGAATTTGTTTAAAATGGAAAATGGGTATGTTTTAGAATTCTCAAATCCATCTTTTCAAGATTTTATTTTTAATGTTTGTAAAATTGATATATATGATTCAAAATATGCAGTACATGGGGATTCAAAAGCTAAAAGACTACGAATGTTTTGGCAGATAGAATCAGATGAAACTGTGGGACGTTTGATTAATGAAATGCTAGCGCACCTTAAAACGAAAAACAAAATAAATGGAATAGAATTAAATCGAACTGAAAAAATCATCTTTAATGATTGCTTAAAAATCGCGAATAAGCTTAGAGGAGTACCCGATAAAAGACAAGAAGACATTGAGTTATCTAAGAATGAGTTTCTTAAAAAAGATTATGGGGAAATTTCTCTTGACAAACTAAGCTTAGATTCCACTATCACAGAAATATTGAAAAATAGACTATCTGAAATTCAAAATTCTATTAAAAGTAGATCATCTTTTTCTGTTGTTATTCTATGTGGAAGTGTTTTAGAAGGAATCCTTTTAGGTTTGGCGATGAGAAAAACGGAAGAGTTCAATCGGTCTCCTTCAAGCCCTAGAAATAAAGACACTGGCACTGTATTACCATTCTACCAATGGACATTGAGTAATTTTATAGATGTTGCACATAATCTTGGTTTACTTGGTTTAGATGTAAAAAAATTCAGTCATTCATTGAGAGATTTTAGAAATTATATTCATCCATATGAGCAAATGAGTAAAAACTTTAACCCTGATATTGATACTGCAAAAATTTCATGGCAAGTTTTATTAGCAGCAATAAATGATTTGACAGAAAAAAACTGCTAAATATATAATTTATGCTCACAATCTACCTCCTTCGCCATGCCGAAACCGATTACAATGCTCATGCACAATTTATTGGCGGTCGGTCAAATCATATCCCGTTATCAATTAAGGGGGAAAAACAAGCGTTGGCAGTCGGTAAAGTTTTGAGAGATTCTAATATTCAATTTGAGCAGGTATATTGCTCCATAGCTAACCGAACACGCCAGACACTTGATTTAATCCTCTCTCAAGCCAATATAACAAGTAATCCGATATCTATCCCGAAGAATTACAAGAACTCTCTCAAGGCGATTGGGAGGGCAAGCTTCGTTTTGAAATATATACACCAGAACAATTAACCGAAATCAATTCCAATCAATGGCTTTTTACGCCTCCCAATGGAGAATCTCAAAAGGAAGTCGAAGAACGTATGTTGGCGTTTATTTCCTCCGAAATACTATCTGAACATACAGAGGGTAATTTTCTGATTGTTGGTCACGGAATCGCTTTCAAATGCCTATTGAGAGGCATTCTTGATATATCTTCTCAAATGGCATACAAACTCTCTATTGACAATACTTCACTCACAAAGCTATCCTATGATAAAGAAAAAGGTTGGTTCGTAAATTATATGAACCCAACCTTAATCATCTGATAAATATATTTTTATTTCTAATCAGCTAGTGTATAATAGGAAACAGAAGCATTCTTATTCGTGGCTGTAAACTTCTTTACCCCATCAACGAAAATAGATGTAGTGAACATCGTATTTTCGTCTATTATTTCTTCTGAATCGTCATGAGCCTGTGCAGAAATATAACATACTTCACTATATTTCATTTCTAACTCTACCGAAAAAGGAGACTTCACATACACTATTTTTGCATCTTCACCTACATGTTCCAAATCTGTATTTTTAGTGCTGTACATAATCTGCATAGTTACATTCGGATTGTCACAAGAAGCCTCATAACGAACCTTGTAAGTTTTGTTAGTGCCTGTTCCCTCATTGTCGTTGTCATCACTACATGAGAATAGAACAAAAGGGAGAAAAAGGATAAGCACTAGGATAAATCTACTCATAATATGTTTAAATGTAAGTTAGTAATCATTTAGGGTATAATGTGTTATTGCAATTTTATAATATTATTACATTGTTATAATGTAACATTATCATAAAATCATATTTTCTTGAAGTTTTCGGCTATATCAAAATAGATTTGCTTGTCTATTGTTTCAGCAGATAATACCAAGCCTCGAAACGGGTTGTTTTCTATATCAATAATGATAGCCTCTAATTCTTTTCCTGTGTTGTTATACTGAACATTTTCGGTTACAATAACTTTATCGCCAACTTTGAAATCCGATTGTTGTAATGCTAAAATCTCCGATTCGCAGGCAGGAGTCAATAAATAATATTTACTATTCCATCTACCACAAACAATCACTCTTGGTACTGTTTCGGCTCATGTTAAGTATTTATTAATGCTACGAACAAACTGTGATAAAGTAATTCCTATCATAATGTTATATTATTGTTTTACCATATTATTACATCGGCTACCATCTGCAGAAAGAATAAATAGAGCAGAGAGTTCCTGCCTTGTCTGTAACTGTGGATTGAAGAAAGAAAATCTACAATCTGCTTTCTTGGCTAATATTTCAGAAGTATTGCGAGAATCATATCTATTTAGATAATCGGCTTTCCAATCTTGAGCAATGGTAAGATCGCTTTGTAATTTCTCTAGGTCTTTCTCCCATCGAGAGATAAGAGCTTTTGCAACAACCTGATTCTTTTTTCCCCTTTGTTCCTGTATTTTATTTTGTAGGCGAGAGATAGAACCTTGTATAGTTTCTATTTTCTTGGTTTTCTCTGCTTCGAATTGCTTTTGAAGAATAGATATACTGTCGGCTACCGTAATATCCGAAACATTCATAGAAAGGAATTCTATTTTTAGATCGGTTTTAACACCCTTTTTATCCGTTTCCAGATAATCAATTATTGTTTTTTCATAATTTGAGGGAGAAGAACAGGAAAGCCAAACTAAGGGGAAAAGAATAAAGATGTATAGCTTTCTCATGATGCAATAGATTGATAGGCGTTAGAAAATAGATTAAAAGCTTGCAATAGGGCTTGTGAGTCTATTTGTCCGTTTTCTATTGCTTCGTCATACAAATCGCTTGCAGACCAAAGCATTTTCATTGCAAGAGATAAAGCATCTATGTCGTCAATGTCGGGATTTTGTTTTTTGACAATCTCGAATGCGGTTGGCATAAATAGAGCTTCAATTTGCTCTATGGTACTAATTTTACTCATATTCTGTATATTTTGCGGTTAGTAATTATTTGATGTATATTCCTATTTCTTAGGTAGCATTCATGTAACCACAAAAAGAAGACGTGGAACTCGCCAAGTTCGTAGAAGAGGTACTGGTATACCCAACAATCGAAACAAGGCAAGCCCACGCCTAGACGGCATGAGCATTGCACAGTTTCCCCGATTGTTTAAAAATTACCAGTTTTCTTCTACGAGGTATATGTGAACGCTAATGTTATATTATTATATGCGACGCTTCGCTTATATGTATGGAGCAAAGATAAATAAAATTCGTAAATTTGTAGTTATGGATAAGTTAACTAAAGAACAAAGACGTAAAAATATGCAAGCAGTTAGGGCTACCGGCTCTAAAATAGAGACTGCTTTAGCTAA
>JBKEBP010000065.1:0-6868 GCA_047973235.1 Suipraeoptans sp. | reverse complement strand
AGCATAAAGATATTGAGGACGAAGGACAAACGATTGAAGTTGTGACTCCAACCATTGGAACACAATTTTTTGAGTTAGATACAGAAAACAAATTTGTAACTGCTGATGGTGTTAAAAACTTAGTTGATGTTATCAAATATGACAAATTCAGTAAAGGCAATGATTACAAAGCCTATTTAACTGTAATGGACTATGAAACAGGTGATCCAGTAGTAGTAAATGGTGAAAAGGTAACTGCCGAACTAGAATTTACAGTAGATGAAGAAACAGGCGAAGTAAGAGTACCACTAAGCCTTGATACAAAAGGGTTAGAGAATAAACGTCTAGTAGCGTTTGAAGAAATCGTTATTGTTACCGAAGATGGTGAAGAACCATATGCAGAGCATAAAGATATTGAGGACGAAGGACAAACGATTGAAGTCGAAAAGACAGTAATTGAAACGTTTGTTAAAAATGTTCAAACAGGCGATAAAATGTTCCTGATTATTGTTTTGGGAGTTATCGCTATTGGTGGAGTTATCGCTTTTTTCTTAGGAAAGAAGTTTAAAAAGTAGTATCAAACAAAGATTAAGCAAGGTGATATTAATAGCACCTTAGCTTTTTTTTATTTAGTGCTACACAATCTTTAATAATGTTAATTTAAAAAAATAAAAAAGGGGTGCTAGATAGTCTAGTACCCTTTTTAGTGCAAAGAAGCACAGAAAGGACTTTAATTATGAATAGAATTAAAAAGTTTGTTAGTGAAGGAATCAAGAAGGTAAACGAAATCAAAACGAAGGCAAGCCTAGTAATGGCAAGTGTGTTATTCGGAGTATCGGCAATGCCTTTATCAGTAAGTGCATCTACTAACGGTGGAGTAGCAGGCATTAATATGCTTGTAGAATGGGCAGGAAATTTAGTAACTGCATTAGGTGCATTTGTTATCATTTGGGGTATTTTTGAAATGGGTTCAGCTATGCAAAGTCATGATGGCGCACAAACTACACAGGCAGGTAAGCGTATTGCAGGTGGCTTAATCATGGTAGTTGCTCCACAAATATTAGCAATGTTCGTTTAGTAATATTGCTAATAGAAAGGAGTAACATATGGACGAAATTTTAGGACTGTTTCAAGGTGACGGTTTAATTAATATGGGTGTTTCTGTATGGAACGCTTGTTGTGTTTTGGTGGGGAGCATTATAGGTGTTTCCCCCGAAGCAACTAATAGTTCTGCTTGGTCATATATGACTAATAGCATATACCCGATATTTTTAACCATAGGAATCTCACTCATGGCTTTATTTTTCCTTATAGGCTATTTTAGAGAAAGTGCTGATATAAGACAAATGCTAACGTTAGAGCAAACTATATTAATGTTTGTTCGACTTGTTATCGCAAATGCAGTAGTAACAAGTGTTTTGATTTGGATTCCACGGTGTTTGCAGTGGGCAACAAGCATTGTAGGTTCAATTACAGGACTTAGTAGCGGTGGTTTAGGAACACTTGACCCCGAAACTATAACTGCCAACAATTTGGCATTATTTGACGTTGTAGGAGTTATAGCAGGGTGGGTTATTAGCTTGGTGTTCTTCTTGGTAGCGATAGTTTGCGGTTTAGCATTGGTTTTGACAGTGTATAAAAGAGTTTTTTCCTTATTGATGTTGATACCATTTGCCCCCACTGCTCTATCAAGTATAGCAGGTGGTAGAGGATTGTCATATACAGCGACTTCATGGTTCAAAGAGTTCATGAGTTTGTGCTTTGAGATTGTAGTTATTGCATTAGCACTATCAATAGCAGGCTTTTTTATTGGAGAAAACGTATTTGCAAGTGTGTTTGAGTTTTATAGTGGTGCCGAACAATTTGCGGATATTATATATGCTATATTCTCTATGGATTTAGTTGTTGCAACAGTTAAAGGCTCAAATGCCTTAGTTAAACGAGCGTTAGGCTTGTAGAAAGAGGAGTTTATGAATATACAAATTAATAAGGATATAGAAACTTACCGTAGTGAAATGTGGAAAGGTTTGACACTTAGACAGCTTACTTTCGTTGGTGCAGGCATAGTAGTTGGTTCTCTAACAATGCTTTTAGTATATAAATATTGCTATGTACCGTTAGAAATGGCAACTTATATTGGTTTGCCAATAATAATAGGAATTGGAGTATTTGGACTTGCCAAAATCAATGATATGACGCTGTTGGAATATATCAAAGAACGTTGGAGATTAGCTTTTTTGCCACCACTTCTATATACAAGTGAGGAATACTCACGGTTGATGATACAAGATACTGATACTAAAAAGAAAAAGCGAACAAAAGACAAAACAAAGAAAGAAGGTAGATAAAATGTTTGGAGTTAAAGAAAGGTTTAAATTATGTAAAAAGGGAACAGACCCGATATACAAAACACCTAATAGCATACAACAGACGATACCGATTTATGCTATTTCGGAAAACGGAGTGTTCCAGATAGAGAAACCGATAAGAAAAGATACAGACGTAACATTTGATAAGGTGTATACCTTTTCTGATGTCAATTATACAGACAAAGACCATAAAGAAAAAGAAGAACACTTCTTAGCTTTTTGTAAACTGCTTAATTCTATGAATGTGAATTTCAAGATAATAATAGCTAATCACAATCTTAACAAGAAAGAGTTTGACAGTAGCGTGATGATGAAAGACAAAGCAGGTTATGAAACTCTAGTAACGTCATACAACGAAGCTATAGAACACCAAATTAAAGAGGGAAAAAACACTATACAACAAGAAAGATATTTCGTTGTAACTTGTAAGCGAAAAGACTTTGCAAATGCAAACGCATTTTTTCAAACCATAGAAGCCAGTGTAAAGACTAACTTTACTGAACTAGGGAGTAGAATTACAATATTAAATGCGGTAGAGAGATTGAAGGTTTTACACAAGTTCTACAGACTAGGTAAAGAAACAGAGTTTAATCTAACAATGGAAGATTTGAGAAGTAAAAGGGAATGGAAAAACGACATTTGCAATTTATATATTAAGGAAGAATTAGAATATTTACAATTTGAAGATAGACTTGTGACTACTATGTTTGTCAAAGCATATCCTAATTCATTGCCCGACAGTTTTTTAACTGAACTCACAAACGTACCATTTAATACAATCACAACATTAGATATTTCACCGATTCCTAAAGATATTGTCGAAAGTAAGCTTATGGACGCTTACATGGATAATGAACGTCAGATTAATAAGCAACAGGAATTTAGAAATAAACACGGTGCTTTTTCTTCGGAAATAACGTATGAAAAACGTAAGGAAAAAGAAGAAATAGAAGAATATCTTGATGAAGTACATTCAAATGACGCTCGAATGTTTTTTGTGGGAATGACTATTCTTGTCACAGGCATAGACAGGCAAGACCTCGATTCTAAAATCGACACTATAAAAACAATTGGTTCGGGAGTTAATATGCAAATAGAAACATATTGTGGCAGACAAGTTTCTGCTATGAATACATCACTTCCAATAGGTTGTAGAGAGGTTGAGATAATGAGAAGTATGTTTACTCAACCTCTGGCGGTATTAATGCCTTTCAATGTACAAGAACTGTATCAAGAAAACGGACAAGTATACGGTGTTAATCAAATATCGAGAAATGTGTTGGTTGGCAATCGGAAAGAGTTGTCTAATGGCAACGGATTTATTTACGGTTTGTCGGGGTCGGGAAAGTCCGTACAAGCAAAGTGGGAAATGGGTCAAGTTTTAGCTTCGACAGATGATGATGTTATCTCTTTAGACCCCATGAATGAGTATTTTGAAATTTGTTCTAATCTTGGCGGTCAAAATATTAATCTAACAAGTCGGACTACTGATTACATCAATCCGTTAGAGATAAACATAGATAATGACGATAAAGACAGCTTAGACTTTCTAATTCGTGACAAGTCAGAGTTTATGTTGGGAATCTGTCAAAAAGCAATAGAACCCGAAGAAATAACAGGTAGACACCGTTCAGTCATTGATAGGTGCGTTTCAAATATTTACCATAAGGCATATAACATAGATTCCGAGAATTTTGTATCTCCAACTTTTGAGGATTTTAGAAATGAGTTGCTGATAGACCACGATATTAATAATTCGGGTCAGTATGTTGTCAGAACAGATGATTTTAGGGATATAGCTAGAGATTTAGCGTTATCAATGGAGATATTCATAGATGGTTCATTAAATATATTTTCACATCAAAGTAATGTAGATATTGACAATAGGTTTATCAATTACGGAATTAGTGATTTGGGTGCAGAGTTAAGAGCGGTTTCCATGCTAATCATGATTGAAAATGTAATCAATCGTATTAAGAAAAATGCAAAACGTGGAGTGGCAACGTGGGTATACCTTGACGAATTCCATGTTATTACAAATGACCCTTACGGTCATAAAGCGTTTGAAAAGCTATGGAAGGAAGTCCGCAAACAGGGTGGACTTTTAACAGGAATCACACAGAATGTTGCTGATTGTCTAGGAAATAAAGAAACAAGAAATATGTTGTCGAACAGTGAGTTTATTATATTCATGAATCAAGCAGGAGTTGATAGAGAATTGTTAGGTAGTGTAGTTCCTATGTCAATAGCACAAGAGGGATATGTAACTAATGCTGAAATAGGAACAGGACTTATGAAGTTCGGCAGTAGTTTAATACCGTTTGATAATGTTATTCCAGAGAACAACGATTTATACCGACTATTTGATACAAATTTTCATGATAAGGACAATAGTAAAGGGGAGCAAAAGGCAGGCTAAAGCCTGTCTTTTGTATGCGAAAATATGAAAGAATATAAAATGCAAATATTGTGTTGTGATGAAGATTTAAGAGAAATCTTTAGTGAGTTCTACGAAACAACGTTTCGTGTTTTTCCGTATGCAAATGTAATCAAAAAGGCAAAAGCTAAAAGTAGCGTCAAAAGAATCGGCAAAAGTGGATTGTTTAAAGCAACAATAAGCTTTAGCACAGATGAAATTTTGCATACTATAGGAATAGAAAGCAATAAGTATTGTGGACTATCCTTATATATGAGCATTGTTGAGTTTTCACAAAAGCGAAATGCTTATGTGAAGATATTGTCGGATTCAACGGATATAGATATTATGTTCGGGAATATAAGTGACGCAATAACTACAATAGATACAGTAGCAGGACAATTATTAGACCTTGACTACAAAATGATTGTAAAAAGAGAGCATGAGCCTATATATGAAAAACACTTAATGCCAAATGAAAACATAGTAGGATTGTATTCCAGATTGTTAGTCAAACCACCAGAGAGAATAGGCAAACTAAAGCCTAACGATATTATCGAGATTGACTACACAAAAGAATCCCAAAAAACACAATACAGAATAACGTCAGAAGGTTTAATAGTCTTAGAGGGGTAGTATCATGCGGATAAATAATAAAGAAAGTGATATGAAAATCAAAAATACAGGGTCAAGCATAAAGAAAATCACATCAGAGTTAAAAGTTAATAGAATATCTGTAAGTGAACTACAAACTGATATTTCTGATACAAAGAGTGACCCTTCGCAATTCATGTCAAAAAGACAAAAAAAGCGGTGGAAAAAGCTTTCGCCAAACCAAAAAGAAAAGTACCTTGCAAAAGCAGAAAAGAAGATTGCTAAGAAAAAACATCAGCAAACACGATATAACAAAAAAACATATGTAGACCGAACTAAAAAAAGACAAGACCTTGCAAAAGCAAGTGTCAAAAGTAATGGTAAAGCATTGGTTGGGGCAAGCACAACCACAGTCATAAAAACTGCTAAAGTAGGCAAGGAAACATCTTCAAAAGTTGTTGATGGTATTGCGACAGGAAATGTTGTGTTAGATGTTGGAAAAAAGGTTGCTAAAGAAGGTGCAAATCAATTTGGAAGAATGGCAAATATCAAAGACAATCAAAAAGAACAGGAGAAACAGTCAGCAAAAAATGAATTTATAAACAATAATGATATTGCACAAACAGAAGAACCTAACAAGATTGTTGCTTTCTTTTCTGCAATATCAACAATGGTTGTGGGTGCAGTAATGCCTGTTTTCTCTGGCATAGTGGCAGTTGTATCATCAGTTCTTGTTGTTATATTGATTATTACAACTATTATAAGTGCGTTGCTAGGGATTGCCGAAGATGAAGATAATAAAATCAGTGGTGGAACGTCTATAGTAGCGGTAGCTTTAGCAGAAGTCGGACAAACAGGAGATAAGTTTTGGCAATATACAATGGGGTCAACCTATGTTAATGGAACTCAAACACCTTGGTGTGCAAGTTTTGTTAGTTGGTGTGCTAATGAGTGCGGTTATATAGATTCGGGATTGTTTCCAAAAAGTGGGGCAGTATCAACCTATAAATCATTTTTTGAATCTAAAGGACAGTTTCAAAGCAAGGAAAATTATGTACCTAAAACAGGAGATTTACTAATAATGAAAAGTGACGGTGCTTCACATATTGGAATAGTGCAATACGTTGAAGGGGATAGAGTTGTCACAGTTGAGGGAAATTATGGGGTTACAGTAACAACAGTATCAAGATTGCTAACTAATAGTCAAATCACAGGATATGCTACCCCAGATTATCCAGATGTAGACGTGATAGAGATTCCAGAACCTTACGGAACGGTTTACACGTATATGGGTTGGCAAATGATTACAAGTCCTAGTTCAGCACAATATAAATTGCGACAAGAAGCAGGAATGAATTTTGATGAAAAAGGCTTTGGGAAAATAGGTAATAGGTATGTTATAGCCTGCACAACAACTTTTGGGGCAGTAGGAGATTATGTTGATTGGTATTTAGATAATGGAGAGGTAATTCATGCCATTATCGGCGATATAAAAAGTCAAAATTACGCA
>JBKEBP010000054.1:0-5827 GCA_047973235.1 Suipraeoptans sp. | reverse complement strand
GTTTATAAAGATGGTGGAGATGTTTGTGGGTTTTTGTGGGATAAAAGTACGCACGTCTCAACGTGGCTCGAGAGGACTTTTATAATGTCAACTCAACCTACTTTCGTTTAGGTAACATATTATAATAACTTCGACCGAGTTTCACCCTCGTTTTTACCATATTATGTTAAAAACCATACAGCCTCCTAAGACATATCGTTGACAACCGAAAGGTTGAGAGGATGGGCAAAATGCCAAAATAGGCATACCTAAGTAATGGTTAAACTTCCTTCTGTTGGTCAAAATCATCATCTGTGCATTTCCGAATAATACGCTTTGTTTTTCCCACAGGCAAAGGTGCATCTTTTTCAGAGTAATACTCAATATTCACTACTTCAACTATTGCAGTATGATTATCTTTTCCGGCAGGAACCAGAACAGAATCACCAACTTCAATACTATCATCATCGGTTATGTAATAATAACTTTTGTAACCCTCGTCAAAGGTTACACTGCAAAAGATATAATCATTTTTGCGACGTTTTACTTTTTCATAAACGGATGGGTCAAGTATTTCTCCAAAACCATAAAATCTCATAAAGCTAAACACTGTTTCAGCAAAATCTGCAAAATCATCTGGCAATCCATTCTTATCAAATGTTCCTTGAATAACACGCTGAGGATTTTTATTAAAATCAATGGTTATGGGATATTCCTTTGTGTCGTGTGGGGTATTAATTATATCTGGCGGATTGCCCTCAACAGTATCACACACAGAATCTGCCTCCAGATCATCGAGCAGCCCTGCAACACCACCATCTACTTTCTACTTCCGAGAAACAATGCAACCCGTCCCAATATTCTGAGTATGCTCAATAGTCTCCGATTCTCTGTCAACTATCAGCTGCTCCGTATAATTCCAAGTTACATATTCAGTTTCTTCACTAATAGGCTGTTTGGGTTTAATTTTTGTAACTCGGTGGTAATCAACAGTAATTCTATTTACCTTATCCGGTTTAAACCTACCATCAAAAACATACAAATCATCTATTTGTAAAGAGTCACGAATGAGGTCTGAAAGGTCGACTCCATCTACCTCAAAATTGGCACACAGCGAACCTCTGAATTTATAAGCCTTGCCCTCTGTATTGGTTATTTCCATTTCCCAATTACCAATATCTGTTGCAAAAATCTCGTCATATTCATTACTATAATAAGTAGCTACTTTATTTAAAACATTTTCAGCTACCGCTTTTTCTATTTTGTAATTTTTAGTTTGAGCCTTTTTATATTTACCAAAGCCATCGCCAAATGCGTATGCAGAAAACCATACCCGTCCATCGGAATTGATTGTTATATGTTGCTCAACTATGTCATTTGGTTCAGGACAAGGTCCATAACCCATACCGTTAGAGACAATGCGTATCTTTTGAGGCATCCCTTTAAAGATAAAAGGGTTTTCTCCTGTAAGCATAGACAGCCTACTAAGTGCCAAAATAAACCAAGAACGATTTTTAAATTCCAGGATTTCTTCTCCAGTATATGCCCAATGATTAAAGTATCTCCATCTTGAATAAATTGCGGCACCCAGTAGAGATATATCTGTAACATCATCTATAATCTTATCCAGTTCCTCATAATCATGGACAGCTTTACCATAGAGTTGTTCAAAAGCATTACCACAGTCCATTTTAAATCCAAGTGCATCACAATCATCTGCCATATAGTGGTCTACCAGTTCTATGTAATTAATTTTCTGGTCACGAAATTTATCGCACCATTTTACAGCAAAATCGTAAACTTGTTTCATATCTACCACTGTGGTCACCTCCGTTATTTATTCATTTAACATTATCCTATTGATTAAATCTTACACTGCATTTATTCCTTTACCAGATACTATATCCTGATTTTTTTGATGGCCTCTTTTTTTCTTCATCTAGGGTGTGATTGCGTTTTCCAAAGTCGGGGTCGAAAGCTGCTACAGTTGGGTCATACCAATCAGCTTTTGCTTTTGCCCATTCAATCCATTTAAGTGTTGTTCATCAAGGCTTGCTTTGTCTTCCACAGCTGAAATATAAGTCCTTATCTTACAAGCCATATCATAATCATTAGCTTCATTCTCCAAAGCTTGTACTTTTTCCACCTCTTGATTATAGTGCTCACGTTTAAGTTCACGCTGGCGTTTCTCCTCTTCTTCTTTCCGATGAGCTTCTTCACGTTTTTCACGGGCGATACGAACATTCTCAGATTCTTCAAACAATGAAACAAGCATTTCTCCTAAACGAAGTTCTAATCCAATAGTTTCACTATCACGGATGAAACTATTTGCTTTTACGGAGAATCGGAGTTTACTATTCGGTATGTAGTCCCACTTTCTAAATTTAGGATCATATGCCCAAGAACGTGATTTTTTATCCCTTTCATATTGATCCCATTGTTTTTGTTCATCTTTGGTCAATACATGTGGAACCTGATCCTGCCCCTCTGTTATAGTATAGAATACCTTTTCGTTCCTAATCATCAATGATAAATCGTCACTAACTGAACCTCCCAGCGCTTCTACATATTGAAACAGTGTATTCAGTATCCTATAAACTCTTGGAAACGTAACGTCAGAAATATCATTATACAAAAACGGCTCACCGTCAGGAACACTTCTATATGTATCACGATTACGAGGAGCAAACTCATCACGATGATGGCTAGATCGCCATGCTTTAATTTTCGCCTTATGGGAATTCAATTTTGAATGCAATTTACACTTATCATCCAAGATTGTAATTTGCTGCGCTACAATGATTAAACGGATTCTTTCATCTTCTCTTAAAAAGGAAAGGGCATCATCAGATTCGGCTTTTACTTCAGAATCATCAAACGATTTAATTCCTATTTTTTGTGCCGGCCCATCATATACTGGCAATGGAATCTGTTTCACTGGTTGCCCAGCATTTTTCATTGCCCAGTAACCTCTTGGTGGTACTGGTATAGATAAAGATTTGCATACCTTATGAATGGCTACATCGGATACCCCGTATCTTTTTGCTACAGTAGTTACCGGTTCATTCCAAACTTCATTATAAAGTATCTCCCGATCATATACATTCCTCTGACCTTCAACATATGTACGTTGGGGTTGAGTTTTCAATTCGACTTTTTGCAAATCAGTCGATTGAAGTACTGCTTCTTCAATTACTTGCGCAACATTAATTTGAGATGGGATAATCTCTTTACTCTTAATACTATATTGAACTACAACTTCTTTTACTTCTGATGGTGGCAGAGGCTCCTTTTCTACTTCTTTTCCAATTGACAAACTTAACCAGTAAGATTGAGTTGGTGTAGGGATATTAGCGTCTATGCAAGCCTTTTTTAATTTGTCATAAGGGATGCTATATTTTTTTGCAACCCTTGATGTCGATATTGACCAGATTTCATCATATAACTGTTGACGTGAAAAAGTCATGTTTTCGTATTGAGCCATATCCTCACCCCCATTTCTTATACTCAAACTCATTTCTTCATATAATATTGCCGTAGCATTTATTTTCATTAGTGCTTGACTATATAATTCTTTTGCCTTTTTCACCTCTTTTAATCTTCTTTTCCTCGCAATAAAAAACTTAAATCATCCTTCATGGTTTTAAATTCTTGAATTATTGTTTCTAAGTTTCTTTCAATTCCTTCTACTTGCACCTCAGAAATTTTGCCATGATTGTAAGCAATTAGCCTTTCTGGAACAATATTATATGACCAACTATCTGTATACCGATCTTTATTGTGAACAGCAAAACCTATGGGAAGTTTCTCTTCACGCATACCAAAACTCACTGCCATAGGAGAAACTCCTAAATAATCAGCAGCAATTTTACAAGTTATTTTTGACATCTGTCGGATTTCTTCATCACTGTATTTCGCCACAAGAACTCACCTCCAATCCAATCTAAATATAAAAACAACAGACTTTCCAGCAAAATTTAAATTTACAAGAAAGTCTGTATAAACTTTAAATTAAGCGTTTTACATCTGTTCGAACATTTTCTGAGCATAACCCTTAATATCATTTGTATTAATCATATTGTACGTTCCTTTAACAGCACTAAAGTAATTTCCAATCAGTTCTTTCTCAATAGTTCGGTCTGATGCTGTAGACGGCGAAAGTTCTCCTCTGGTTGACAGCCACGGAGTTTCTGAATGAGTGAAGCCTTCAAGAACTTTCCCACTATAGCAACAAATATTCTTTATCACGCTATCCAAAATTGCCTTTTCGGAGGAAGAAAATACGGAATTATCAAATTCTTCATTTCCTTCAATAGGGTCAAATCGATAATCACGATACCTAAAGTATATATCTCTATAAACAGGACCATGCACCCAGGCTTCACACTCCTCAGAAAAGAGAAATGTTTTGTAGAAAGCATAATAAAATCCCTGAATATAATACAAAGCTTTCTGTAATGATAATGGCGTAAAGTCTTCACATTGACTCAGCAAATATTCAATTGCTAAATCTATCTTTGTCTTTGTGTTTTGAGTTCTTCCAAGAAGTTCATCTACTGCTCTTTTGCTCTTCTCATAAGATGCAGTAGTTTTCAGATTTTCTTTATTGTTTTCCAACATTTCTGCATAACAGGCTGGATCATCATAAAGCTTTTGCAGAATTTCAGAATACTGCTTTGTTGGCATATCTCCATCGCAATATCGGGAAAATGTCTGTTCTCCCCAACCAAGCAAAAGGGAAAGTGGTCGTTTTCCAATTGCATATTTTTCTGGAATTGCTAAAATCACCTCAAGTAATACAATATTATTCTTTTCTCGATATGCATCATATAGCGCTTTCAAATTAAAATCATTTACCTCTGCAACATAAATTTCAGAGCCGCAGTCTACACAATGTGCTTCTTTTCCGATATAAGAATATTTTTCACCTTTAATAGTGCCTTCCATTTTCTTTTCATTAATAGTAAAAGTAACATCATTTCTACATTCTTCGCAAAATACTTTTCTTTCACTCATAACAATGCCTCCTTTCAATTCCCGACTTACCTAAACAGGTAATCAATCGGCTTGTTTGGTTTATGAAAAGATATTACAACTGTACGACTTCCGTTAGACATATCTATCACGTTAAATTTGGTATAAATATCTACTGTTTCTTCTTCTCCGTCAGCATTAAACAATTGAACCTGTGGCACAAAAACATAAAGAACTTCATATTCAAAACCAATTTTCGTATTCTGCAAGGTATGACAAAAATCTTCTGTTCTGAGCTGTAGTAATATTGATTTTTGTTTATCACTTCGAATATTATATTCATTAATAAAGTCTATATTTTCCTTTCTGTTTTCGTTTAGTGCAATCGTATATTTATTATTTACCACACAATCTTTTATTTTATCAAGAATAGCATCTATCTGCTCTCTTGTGTAGTTCTGATTATAGTACGGATTCATTGCATCACCTCTGTGTAATACAATGATACTTTATTATATGCCATTTTTCAAGATTTATGCATCAATTAGTGCATTTATATTGTAAATTTTTTAAGATAAAAGCAAAGATGCACCCTACCAATTAAGGAAGGATGCATCTTCTGCTTTTTATTTACTTTATATCTTCACATCAATCTCCATCCCAGATTTAAAGGCAACAGTGACTTTCTCATCATGTACCGTAATCTTTTCTATCAGCTTGCGGACTATCTGCTCATCATACTCCTCTATAGTGCCTTTCTGCTCCTTAAGAAATTTTGTCATTTCAGCCATTCTTTGTTTTTGACTTGCGAACCCAGCATTCTTAACCATTGCAGCCTCCTTCTCATCTCGAAGTCGGTAAATCTCATTGACAA
>JBKEBP010000050.1:0-16034 GCA_047973235.1 Suipraeoptans sp. | reverse complement strand
AGCAATACGTTCTTTTACAGTCATAATAAAACCTCCTCGTCTTAATAAAAAATTAATACTAATCTAAGGCAAGTTTAATACCTAATTTACATAAACGACTACCTAGAAGGGTAGTGCAATATTCCTAATTTATTAAATAAAAATTAAGAAATACTGTTGAAAAAAATGCGATATATCGTTATAATTATAATCGGCAGAAATTGGATTAATTTTATATAAGTTACTGCGGTAATATAAATATTCAAAATGGAGGTTCAGACTATGGGTAGTACGGCAGAAAGTAGGATCAAATCCTTACTTGATGAAGGAAGTTTTATTGAAATCGGCAAAAAGATAACAGCCAGAACAACAGATTTCAATATTACGAAGGCAGAAACACCCGGAGATGGTGTGATTACCGGTTATGGAACGGTTAGCGGTAATCTAGTGTATGTGTATAGCCAGGACGAGTCAGTATTAAACGGTTCGATTGGTGAAATGCATGCAAGAAAAATTGTTAGTCTTTATGACATGGCTGTGAAAATGGGCGCACCTATTATAGGTTTATTAGATAGTGCGGGCATTAGGTTACAAGAGGGATGTGATGCATTGGAGGCATTTGGTGCCATTTATCACAGGCAATCACTAGCATCCGGTGTAGTTCCGCAAATTTGCGCAGTATTTGGAAAATGTGGTGGTGGATTAGCTGTGAGTGCTGCACTTTCTGATTTCACCTTTATGGAAGGTGATAAAGCTAAAATGTTTATAAATTCACCCAATGCTATTCCCGGAAATGAAATTTCTAAACTTGACACATCTAATTCAAGTTTCCAAAGTGAAAAAACAGGCGTTGTCGATTTTGTAGGAAATGAATCAGAAATTTTTTCGAATATGCGTACTCTTATTTCTATTATTCCACTTAATAATAGTGATAGTTTAGATGTTGCAATGCAGACAGATGACTTAAACAGAACGCTTGATAATGTTGCAGGAGCTGTTGATGATCCGGCAATTATTCTGTCACAATTAGCGGATAACGGACAGTTCTTTGAAACAAAAAGAGATTATGCCAAAGATATGGTAACAGGATTTATTAAGCTAAATGGTGTTACTGTTGGTGTGGCTGCAAATAGAACGAAGGTTTATGATGAAAACGCTGAAGTAAAGTATGAGTTTAACGGCGATTTATCTGTAAAAGGTGCAAAGAAAGCGTCTTCATTTGTAAATTATTGTGATGCATTTGAAATACCGGTACTGACACTTACTAATGTGAATGGATTTTCTGCTTCAACCAGTGCTGAAAAGAATCTTTCTAAAGAAGCTGCTAGGTTAAGTTATGCATTTGCAAGTTCAACTGTTCCAAAGATTAATTTAATAACAGGTAATGCATACGGCAGCGCATACGTCGTTATGAATTCAAAATCTTTAGGTGCAGACCTGGTTTACGCATGGACAACCTCAAAGATAGGTATGATGGAAGCGGATATGGCTGCTAAAATCATGTTTCCTGATGCAGATGCTGATACATTAAAGGAAAAGACAGTTGAATATGACAATTTGCAAGGCAGTGCTGAGTCTGCAGCCAATCGTGGATATGTAGATGCAATAATTGAACCTGCTGAAACAAGAAAACATTTAATTGGAGCATTTGAAATGCTATATACAAAACGAGAAGAGCTACCATACAAAAAGCACGGTGCTAAATAGAGTGAGGTGAAGCAGTTGAAGAGAAAAATAAGCATACTTATATGTATTCTTATGATAACCCTTGTGTTTACAGCTTGTGGAAGCTCTGAAAATACAAGTGCTGATTATGATAAAGACTACTTAACAAGTATAAGTGATACGTTGTTGGATCAAGTGTTTCCTTCAACGACGGAAGAACAGATAGAACAAATAAATAAAATTGACGATTTCGCATTTCAATATCAGTTGTATCAAATGCAAATGCCTCTTACACCGGAGAGCTATATAGAATCCTGTGAAGCTTGGCTATCCGCTGTTAAAGAATGTGGAACGTACCAGGGACATGGTGATTATTTATTTGAAGTAGATAGTGATGGCATAGTCGTTAAAACTACGGCTACATTTGCTGACAGACAAGCAGATATAATATTTAGGTATGGTGAAAATTCATACTTGGAAAGCATGACAATTAGTGCAGATTATACTACAGGTGAAATACTTGAGAAAGCAGGACTAAATACTGTTTTAGGAATGGGGACTGTTTTTTCGGTTCTTATATTCATTAGTATTATAATTTCGTTTATGAAGTTTATTCCTAAATTGCAAGCTGCTTTTACTAAGAAAGATAATGCAACAACAAGTACAGAGAGCAGCATCGTTACTGAAACTGTTGCACCGGTAGTATCTACGCCAATGGTTGATACTTCGGACTCTGAACTTGTAGCTGTTATTTCTGCAGCAATAGCAGAAGCACAAGGTGTTAATCAAAGTGACTTTATAGTTAGAAGCATTATAAGACGGCCAAGTAATAAATGGTAAATACGGAGGATAATACGAATGAAGAATTATACAATTACAGTTAATGGAAATACATATGATGTAACAGTTGAAGAAAAAGGAGCAGGAAGTGCACCGGTAGTAGCACCAACTGCACCAGCAGCACCTACAGCTCCTGTAGCAGCAGCTCCTGCCACAGCTCCGGCACCAACAGCGGCAGCTCCGGTTGGAGGTGGATCTATTCAAGTCAAAGCTGGTGCAGCCGGTAAAGTATTTAAGGTGGAAGTAACTGTTGGACAAAGCGTTAAAAAGGGTGACAGCATTGTTATTATTGAAGCAATGAAGATGGAAATTCCGGTCGTTGCTCCAGAGGATGGAACTGTTGCAAGTATTGATGTTACAGTAGGCGATCCTGTTGAATCCGGAGCAGTATTAGCTACATTCAATTAATAGCCTAACATTTATAATGTTGGATGACTGGAGGTAAAGAATGGATTATATAATGAATACATTAGGAAACCTCGTGCATCAAACCGCATTTTTCAATTTAACAGTTGGTAATCTTGTTATGATAGCAGTTGCATGTTTTTTCCTATATCTAGCAATACGCCATGGATTTGAACCACTTCTATTGGTTCCTATCGCTTTTGGTATGTTGTTAGTTAATATCTATCCGGATATCATGATGACAACACATGAATCGGAAAATGGAGTTGGAGGATTGCTTTATTATTTCTATTTATTGGATGAATGGGCAATATTACCGTCTTTGATTTTCCTTGGCGTTGGTGCTATGACTGATTTCGGACCACTTATAGCTAATCCTAAAAGCTTTTTATTAGGAGCAGCAGCACAGTTTGGTATTTTTGCAGCTTATCTCGGAGCAATGGCTCTTGGTTTTTCAGATAAAGCAGCTGCGGCAATTTCAATTATCGGTGGTGCAGATGGACCTACTTCAATATTTCTTGCCGGTAAGTTGGGGCAAACGGACATTATGGGTCCAATAGCGGTAGCGGCATATTCGTATATGTCACTTGTGCCTATTATTCAACCACCTATTATGAAGCTTTTGACAACTAAAAAAGAAAGAGCAATTAAGATGGAACAGCTTCGGCCCGTTACTAAACTGGAACGTATCTTGTTCCCAATAATAGTAACAATAGTAGTGTGTGCTATATTACCGACAACAGCTCCGTTAGTTGGTATGCTAATGCTTGGTAATCTGTTTAGAGAATCGGGTGTTGTTAGACAACTTCAGGAAACTGCATCTAATGCACTTATGTATATAGTTGTAATTCTACTTGGTACGTCAGTTGGTGCAACTACTAGTGCAGAAGCATTTCTAAACTTGGATACTATCAAAATAGTGGTGCTTGGGTTAGTCGCATTTATGTTCGGAACCGCGGCAGGAGTGCTCTTTGGAAAACTCATGTGCGTAGCGACCGGTGGAAAGGTCAATCCGTTAATAGGTTCGGCGGGAGTGTCGGCAGTACCAATGGCGGCCAGAGTTTCACAAAAGGTAGGAGCACAATCCGATCCTACAAATTTCTTGTTGATGCATGCACTGGGACCCAATGTCGCAGGGGTTATAGGGACGGCAGTAGCCGCCGGAACATTTATGGCTATTTTTGGTGTTTAAACTAAAATAATAAGGAGGAAGAATAATGGCAGATATAGTAAAAAAACCGGTAAAAATTATGGAAACAATTCTCCGTGATGCTCATCAGTCACTCGTAGCTACTCGTTTTACGACTGAAGAGATGTTACCGATTGTTGATAAAATGGATAAAGTTGGTTACCATGCAGTTGAATGCTGGGGTGGTGCAACATTTGATGCATCTCTTAGATTCTTGAAAGAAGATCCATGGGATAGACTCAGAAAATTTAGAGATGGATTTAAAAATACTAAGCTTCAAATGTTATTTAGAGGTCAAAATATTTTGGGATATCGTCCATATGCAGATGATGTTGTTGAGTATTTTGTTCAAAAATCAGTTTCAAATGGAATCGATATTATTCGTATTTTTGATTGTATGAATGATATGAGAAATCTTCAAACAGCTGTTTCCGCTGCTAATAAAGAAAATGCAGAAGCTCAGGTTGCAATGTCTTATACAATAGGTGATGCATATACATTAGATTATTGGGTAGATCTTGCAAAACGTATTGAAGATATGGGAGCCAAATCAATTTGTATTAAAGATATGGCAGGATTATTACTACCATATGAAGCAACAACACTTGTAACAGCTTTAAAAGAAGCAGTAGACTTACCAATTGATATGCATACTCATTATACATCGGGTGTTGGTTCTATGACATATCTAAAAGGAATAGAAGCGGGGGCAGACATTATTGATACTGCAATGTCACCATTCGCACTGGGAACTTCACAACCCGCTACTGAGGTTATGGTGGAAACATTTAGGGGAACCCCTTATGATACCGGACTTGACCAAAATTTACTATCAGAAATAGCAGATTACTTCAGACCAATAAGAGATAATGCTCTTGAATCAGGACTACTTAATCCTAAAAACTTGGGAGTTAATATTAAAACATTACTTTACCAGGTACCGGGAGGAATGTTGTCTAATCTTACTTCTCAACTTGCGGAACAAGGTGCAGAAGACAAATTCTATGAAGTTCTTGAAGAAGTACCAAGAGTACGTGAAGACCTTGGTCAATGCCCACTTGTTACGCCTTCTTCTCAAATCGTTGGTACACAGGCAGTGTTTAATGTACTTACAGGGGAGAGATACAAGATGGCAACAAAAGAGACCAAGGACGTACTAAGTGGAAGATACGGCGCGACTATCAAGCCGTTTAATCCTGAAGTACAAAAGAAAGTTCTTGGAGAAAATCCTGATATTATTACCTGCAGACCTGCAGACTTAATTCCGGATGAATTAGATACTCTCAGAAAAGAAATGGCACAATATTCACAACAGGATGAAGACGTTCTAACTTACGCATTGTTCCCACAAGTAGCTACTGACTTCTTCAAATATCGAGAAGCTCAGCAAACTAAGATCGATGCAAAAGAAGCAGATACAAAGAACGGAAGCTATCCGGTTTAGAAGTAGATAAAGTGAAAGGACATGGTATCATACTTATGGTACTATGTCTTTTTTTGTGGTATACTAACGAAAGTGTAATATGCAATTAGATGTCCGACACCCCTTTAGGCAGGACATATAGGAGGGTTTTAATGAGCTCGGGAAGTGAACTATTAACAAGAATAAATAATATTAAGAAGATGAGTAAAGGCCAAAAAAAATTGTCACAGTTTATCACTGATAATTATGACAAGGCTGTATTTTTAACAGCGGCAAAACTTGGTGAAGAAGTAGGTGTAAGCGAATCTACGGTAGTACGCTTTGCCACCACCCTGGGTTATAAGGGGTATCCCGAATTTCAGAAGGAACTCGCCGAAATTGTAAGAAATAAACTTAATTCAATTCAAAGGATGGAAGTTACCTATGGACGTATATCGCAAGGCGAAATACTACAGTCAGTTCTGACATCTGATATTAATAAAATCAAGCAAACAATAGGCAGCATTGATGAAGATTCATTTGAAGAGGCCGTAAATACCATTTTAAAAGGAAAACGAATATATATAGTTGGCATAAGGAGTTGTGCTCCATTAGCCAGCTTTCTCAATTTTTATTTAAACCTAATATGCGAAAATGTAACTCTAGTAAATACTAATAGCGCAAGTGAGATTTTCGAACAATTAATTCGTATAAATAAAGATGATGTAATTATAGGGATATCCTTTCCGAGATACTCAATGCGCACGCTTAAAGCGCTGGAGTTTGCAAGCAACCGTAATGCAAAAGTAATTACTTTAACTGATAGTGTTCACTCACCGATAACCATGTACACTTCATGTAATCTAATTGCAAGGAGTGATATGGTGTCTATAGTTGATTCTCTTGTTGCTCCTCTTAGTGTAATTAATGCGTTGGTAGTGGCACTTTGTATGAAGAAAAAAACTGATGTAATAAAGACCCTTGAAACATTAGAGGAAATATGGGATGAATACCAAGTGTATAATAAAGAAGAACTAAATAAAGTATCTGACAAGATTGAGTTATTACCGGAGGCTAAAACCAATGAGTAATAGTGTAATTATCATCGGTGGAGGTGCTGCAGGAATGCTTGCGGCAATTAGCGCTGCCGAAAATGGTTCAGCAGTTACATTAATTGAAAAAAACGAAAAACTAGGTAAAAAGTTATTTATAACAGGCAAAGGTAGATGTAATCTTACAAATATTTGTACTGATGGTTCTCTAATTGATTACGTTGTAAGTAATCCGAAGTTCCTTTATAGTGCCTTTCATGAATTTAATAATTTTGATACTATAGATTTCTTTGAAAAACTTGGTTTGAAAACAAAAGTCGAACGTGGTGGTCGAGTTTTTCCGGTTTCTGACAAGTCTTCAGATGTCCTAAAAGTTCTTTCAAAAGAAATTAACAGACTAGGTGTAAAAGTACTTCTTAATACAGAGGTTTCTGAGGTTATTGTCACAAAATCCGGTTCAAAAATAATAAAGACATTAAATAATACATTCAAATCCGATAAAATTATTATTGCTACCGGCGGAGTATCCTATAAAAGTACGGGTTCAACAGGTGATGGATATAAATGGGCAAGAGAAAATAATATCAATGTAACGCCTGTTATTCCGGCATTAGTCCCTCTAGAAGTAGGTGAGCAATGGATTGGGAATTTACAAGGCTTGTCTTTGAAGAATATCAAAGTGTACTTTTATAAAGATAATAAAGAATTATATAGTGAATTCGGTGAGCTGTTATTTACTCATTACGGAGTTAGTGGTCCTGTTATATTAACCGCTAGCAGCTACTTGGATAAAGAAATCAAAAAAAACAATATAGAGCTTAAAATTGACTTAAAGCCTGCACTTTCTTATGCTCAATTAGATCAAAGGCTTTTAAGAGAGTTTAGCGGAAATCAGAATAAACAATTTAAAAATGTCTTAACAACACTTTTACCCGGGAAACTAAAAGAACATGTGTCAAAACATGGACCAATTTCCGGAGATAAAGTTATTCACGAAATAACTAAAGAAGATAGACAACATTTTATAACATATATTAAAGAATTCAAACTTACAATCACAAAATACAGAAGTTTTGATGAGGCAATTATTACACAGGGTGGAGTTTCAGTTAACGAAATCAATCCCAAAACTATGCAAGCAAAAAAATTGCCGGGCGTATACTTTGCCGGAGAAGTACTGGATCTTGATGCAGTTACAGGCGGTTTCAATCTTCAAATAGCTTGGTCTTGTGCATATATTGCAGGTAAACAAGCGTCATTGACATAAGAAGGAGGCAAAATGGGATATCAAATAGCTATAGACGGACCTGCCGGAGCAGGTAAAAGCACAATAGCAAAAAAGGTAGCAGGTAACAGAGGTGCAATATACGTAGATACTGGAGCATTATACCGTGCAATAGGATATGATTTTATAATTAATAATGTTGATGTAGATGATTTAAAGTCAATAGCTATTGAGCTAAATAAAATAGATGTCAAGCTACAATATGTAAACAACATTCAAAAAGTACTTCTAAATGACGAAGATATAACAGCATATATACGTAAAGAAGAAGTTGGAAATATGGCATCAAAAGCAAGTGCTGTTAAAGCTGTTCGTGAAAAGTTACTCGATTTGCAGCGAAATATAGCTGATGAACATGATGTAGTTATGGATGGAAGAGATATTGGAAGCTTTGTGTTACCGGAGGCAAATGTAAAGGTATATCTTACAGCTTCAGTTGCAACTAGAGCAAAAAGAAGATATGATGAACTAATTCAAAAAGGACTATTTGCTGATTTAGAAAGCATCAAATATGATATTGAAGAGCGCGATTACCGTGATATGAATAGAGAAACGGCACCGCTTAAGCAAGCTGAAGGTGCTGTTTTAATTGACAGTTCAAATATGTCCATTGAGGAAGTAGTAAATGCAATACTTGCCTTATGTGAAAAAAAATAAATTCTGTAGGTGTAAACATGAGAATAATAACGGCAAAAACAGCTGGTTTCTGTTTTGGTGTTGAAAAAGCAGTAAATACTGTGTACAAACAAATCGAAGATAATAGCAAAAAAAAGATATATACTTTTGGTCCAATCATACATAATGCTGAAGTAGGTAAAGACCTGGCTTTAAAAGGCGTAGAAATCATAGAAGAAACACAAGATTTGCTAAAGGTAAAGGATGGGATTGTAATTATCAGATCTCATGGTGTTCCAAAAGTGGTTTATGATATTTTGGATGAAAACCATATTTCTTATGTTGATGCCACCTGTCCATTTGTTAAACGAATACATAAAATAGTTAAAGATAAAACAGATCGTGATGAATATATTATAATTATAGGAAATGCCAATCATCCTGAAGTTATAGGTATTCAAGGATGGTGTAATAAAAACGTAAGTATAATACAGACAGCTTCGCAAGCACAAGCATTTGTTTTGCCTAATTTAGACAAAAAAGTGAATATTGTATCACAAACAACATTTAATCTAAATAAATTCAAAGATTTTGTTGAAATAATTAACAAAAAAGGGTACAATGTAAGTGTTTGCAACACTATTTGCTTAGCTACTAAAGAAAGACAAGAAGAAGCTATGGAAATTGCAAGCAATGTGGACGCTATGATTGTGATAGGCGATAAGCATAGTTCTAATACTCAAAAACTATATGAAATATGCAAAAGCGTATGTAAATCCACCTATTATATACAGACACTTGACGATTTTGATTTGAATCAATTAAAGTCCGTGGAAACAGTAGGGATTACAGCGGGGGCATCCACGCCCAACAAAATAATTGAGGAGGTTCAAAAAGGATGTCAGATATGACTTTTGAACAAATGTTAGATGAATCGTTTAAGACTATAAGAAATGGAGAGGTAATCGATGGTACAGTCATTGATGTGAAGCCTGAAGAAGCTATTTTAAATATAGGGTATAAGGCTGATGGTATTTTGACACGTTCTGAATACACAAACGAACCAAACGTTGACTTGACTGAGGTAGTTAAAGTCGGAGATACTATGACAGTTAAAATACTTAAAGTAAATGATGGTGATGGTCAGGTTCTTCTTACTTATAAAAGATTGGCAGCTGAAAAGGGTAACGAAAGATTACGTGAGGCTTATGAAGCTCATGAGGTATTAAAGGCTCCCGTTGCTCAAATCTTAGGTGGTGGTCTAAGTGTAGTAGTTGAAGAAGCTAGGGTTTTCATACCGGCAAGTCTCGTTTCCGATTCTTACGAAAAAGATCTTAGCAAATATCAAGGTCAGGAGATTGAATTTGTAATTAGTGAATTTAATCCAAGAAGAAATAGAATAATCGGAGATAGAAGACAACTTCTAGTTGCTAAAAGAGCTGAAATGCAAAAGGAAGTTCTTGGCAAAATACATGTAGGCGATAAAGTAAAAGGAACAGTTAAAAATGTTACTGACTTTGGAGCATTTGTAGATTTAGGAGGAGTAGATGGACTTCTTCACATTTCAGAAATGAGTTGGGGAAGAGTTGAGAATCCTAAAAAAGTATTTAAAGAAGGCGATGAATTAGAAGTCCTTATAAAAGATATAAACGACACTAAGGTCGCTCTCAGCCTTAAGTTTCCTGAGTCCAATCCATGGGCAAACGCAAAAGAAGACTTTGCTGTAGGTACAATTATAGAAGGAAAAGTTGCCAGAATGACAGATTTTGGTGCTTTCATTGAATTAGCTCCGGGAATTGATGCACTTTTACATGTATCTCAAATTTCCAAAGAGCATGTTGATAAACCGTCTGATGTACTTAAGGTAGGACAAGTTGTTGAAGCTAAAATTGTTGATCTAAACGTTGATGATAAAAAAATAAGTCTTAGTATTAAAGCTCTTGAAGACGAACCTGAAGAGGTCGCTTCTGAAGGAGAATATGAAGATTTAACCGGAAATGCTGATTACTGCGAAGCAACAGCTGAAGGTGTCGTAGGACCCGGAAGTGATTGTGGTGAAATTCCTGATCATGAAGTAGAAGAAACAGAAGAATAGGAATTAGTATTTAAACTATTATAAAGACACAAAGGGATAGTCCTTTGTGTCTTTTTTGGATATAATATATAAAGCCATGTTAAATGTTTAGCATAATGTATGTCAAAATGTACATATTTTTTGCTTATGGTTATGGAAATAGTAAGATTTATAGGGTATAGTAGAAACAGACTAAAAGGAGGTGAAAGTAATGGCAATATTTACTTTTAAGGGTGGTATTCATCCTAGCGATGGTAAAGACTACGCTAAAGACAAAGCTATTACAGAACTAAAGCCTGAAAGTGACCTAGTATTTCCGGTCTCTCAGCATATCGGAGCCCCGGCATCACCAGTAGTTGCTAAAGGTGATGAAGTCCTAAGAGGACAAAAGATCGCTGAGGCGAGTGGCTTTGTTTCCGCACCGATTTATTCATCGGTGTCCGGAACAGTTAAAAATATAGAAAAAAGACTTACATCTACCGGAATGCGTGTAAACAGTATAGTCATTGAAAATGATGGAGAATATAAAGAAGTAGAATTTTCCAAAACAAATGATGTAAGCCAATTATCAAAAGAAGATATTCTAAAACATATCTCAGAAGCAGGCATCGTAGGTATGGGAGGCGCTGGTTTCCCGACTCACGTCAAACTTTCTCCAAAAGAACCGGACAAAATAGATTATATAATTGCAAATTGTGCGGAATGTGAGCCATATATAACGGCTGACTATAGAAGAATGCTTGAAAATGGCAAAGAACTAGTCGAAGGACTTAAAATTATTCTTAAGCTATTTGACAACGCAAAAGGAATTATAGCAATTGAAGATAATAAGCCGGATTGTGTTAAACATTTACAGGAACTTACTAAGGATGATGAAAATATTGAAGTTAAGGCTTTACAAACCAAGTATCCACAAGGTGGTGAACGTCATCTGATTTATGCAACTACAAAACGAGCTATTAACTCTTCAATGTTACCTGCTGATGCGGGATGTGTAGTTGACAATGTAGAAACAATCATTAATATATACTATGCTGTTGCAGAAGGTAAGCCACTTATGGATAGAGTTACTACAGTTAGCGGGGATGCTGTAAATGAGCCCGGTAATTATAAAGTAATGATAGGTACAAATGTACAAGATTTAATAATAGCTTCCGGTGGATTTAAAGAAGAACCTAAAAAGTTGATTTCAGGTGGACCTATGATGGGATTTTCTATGTATACCTTAGATGCTCCTATTACAAAAACATCCTCCGCTATTTTAGCATTTACAAAAGATGAGGTGGAAGAACATGATCCAACACCATGTATTAATTGCGGACGATGTGTAGAGGTCTGTCCCGGCAGAGTAGTTCCTTCAAGACTAGCCGATATTGCAGAACATGGGGATGAAGAATCCTTCTTAGCGCATGAAGGGCTAGAGTGTTGTGAATGTGGCTGTTGTAGTTACGTCTGCCCAGCTAAAAGGCCTTTAAAACAATCAATAGCATCAATGCGAAAACAAGCATTAGCTAATAAAAAGAAGGAGGAGGTAAGAACGTGAGTAATTCTAATTTCAATATGTCAGCATCTCCTCATGTGAGAGACAAGATGAGTTCTTCTAAGATAATGCTTTGTGTAGTAATAGCACTTTTACCTGCAAGCATCTTCGGAGTATATAATTTTGGTCTTCCGGCTTTATGGATGCTACTGACAACTACAATATCTGCAGTTCTTGCAGAGTATATATACCAAAAATTAATGAAACGAAAAGTAACTATTAACGATTTCAGTGCAGTTCTTACAGGACTGTTATTAGGACTTAATATGCCCCCTACCGCACCTCTATGGATGGGTGCACTTGGAAGTGTATTTGCTATCATAATTATAAAACAACTTTTCGGAGGATTGGGACAAAATTTCATGAATCCCGCTCTCGGAGCTAGATGTTTTTTACTGATTTCATTTACGGGTCCAATGACAAGATTTATTTACGATGGAGTGACCGGACCAACACCTCTCGCCCAACTAAAGAGCGGTGAAGTTGTCAATACAATGGATATGCTGATAGGTAAAATACCGGGAACAATTGGTGAGACATCTGTAATTGCAATTATAATTGGTGCAATGTTCTTAATTTTGATGGGTATTATTGATTTAAGGATACCCGGCACTTATATTTTAACATTTATTATATTTATAGGAATCTTTGGTCAATTTGCCAATTCAGACGTCGGATTTTTTGATCCATATTATATTACCGCAAATCTTTGTGGTGGTGGTTTGATGCTCGGTGCATGGTTTATGGCTACCGACTATGTTACTTCACCAATAACAAACAAAGGTAAATATATGTTCGGAATTCTGCTCGGAGTACTAACAGGTCTGTTTCGCTTGTTTGGTGGTTCAGCCGAAGGAGTGTCATATGCAATAATTATAAGCAATCTATTTGTACCGCTTATTGAGCGAGTAACGTTTCCAAAAGCATTTGGTAAGGGAGGCGAGTAGATATGAATAAAATGATGAAGAATACTTTAATATTAACTTTAATAACAGTAATTGCCGGTGCCTCACTTGGTCTAGTTTATGAAATAACCAAAGCACCAATAACACAGGCGCAAGAGTCAGCCAAGAAAGAAGCTTGGCAGGAAGTATTTAAAGATGCAAGTGCTGATGATTTTAAACAAGTAGATGTTGATACAAAAGCCGCTGATGAAGCTATTAAGTCAGTTGGTGCTAAGGCAACGGTTGATGAGGCCTGTACTGTAGGCGATAAGGGATATGTTGTAACAACTACGAGCAAAGAGGGATACGGCGGAGATATACAAATCACTGTGGGAATAACTTCTGAAGGCGAAGTCAGTGGAGTTGCGTTTCTCTCTATTAGTGAAACCGCAGGACTTGGAATGAAAGCAAAAGAATCCAAGTTTTATGATCAGTATGTAGGTAAAACTACAGACAGCTTTTATGTCTCAAAAGACGGTGGAGATGGTGAATCAGTCGATGCCTTAAGTGGTGCAACAATTACCTCCAGAGCAGTAACAGATGCAGTTAATGTAGCTCTTGCGTATAGCAAGGAAGCATTTAAAGGAGGTGAATAAGATGCAGAAACTAAAGGGAAAAGACGTAATACTAAATGGCCTTATTAAAGAAAATCCTACGTTTGTCCTAATGCTTGGTATGTGTCCGACGCTTGCCGTAACAACTTCAGCTATTAACGGAATAGGTATGGGATTGTCTTCTACAATAGTACTTGTTCTTTCTAATATACTGATATCTATGCTACGTAAGATAATACCTGATTCACTAAGAATTCCGGCATTTATAGTAGTAGTTGCTTCATTTGTTACGATAGTACAGTTCTTAATGGAAGGATTTGTGCCTTCATTATATGATTCATTAGGTATTTATATACCACTGATTGTTGTTAACTGTATTATCCTTGGACGTGCAGAGAGTTTTGCATCTAAGAATAACGTATTTTTATCAGCCTGTGACGGAATAGGTATGGGACTTGGATTTACAGTTGGCCTGACTCTAATCGGTATAGTACGTGAGGTTATTGGAGCCGGTCAGATATTTGGATATCAGTTAATTCCACTTGCTGATGAAGCTACCGGAAAAGCAGGATACGTTCCTGTAACGATATTTATATTAGCACCCGGAGCTTTCCTTGTACTTGCACTGTTAACAGCAATTCAAAATAAAGTTAAACTTACAATGGCAAAAAAAGGTCAAAAGGTGCCTGAGGCAGCCGGATGTGGCACAGAAGGATGCGAAGGATGTTCCGGATGTTCCGGTGATGTATTCCCAACAGGTGCAGAAGAAGCCAAGGTAGAAGATACGAAGATAGAGGATACAAAGACGGAAGATGTTAAGACACAAGACAATATCGAAGAAAAGGAGGACAAATAGATGGGTGAATTATTATTGATTGCAGTTGGAGCAGCCTTAGTTAATAACGTAGTCCTTAGTCAGTTCCTTGGAATTTGTCCGTTTCTTGGAGTTTCCAAAAAGGTTGATACAGCATTGGGAATGGGTGGAGCCGTACTATTTGTAATTACACTCGCTTCTCTACTTGCTAGTTTAGTTTATAAGTTTATTCTTGTACCTCTAAACTTTCAATATTTACAAACTATTGTATTTATACTACTAATAGCAGCACTCGTTCAGTTCGTTGAGATGTTTTTAAAGAAATCAGTACCGGCACTTTATAAGTCGCTTGGAGTTTTTCTTCCACTTATTACTACAAACTGTGCTGTACTTGGTGTTGCAATAACAAACGTACAAAAGGAATACACGATTTTAGAAAGTGTTATAAACGGGATAGGTACATCAGTCGGATTTTTACTTGCAATAGTTGTAATGGCAGGTATCAGAGAAAAGACAGAGTATAATGATGTTGCACCTTCACTCAAAGGTACACCTATAGTGCTTGTTTCAGCTGCACTTATGGCTATAGCATTTTTTGGATTCAGTGGACTAATATAGAAGGGAGAAAACTATGAGTATCAGTATATCAGGAGTGCTAATTGCACTTGCGATAGTCGGAGCAACCGGACTTTTCATAGGTTTATTCCTTGGTCTGGCAGGAAAGAAATTTGCTGTAGAAGTAGATCCGAAAGAAGCTGAAGTTTTGGAAGCATTACCGGGTAATAACTGTGGAGCTTGCGGTTTTCCGGGATGTTCAGGACTTGCTGCTGCTATAGCAAAAGGTGATGCCGATATAGCTGCCTGTCCTGTAGGCGGTCAGCCTGTGGCCGATGTAATAGCGGGGATTATGGGCGTAGAAGCAGAAGCTACGGAAAAGGAAGTTGCATTTGTTAAATGTGAAGGTAACTGCGAAATAGCCAATCAAAATTATGACTACTACGGCATACAAGACTGTGTTATGATAAACATGATGCAGGACGGTGGACCTAAGATGTGTAATTACGGATGTCTTGGAGCCGGAAGTTGTGTAAAAGCCTGTGAGTTTGATGCAATTACAATAAAAGACGGTATAGCGGTTATAGATAAAGACAAGTGTAAGACTTGTAAGAAATGTATTGCAATATGTCCTAAGAACTTAATTGAATTAATTCCTTATAGTCAGGGACACCGCGTGCTATGTAATTCAAGAGATAAGGGTAAAGGCGTAATTACAGCTTGTAAATCAGGGTGTATTGCGTGTAAGATGTGTGAGAAGGTCTGTGAATTTGATGCAATACATGTAGAAGATAACATAGCACACATTGATTATGAGAAATGTACCAATTGTGGTGCATGTGCACAGAAATGTCCTAAGAAATGTATTGTTTGTGAGTAGTGGGTCAATGAATAAAATCAAGAACACCTTTAAAAGAGCTGCAAAGATATTGTGGCAGGATATTAAAAATATGAAGTGGGCAATAATTGTTATTATTGCCTACTTTTTGGTGTTTGATGTTTTGAGTCTGTGAAAAAAAGTCTGTAAATACTAATCTTCTATGATAATTATAGAGCTGGTAAGCGAGAATTAGCTTTCCAGCTCTTATTTCATTTATACTTTAGATGAAGTGACATGTCAA
>JBKEBP010000262.1:0-10148 GCA_047973235.1 Suipraeoptans sp. | reverse complement strand
GCATATGGTACAAAAAAGAATAAGGGATATTTACGGTTAACGCTAGATCCTTAATAGAGAGCAAACAAAGATATAGCACCATAAATGCATTATATTGTTAGCATTGACTTTGACGGGCTGTGCTGAAAGTTACCAGAATGGGGTGTAATCATTCGAAATAAACGGAAAGAGAGTACATGTGACTGGGGCAGATGGTATTATCGGTTCCCATCTCGTGGAAGAGTTACATAAGGAAGGAGCTATAATAAAGGCTCTCGCATATTATAATTCCTTTAATGATTGGGGATGGCTTGACGACATTTCATGTCCCGAGGCTGTTGAAGTCGTTTCCGGGGATGTGAGGGACCCTTTTTTCTGCAAGAGCATAACAAAGGATATTGATATTATCTTTCACTTGGCAGCCCTTATCGCAATTCCGTATTCATATGTGGCTCCTGACAGCTATATTGACACCAATGTCAAAGGGACTCTAAACATATGTCAGGCTGCTCTGGAAAACAAAGTCGAGAAGATATTGGTCACTTCAACCAGTGAAGTCTACGGAACTGCGCGTTATGTTCCAATTGATGAGGCTCATCCCTCACAGCCTCAATCGCCTTACAGCGCGTCAAAAATTGGTGCGGATGCGCTTGCTATGAGTTTTTATAGTTCATTCGACCTTCCTTTGGTTATTGCTAGACCTTTTAATACTTATGGTCCCCGGCAATCAGCAAGAGCAGTAATACCGTCAATTATTGCTCAGATTGCATCAGGATATAAGCAAATAATGGTCGGCGACCTCTCTCCGACAAGAGACTTCAACTACGTTACAGATACTTGTCGCGGGATGGTCGCATTGGTGAAATGCGACAGTACTGTAGGACGTGTCGTCAATATCGGTTCAAACTATGAAATCAGCATTGCAGATGTGCTGGACAAGATTAAGGATATTATGAACAGCGATGTTGTGTTTGCGATTGACTCCAAGAGAATTCGACCAGGGAAGAGCGAGGTGCAACGGCTCTGGTGCGACAACTCTTTGATTCTTAACTTGACTGATTTCAGGCCTGAGGTTAGTATAGAACAGGGACTCTCCCGAACTATTGAATGGTTCGCAGATGCCAAAAATCTAAGAAAATATAAGGCTGGGATATATAATGTCTAATAAAAAAGCCGTAATATTAGCCGGAGGAAAAGGGACTCGCCTACGTCCGTATACGTCGGTATTGCCTAAGCCTCTGATGCCTATTGGAGATTACCCTATCCTTGAAGTTATTATACGCCAACTCAAAAACTATGATGTTACTGATATTACATTAGCCGTCAATCATCAGGCTGAACTTATTCGCGCATATTTCGGCAGTGGCGATAAACTGGGCGTGAAAATTAGTTATTCTATTGAAACTAAAGCGCTTAATACTATGGGGCCGTTGCGTATAATTGAAGATCTTCCCGAGGATTTCCTGGTCATGAATGGGGATGTATTGACTGACTTGAATTATGCTAGCCTGTACAATACACATAAGAAAAGTGATGCCATCTTTACCATTTCGGCCATGAAGCGAACTGCAAAGATTGATTATGGCGTATTGGAAGTTGATAAAGAACGCCTTGTAGGTTTTAATGAAAAACCACATCATTATTATGATGTGAGCATGGGGGTCTACATGGTTAACCGGAAAACACTAGAATTTATTCCCCCAGATCAGAGTTTTGGGTTCGATGAACTAATGCATACGTTTCTTGATAAAAATATCCCTGTCTCTGTCTACCCTCATGAAGGCCTTTGGCTTGATATTGGACGTCCAGATGACTACATGCAGGCGATTGATAACTTTGAAGAAGACCGGGATCGATATTTACATGAGTAAGCGAGTGTTGATCACTGGAGCAGATGGGTTTATTGGGTCAAAATTGACGCACTATTTACACGCAAAAGGCATCGCTGTTTCACAAAACAGCATATTGCAAGGAGATATATCGGTAGCCGATTTACGTATTCTCTATGGCACAGATATCGACCATGTTGTTCATCTTGCTGCCAGGACTTATGTGCCTGACAGTTGGAAATATCCTAGAGAGTATTATCAGACAAATACTATGGGAACGTTGTCCGCTTTGGAGTTCTGCCGGAAATGCAACTGCCCTTTTACCTACTTAAATACTTATGTATATGGCGTTCCGCAGTATTTGCCTATTGATGAAAAACACCCGGTTTGCCCAAATACTCCTTACAACCACAGTAAATATCTTGGTGAAGAAATCGCACAGTTTTATAGCGAAAATATGAGTGTTCCTGTCACAGTTCTTCGGTTATTCAATGTATATGGGCCTTGCCAGGACAGTAAATTTTTGATACCTGAAGTGATAAGCCAAGCTATCGATCCTAGTGTAAAAAAAATCGTTGTACAGGATCTAAGGCCGCGAAGAGATTATGTTTATATCGATGACTTGCTTCGGGCTATTCACCAGACGATTACATCAACTGTTTCAAGGTATGAAGTGGTAAATATTGGGAGCGGAAAATCTTGGAGTGTTGGCGAAATTGTTGAACTAATCCAGCAGAGTGCTGGCACTGATAAACCGGTAAGTTGTACCGGAGTGCAGAGAAAAAACGAAGTGCCCGACATTGTTGCCGATATACGAAAAGCTCAGAGCCTTTTGAACTATTTTCCCAGAGTTGATTTTATCCACGGGATAAAAAAGACGGTCAAATATATGAAAGGTGAAATGTATGAAGAACATTGATATTGTTCTGCCTGTTTATAATGAAGAGAAAGGGCTGCCAAGTTTCCACAACGTTCTTCAGGATGTTTTGAGCCGTATGAAAGAACGATATCATTTCCAGATCATATATGTGGTTGATAAATGTAAAGACCGTTCTTACCAAGTAGTTGAAGACCTTGTGAAGCAATCTGACAACACTGTCGGGGTTCAATTATCTGCGAGATTTGGACACCAGAATTCATTGATGGCGGGATTTTCACTGTGTACAGGCGATGCGGTGATAATGATGGATTCTGACCTCGAACATCCTCCCGAAGTGATCGCCAAGCTACTTGAACAGTTTGAGAATGGGTATGAGATAGTATATACGAAACGTATTTACAACAAAAAGGTAGGACTGTTGAAAAGGGCAAGTTCCAAATTATATTACAAACTTGTAAACTCACTGACTAATGTTGAGATTGGAGAATCTTCCGCTGACTTCAGGCTGATATCTGCCAAAGTGCTGGATGTTCTCAAGAATAGTATTCATGAACAAAACCCATTTCTGCGGGGATTATTCCCTTGGATGGGTTTCAAGCACACATTTGTAGAGTTTACCTCGGGTCAGAGAGCGGCGGGAAGAAGTCATTATTCACTAATGAGAATGCTAAAATTGGGGCTGGATGGCATTACTTCATTTTCCAGTCGGCCTCTGATGTTGTCAATATACGCAGGAATCTTTTTTTCAATACTCTCCTTCGCGTACCTCATTTACATAATTGTTGGGTATCTGCTGGGGGGAGCCACTCCTGCCGGTTGGGTGACAACCATTTCTATTGTGGGTTTTATGGGTAGTCTTCAATTAATTGCAATGGGAATTATGGGAATATATGTTGGAAAGATGTTTGAAGAGGTAAAGAGACGCCCTGTATTTATCATTGAGAATATAATCCAAAATGAAGAAAGAGCTGGGGGACAGTTGGAGCATGGTGACTCTATCAATTAAAAAATGGGATAGAAAAGATTTGCTCTTAACCCTTTTTATGTTTGTAATAGGCATAGCATTGTTTTTTGTTATCTCCCCTTCTCTATTTAACATGAACTTTATTGTTCCGCTCGCAAATAACGGGGATGGATTAGGCGCATCCGTGATGATGAAGACAACGGCCGTTCATGGATGGTATATGTATGAACCACACCTTGCAGCTGGCGAAGGAAATTCTTATGCCCTGATTCCTATGGCTGATTCCCTTCATTTTTTTCTTGTAAAGATTCTTGGAATATTTACCAAAGAACCGGGCCTTCTTTATAATTTGTTTTTCATCAGTGGATTTGGTCTTGTCTCGGCTACATCGTATATTGCTAGCCGACAGGTGCTCAACCCACTCTCGTCAATAGTCATTTCGATTCTATATGCTTTTATGCCATACCACCAGCTTCGGCTTGGCCATATTTTCTTGACCCATTACTATATGCTCCCTCTGGCTATAATAATATGTGTTAAGCTGATGACTTCACAGATAGCTTTTCCTACAAAAAAGGAAGGATTTGGATGGAAAAAAAATAGGGCCTTTTATTTGAGCACTATTGCCATATTCCTCACTGCATGCACAGGCATGTACTATGCATTTTTCATTGGATTCTCGCTTTGTGTGGCGTTTGCATATATCTTGATCAACCATAAAAAAATCTCTCAAAGTCTGAAAGCTTGTTTCGCACTGATCATCACTTTATGTATAGGTACAGTTGTCAATATATTACCTGCATATCAAACATTTTTGACCGACACCAATACGTCTGTTAGCGCAAGAAGCTGGCACGAGAGTGAGTTCTATGGTCTGAAACTGATTCATTTAATGTTGCCACGCTTTGATCATCATATAGGTTTATTTCGCAAACTCAATCAAGCCTATCAAACTTCTGCCCCTCTTTATGAATCTGAAAGCGCAGCACTTGGATTGCTGGCATTTTGCGGGTTCTGTCTTCTTTTACTGTGCCTGTTTCAAAGAAAAAAGACGCATAACAATGGTTGGATACATTCCGTTGCCGTGTTAAATGTCAGCATGTTTTTGCTGGCAACTATAGGCGGGTTTGGCACGATTTTTGCGATGTTTATCAGTTCAGCTATTCGTTGCTATAATCGCATTTCGATTTTGATAGCATTTTGTGCCCTATTAATGATCGGATACCTGTTTGAATGGTTTCTTGCGCGTTTTTCCTCGAAAAAAATATTTATTGGTATATTGATCGGCGTGATCGGTGTCGCAGGTCTATGGGATCAAACAGCTCCTATGCGATTAAGTTCAGAAAGTGAGAAAGAATTTTTTATTTTACGCGAGTTTATAACAAATATAGAAGAATATGAACCCACCGGCTCAACCATCTTTCAACTGCCGTACCGCCAGTTTCCTATCGACACTCAGGTCGGTCGCCTTACACAGTCGTATACCCATATGGCCGCATATCAGCATAGCAAGGACCTCGTGTGGTCATATGGGTATAATATGGGTACATTGGCAGATGTCCGATACCGACTCATAGCAAATCTGCCAGTAAATGAGATGGTGGCCGCTTTGGCTGACGAGGGCTATGCAGGTATCTATCTCAATCGCAATGGTTACACTGAACAAGATATCACCGTGCTTGAGGAGCAACTAGCCAAGTTGCTAAACGGTCCGGTATATGAAAGTTCCGACGGTGCATTTGCTTATTATCACATTGATAAAGAGAGCCTGCCATTTAGTGAGGGCTTTTACGAAAAAGTTAAAAAACAAACCACTGTCAGTGTAATTACCGGTTACAAAGATGGGTTTTATCACGAGGAACAGGATGATACCAAGCCGTTCCGCTGGATGATGGAACAGGGTACAGTTCAAGTGAAAAACCTTTCTGACCAGGAGAAAACTGTAAAACTTTCATTCAGTTTCATTCCAAACAAGGCGAATGGTACTCTTCTTGTGAGCGGGCTCACCGAAGCAGTGTTTGAAGATGCGCAAATAGACCAGAATATTGATTTGATATTTACCATGGCCCCAGGCCAAACTGGGGAAGTCTTTTTCGATTCAACTTATGGCCTTGCGAGTGTGCCTGGCGAGACACGGGAATTAAGTCTCAAGCTTTATAACTTAAAAGTAGAGACACTTTCCGAGCAGGAGGAATAACAATGCCCAAAGTCAGCATATGCATCCCTGCTTATAATGCTCAGGCGTATCTTTCAGAGGCAGTCAAGTCTGTGTTAAACCAGACGTTTGAGGATTTTGAACTCATTATACTCAACAATGCTTCCAGTGATGAGACCGAAAAAATTGCGACTAGCTACACCGACTATCGCATCAAAGTGTATAGCAATCATAATATTCTACCAATGGCTCAGAATTGGAATGCTGTTATGAGGTATGCAAGCGGCGAATATGTTAAATTGCTTTGTGCAGACGATCGCTTACACCTAGACACACTGGAGAAAGAAGTGGCTGCACTTTCCCAAAAAGGTGTTGTAATAACAGTAAGTGACACAAATCTTATTGATTTAAACAATAAAAGTACCGGGATACTAAAGCATTTGAACCAAAAAGGACTCTTTGAGGGCAAAGATGTTGCACATAAAAACCTGCTATGGAGAAATTATTTTGGTGCGCCGCTAAATAATCTGTATCGACGGAAACATTTTTTACAGGTTGGTGGCTATGATACTACGTTGTCTCATGTATTTGACCTCGATCTCGCCATACGAATTGCTTGTATGGGAAAGGTGTATAACTTTGGAGAAGCTCTCTGCGATTTTCGGGTTCACTCTAGTGCTGGTACGACGAAGGCTATGGGCGAAGAGCGAAAGCAATTTGTCATAGACCACTTAGACATGTTTAATAAACATAAAGAAGCAAAGCTGTACCCTATCACAAATACGGAAATTCGCTGGGGCGTACTAATGCGAAAATTACGATATGATTTGGGCGCTCTCTATATGAAATATATACTGAGAAACGAAAGTTAAGGTTGATCTCCACATATAAATATGTGGGATAGATCTTCAGACAGCCTGTTCCTTTACCGATTGATAGTATGCTGTTTACACATATTGAATGGACTTGACATCAACGGAGGTCTATTATGAAAATATCTGACTATATTGTAACCTTCTTGATACATAAAAAAATTACCGATGTGTTTGGGTATCCTGGTGGTATGGTTACGCATTTGATGGATTCCTTTGCCAAAAATGCAGATAGAATCACTTCTCATGTCTCATATCATGAACAGGGCGCAGCATTTGCTGCATGTGGTTACGCACAGATCACAGGAAAACCAGGGGTTGCATACGCCACAAGTGGTCCTGGGGCAACCAATCTTATTACTGGAATTGCAAACGCATATTTTGATTCTATTCCCACGATTTTTATTACGGGACAAGTCAATACATACGAATCTAAAGGTCTTCTGCCACTACGGCAGAAGGGCTTCCAGGAAATGGATGTTGTATCTCTTGTATCTTCGATCACAAAATACAGTCTGCAAATTACCCGGCCGGAAGAAATCCGATTTTGCTTGGAAGCTTGCTTTTACTGGGCTTTAGAGGGACGCCCAGGGCCAGTTCTCTTGGATATTCCGATGGATATATTTCGTGCCGATGTGAATATTGATCAGTTAAGAGGGTTCCCCGTCCCAACTAAATTGAGGGGGCAGCCCACTGAACAGGCTGTGGAACTTATCAACAGCAAGCTGTGCATGGCAAAACGACCCTGTGTCCTTGTAGGCGCGGGCATACATGCATGTAATATGGAACAAGACCTTTCTTATTGGGTTCAAAAACTCAATATACCGGTTGTGACCAGTATGCCAGGAATGGATATTCTGCCGGGATATCCCCATAATTTTGGATTTATCGGCGCATATGGATCCAGGCAAGCCAATTTTATTATTGCTAAAAGTGACTGTATTCTTTCTTTAGGGTCGCGTCTCGATTTAAGGCAAACTGGTGTCGATAAAGGTCAATTTGCACCAAATGCGACATTAATCAGGGTGGATATTGATGAGTGCGAACTGAGCCATTCAATTAAATATGACGAAATTCAGCTGCAAATAGATCTGCGAACTATTCTTCCCGCTCTTTGCACCGCATGTAGAAAATATCCCTCTTGGTCTCAATGGATTTCTGTCTGTGAAACAATAAGTGAAAAGCTGAAGTATTACGATGATCAACTTCCAAATCAGGTTGTACAAACGCTAAGCGAATTAATCCAAGCAAGTTGTATCGTCACAACTGATGTTGGACAAAATCAGATATGGGTTGCTCAATCTTTCAAAACGCGGGGACCGCGCATTCTGTTTTCAAGCGGCCATGGAGCGATGGGCTATTCATTGCCTGCGGCGATCGGAGCCTGTTTGGGGGGGCAACGCAAGACGGTTGCATTTACTGGTGACGGCGGTATGCAAATGAATATCCAAGAACTGCAGTTTATCGTTCGAGATCAACTTCCGATAAAAATAGTGGTGCTGAATAACCGCTCCTTGGGAATGATTCGTCATTTTCAGGAAATGTATTTTGAACAAAAATATACGCAGACAATTCAATCCGAGGGTTATATTCCCCCTAATTTTAGTGATATCGCCAAAGCATATGGTATTCCCACAATTTCGCTTACAACAAGTGAAGACATATTGTTAGCAAAAAAACTTCTTGATGATAATGGTCCTTCCTTAATTCAAATACATATGCCTGAAGTTACCTATGTAACTCCAAAGTTGGTTGTAGGCAAAGAAAACCAAGACCAGGATCCCCCCTTGCCGAGGGACCTTTACAAGTTTATTTCTGACTTATAGCAGGATGGTGGGCATATTGAGCAAGCATGTTCTAGTCACAGGAGCAACAAGTTTTATTGCTGTAGAATTAATCAAGCTTCTTCTGGAGCAAAATTATCAGTTAACGGCAGTGATCCGTCCCTTTTCTAAAAATATAAAACGGCTTCCCAGGCATCCATTTCTATGCATCGTTCCCCTTGATCTGGATCAAATATCAAATCTGCCAAAGCAAATAAATAGTTTTGCTCCTGATTTTTTTATTCATTTTGCTTGGGAAGGGGTGAGAGCACCACAGCGAGATAACGAGACACAGCAAAAAAGCAATTTTCATGCTATAGAACAAGCAATGTTTGTCGCCTCGAAAATGGGCTGTAAGACCTTTGTTGGAATCGGATCACAAGCGGAATATGGTGAGGTAAAAGGGTTGGTAAACGAACATAATGTATGTAATCCTTCTTCACAATATGGTATTTACAAATTAATGGCTTTTCATCGTCTATCAGAGATTGCAAAACAAACAGATATACGTTTAATTTGGCCACGGATTTTCAGCGTGTACGGCCCTAATGATTATACAGGCTCTTTGATTATGAGCAGCGTAAGCAAAATGTCGAAAAATCAACCAGTTAGCATCTCATTTCATGGTCGCCTATGGGATTTTCTGTATGTGACCGACGCAGCACAGGCTTTGATATCACTAGTGAACACTGTCAGCGCGAGTGGAGTATATAACGTTGCAATGGGGCAATCGCAACCTTTAGGCAAATATATTATCGAAATGAAAAAAGTATTAAATTCAAAAAGTGATCTCATATTTCAACCTTGCGATGGCAATATGACCAAGGTTAACGGATTTACCCCCTCAATAGAAAAACTTCAATTCGAGACAGGGTGGGAGCCAACGGTTAATTTTCATGAAGGGATATTAAGAACAGCGAATTCAGCCCAATAGGAGGATCGTAATATTGATTTTAGCGTATGTAAAGATAAATAACTGAGTGGAGAGAGCTCTAAACAGTAAGTTTAGTGATGTAGCAGAAGCGATCTTCGGGATAGAATGATCGTCTGTGATTAGCACAGTGGTTTCATTCTGGGAAAAGTTATTGTAGTTGACCTTGCTGAGAGTGACATTCAGGGCGGGTTCTACTGCAATAATCATTTTCAGCGCTGTCATGGAGCTCATGATGTCGAACAGCCGGGTCCCTGAGGCCACGCTCTCTGCAGAAGTTGAAGATCCTTGCAATTTCGCAGAGTCTTTCTAGGAGATTTCTTCGCCTGATTGGGAAAACGTATTCTCTAGAGACGAAGACGTTACCTGACTGGAACGGGCATCGAAGAAAATACACATCAGTTCAGCGAGCAAAGCAACTCCGGGTAGGGAAATATTGACATCATTGTTATCCAATGCTAATTGGTGATATTATACGATGATCCTGCCTATCAGTTAAGGCGCCTCGCAGTAATAGCGATGTGAAAATAATGACTGAAAACAGTCTGGACTCCCAATATTTGGATTGCACCCAAAAAGTTAGACAAAGAAATATTTCGGCAATTAGGACAAGTGAAGAAGGGTAGACACAAAGGTAAAGATTTTGAGAAATTTCGAAATTGAGCCCTTCCCGAAAAAGTAGACAACAACCTCAACAGGCAACGAGATAAAAGTC
>JBKEBP010000197.1:0-75988 GCA_047973235.1 Suipraeoptans sp. | reverse complement strand
TTCATCTGACTCATCAGCTGTGTCCTGTGTACTTTCACTTGAAGAATCGCTTGATTCACTAGGGCTTTGTAATCCACATGCACTAAGTCCCATCACCATAACACCTGCTAATAATAACGCTAAAATCTTCTTTCTCATTCTCTTCCTCCTTGGAATATACGTTTTTGTAAGTAGTTACAATTCATGTTTTAATTATAGATAGCACATGCTTCATTTCATAGAATACGTTTTTGATATTCTTAGCACATTTTTTATTTTTATAAACAAATATAATACTTTAACCAGCAAAGAGAAGGGTCTTATGTACATAATGCACAAAAGACCCTTCTCTATTTTAGTTATTATTTCGTTATACACATTTTTAAATTCCAAATGGCAATCCAGTTAGCATATAAATCAGGAAGAAACCACCCCAACCAAGGAATATTGCTATTGAATAAGGCATCATTACAGATATAAGGTTACCAATTTCAAACTTAGGAGCATACTTCTTAGCTGCAAGTAAAACAACTCCCATGAATGTCATAAGTGGTGTTACTATATTTGTAGATGAATCCGCAACTCTATACGCAGCCTGAATAATATCAGGTGTAAGACTTCCGCCGGAAACAGCGTCAAGCATTACGATAAATATAGGTGCAAGTAACATCCACTTAGCACTTGCTGATCCTAGGAACAGATTAATAAAGGCTGCAATTACCATAAACATAATTATAAGTAAGAAATCATTCTTAATATTCAAATTTATAAGCAGCTCTGCACCATGATTTGCCACGAATCTGTCAATTCCTGATCTTGAGAATATTGCAAGAAAGTTTCCTGCAAATATAGCAAATACTAAAATATATGAAACATCTCCCATAGCCTTTGTCGTAATACTAACATAGTCTTTACCACTCTTAAGTACTCCCGTTGCTCTTCCATATGCAATAGCCGGGAATAAGAACAAGCAAATCATAATTACGATAATGTTATCTAAAATCGGATTAAATGTTTTTTCAACACCTGTTGCCTCTACTATGCCATCATAGCTTTGAAGCATTCCGGTAAAATATAGTACAACTAATGCTACCACTACGATAATAAGAGCGATACCTGCAGCACGTAAACCTTTTTTCTCTTCTTTAGTAAGCTCGCCCATGTGCACTGCACCTTCTGTTGGAAGTACATACTCATAGTGATTAACTCTTTTTTCTACAAATTTCTTGGTTATAAATGTTATTAGTACTGTCAAGAATATAGTAGAAACTATCATAAAAATATAGTTCATGGTTACTGTATTAAGAGTAAACTCAAGTCCCATTGTATCTACAACTACACTCTTAGTAATTTCTCCAAGCATACCATCTGTAGGTGTTGGAATCATGGCAGCTCCAAATCCTGAAGAAACCGCTGCAAATGCCGCTGCAACTCCAATTAGCGGATTTTTCCCAAGTCCTGCATACATAGCTGCGGCTAATGGAATCAGTACAATATATCCTGCATCAGATGCTACTGATGAGTTAATTCCTACAAAAATAATTATTGGTAATATAAACTTTTCAGGTGTCGATGTTCCTACCTTCTTAATAATAGTTCCAAGAAGTCCGATTTTCTCTGAAAATCCAAAACCGATTACACCAACCACTATTATTCCAAGTGGCGGATAGGCTATAAAGTTTGGAATAATATGATATAGTATCCATCTCGCTCCATCCAGTGACAAGAGATTTCTAACCTCATATGTCACCCCTTCTTGTACTCCTTGATATTCCCCCTTTGCTAAGAAACTTACTACAATTATGACTGCAATCAGTATTAGAAAAAGTAAATTCGACTCCGGCAGAGCCGACCCGACCTTTTCTATAATGCCGATTTTATTCTGCTTATTGTTATTTGTGACTTTCATATCAACGCCTCCATTTCTTTCCTTTCATTTCTAGATTATGTAGAAATTCTAGCAAGAAATAGGCCAGTTATATACTTCATTTTTTCCACATTTATAAGAAGAAAAAAATGGAGCTATCGTAAAATACATTTTTCTTTTTATGTATATACTAGATATGGGAATCGCGCAAAGCGCGATTCCCATATCTAGTATCGTAGGAAGTCTTTGAACGTATTCTCCGACAGCCCCATTCATTTTCTTGTGTCTTCACTTATGTTGTCGTTAAGTACGGATGAATATCCCTCCATACTTTCCCTAAATTTTCATCGTCATCTTCATAAACCTTAAGTTCTACTTTAGTGTTCATACCTAGGCTAATAATGCTAAGTACTGATTTAGCATCAACTACAAACCTACCTCTCTTTAAGTCCATGTCATAGGGGTACTTAGAAATTCTGTTTGCAAAGTCTTCGATTTCATTAGGGCTTTTGAACATTACTGTTTTCTTACCCATGATTACTCCTTATTCTTATTCACCTTATCTACATACCAAAAGCCCCCAATTAGCTTTCGATAGGCATATTCTATCATAATCACGGATGTATTTACATATTCATAATAACTAATTTTACTTCATTTTTTTATACATAATACCAAATAAACACTAAATATTGTGTCCTTCTTATCGCAAACCACATCCTTTTGTGTGTTTTATTTGGTTTAATGTGTTTGTGTCGCGATTCACAATGATTATTCCCAGACTTACAAGAATTAATGCAAATATATTTTTAATTGTGAAAATCTCCTCACCTAGTAAAATAGCTGATAGTGCAACACCAAATATCGGTATACTAAATCCATACACCGCTATCCTACCTACGGGATTATATTTTATCAATGTTGTCCATAGGCTAAATGCTACAGTGGTAAGCAAAGCAAGGTAGAAAAATAGTCCCATGCCTTTCATTCCCGGCCAATTAACCTTTCCTCCGAGCAAAAGTCCTAATATTATTAGTATACTGCTTCCAAATAACAGCTGATAAGCAGTTATTGTAATAGCACTTTCCTTATTTGCTATTAATTTTAAGGTTACAGAACTAATACCATATGCAACAGCACAGAGAAATACAAATCCCTCGCCTGTAAATGAAAACCCATCTCCCCATGCTCCGGGTGTTAGGTTAATTATCACAACTCCGCCCATGCCAAGTATACATCCTATTAGCTTTTGTCGTGTAAACTTCTCGCCTTTTAGTATAATGCTAGCTGCTATGATTGAAACGAATGCATTAGATGCATTAATAATTGATCCCTTCGATGCCGTAGTTCCCGCAAGTCCAATGTAGAAAAAAATATACTGTAAAGTCGTTTGTAGTATTCCTTGTCCAAATACCGGAAGAACTGATGACTTCTTCATAGTAAGCACTCGTTTTTCTAATACACATCCAATAATAAATGTGAAAATTCCGGACAGAAAGAAACGGTAGCCGGCAAATAATACCTGGCTACCGACCCCGTCTATTTCAAACATTTGATATCCGATTTTAATGCATGGAAATGCGCTTCCCCAAAGCATACAACAAAGTAGTGCCAACATGCCTACGACAATTGGGTTTTTAAACTTATCTCTCATTACTATTCACCCGTTCATTATTGTCTAACTACAAAGTATTGTTCATACCATAAAAGGAAAGAATAAACCGTATATATTCTTCTCTGATAATTCACTTGCTTGTTTTTATGTGCTTCGAGCCATTTTAACAGCACTTCCTGATTGAAAAACTCATTTACAAAATCGCGGTTAAACATCTCCTTAACACGATTGTAATACTTGTCTTCTCTTAACCAAACTCTAAGAGGTACCGGGAATCCCACCTTTTTACGTTTTGCCCATTCTACAGGGATTTTAGCTAAAGCTGCTGCTCTAAATGCTTTTTTAGAATTCTTACCACTTACACAATAACTACTCTCCAAACTCTTAGCAAGATCCCAAACCTTTTTGTCAAGGTATGGTACTCTAAGTTCTAGTGAATGAGCCATAGTCATTCGATCCGCTTTTAACAAAATGTCATTCGGAAGCCATACATTCATATCAAGATACATTTTCTTATGTAAATCATCCTGGTTTTTAACCTTATCAAAATAGGGTTTTGTAACATCCTGAAAATTCACATCACTCTTATACTTATCAGATAAAATCGCATTTGCCTCTTTATTATCCATTATAAAAGCTTGTCCAATATAAGATTCTTCAACAGACTTAGAATTTCTCTTTAAAAATGCCTGACCTTTGAAATGTGGTTTCTTCATTGCCCAATTTGCAAGACTTCTTCTAATACCTTTTGGCACAATTGCCTTATAGGCATTACCTATTCCACTTTCAAGATATGAATCATATCCGCCGAAAAGCTCATCTGCACCTTCACCACTTAGAACTACTTTAACATCCTTTGCTGCGAGTCGAGATAAATAATAGAGCGGAACTGCAGATAAATTTGCATGAGGTTCATCCGAATGATATTGGACTTCAGGTAACGCATCAAAAAACTCGTCAGGACTAATTTCTTTTCTGACATTTTTCATTTTGAGAATATCACATAGTTTCTTAGCTAAACTCGTCTCATCAAAGCCTTCTGTACCAAAGCCTACAGAATAAGTCTTCATAGGCTTTACTGAAGAGGCAATATAACTTGAATCTACTCCGCCTGATAAAAATGAACCTACTTCAACATCACTTATCTGATGATAATCAACTGATTCCTGGACAGTATTTTCAATCTCTTTAACTGTATCTTCATAACTTCTCTTAGTTTCATTGTATTTAAATTCAAAATACTTAGTTGTGTTAAATTTTTCTCCGTCGTAGGTAAAATAAGACCCCGGATCTAATTTATATACATTCTTAAACATGCTCTCCTTCGTAGGTGTATACTGAAAGACAAGATACATCTTGAGTGCATCTTTATTTACTTCTTTTTTAAATGACGGATTTGGTAGAAATGACTTAGCTTCAGAACCAAACATTAGGGTATTGCCCATCTTTGTATAGTAAAATGGTTTTATTCCAAAGTAGTCCCTTGCGCCATACATATGATGTGTCTCTTTATCATATATAACAAATGCAAACATTCCACGGAGTCTGGATGCTGTTTCTTTTCCGTAGACCTGATAAGTTTGTAAAATAACTTCAGTGTCTGAGTTTGTAGCAAACTTAGCATTATGGTTGTCAATTAAATCCGCTCTAAGCTCACGGTAATTATATATTTCACCATTAAAAACGATTACATATCTATCGTCATTACTATGAATTGGCTGGGTACCTCCTTCAAGGTCGATTATACTCAGTCGTCTGAATCCAAGTGCAATATAATCATCAGTAAATCTTCCTTTACTATCCGGGCCTCTGTGAGCAATTTGCTCACCCATTTTATCGATTAATTCTTCTTTCTCACTTATAGATGCATCATAAAATCCTGTGAATCCACACATACTTTAGTCTCTCCTGTTATCATATTCTTTAATATAATTCTTCATGTATTCAATGTCTGAAGGGGTATCTATGTACTCACTTCCTACCTTCTGTGATCCTTCATGTCCCTTACCTGCTGCCACAATTAAGGTCCTTGACCCTGCTTCGGTTACAGCCGCTTTAAGCGCCTCACCTCTGTCTTCTATAATTTTATATGGGCATCCCTGTCGCTTTACATAAACAGCTATCTCTTCACATATATCTCTGACTTTCTCAAATCCCGGTTCATCCGCTGTAAGTATTATATCATCAGCATATTTCCCGGCGATACTGCCAAGATCTTCCCTTCTATCAAAGGCTTTGCCACCGGGCGCCCCAAAAACAGCGGTTATATGATATCCCTTAAATTCCTTTTTCAATGAAGAAAATAAGCTTTCAAAACTTAGCTTATTATGAGCATAGTCTACTATTGCTATCAGATTCTCATCTTTGCTTTTAAATATTTCCATTCTGCCGGTTACTCTAGCAGATTCAAGTCCTTCTTTCATATTCTTTACCGGAATGCCAAGTAATTTCACCACTGAAATAGCTGCAAGTGCATTGTTAACATTAAAAAGTCCCGGCATTGACAGAGCAAAACTCTCATTTATTAAATCACTCTTTACCTTAAACTCACTCCCGCCTTCTTTGGCGCTTATATCATATCCATAAATATCAGCAGTTGCATCTTCAGTACTAAAAGTATGTATATCCTCTGATAATCTTGCCTTTTCAAGCACCTTGTCTAAATAGTCTATGTCCATATTTACAATTGCATGCTTTGTATTACTAAACATTATCATCTTCGAATTAAAATAATCTTCAAAATCCTTATGCTCAATAGGACTAATGTGATCCTCTGATATATTTAGAAATACGCCAACATCAAACGTCAGTCCGTCAACTCGTCCGTATTTTAGTGCTTGACTTGAAACCTCCATAACCATATATCTAATATTGTTATCTGCTGCATTTCTTAGATGTCTATATAGTTCAACTGCCTCCGGAGTTGTATTGTGCGATATTTCCTTGTTAATGCCATCATACGTAATTATTGACGATAGGATTCCACATTCTCCTTCGCCAATCGACTTTAAATAATCATCTATTATAGCCTTAACATAAAACGACGTTGTTGTTTTGCCTTTGGTTCCGCCAATCCCAATAATTTTTAACTCGCTTTGAGGTGATTCAAATAACTTATCGGATAGAATCGGCATTGCTTTTCTGATATCCTTTGTAATTATAAACGGTATATCTTCTCTATATTTGACTTCGCTAACGTAACCTATAGCTCCACTTTTAATTGCTTCCTCTAAATATTCTTCCTTAAATGAAATCCCCTTACATATAAAAAGTGCTCCTTCTTTAACTTCTTTAGAGTTATATGTAATATCACTTACCGGAGTATCACCATTAGAATTTGTAACATTGGTCTCATCCAATATACCTTCTTCACTTAATAACCTAACGTATGAATTCAAGTCATACTTATTCATGAAATGTCCACCACTTTCTATTTATATACAGCGCCTGATCTTATTACTGATTCTCGTATCAGTACATCCATTGCATCAAGACATCTTGATGAGACATCATGACATTTCTTATAAACCGATAACTCCGTACATGCCAATATAATCACATCACATTCTTTAGCAACAAGTTCTTCAAACGCTCTATCAAACTTTCTTTGATCTCCGGACTTCCCTTGCTTAATGTCATCATATATAAGAGACATGATATCCGCTTGGCGTGCTTTGGAAAGTGCAATTGGTATCACACCTAGTGCATCACATTCTTTGTGGTAAACACGTGCATCTATCGTTCCGTCCGTACCCATTATACCTATTCTTTTCACATCTTCATAATTATTAATAGCATACTTCACTGTCTCACGAACCATATGAATTACCGGTACATCTATGGCCTCCTGGATTTTATCATAATAATAGTGAGATGTGTTACAAGGTATTGCTATATTAGAAACTCCAAGTGACTCAAGTGTCTTCGCATCACCGGTGAGTTCTTTTAATATTTCTTTATCGTCGCCGCTTTCAATAGCCTTAGTTCTATCCGGCATAGTTGCATGACTGAGTATAACCATATCTACATGTTCCTGATCACTCTTAACCTCAGTATGTGCAATCATCTGTTCATAATAATAGCTTGTTGCCTCAGGCCCCATTCCGCCTATCACTCCAAGTTTCTTCTTCATATAAAAGGAATCCTTCCTAAAATTATTGTAGCAATTACTAGCTGTAATATTTCTTATACTTTACATAGTGTCCAAAGTGAGTCCTAAGCAGCCTGTATAAGCGCCCGAATGGTAAGTCTCCACCCATAAATACAGGATTTACAACCTTTCCTCTATTAATTAATTCGCGCATAGTTTTCTTCGTTTCTGCTGATTTTACATATTTGAAGGCAACACCTCTAGGAACCACCATCCAAAGATGCTTTTCCTTAGCTGAGCTAAACTCATGCTTCATTCCATATATATAGTCTTCTACAACGTATTTAGCAATATTAAAGCCGGAACCCGTAACATAGAAGTTACTTCTTCCTTGTCTTGTATTAATCTCGAAGAACTTAAACTTGCCATCTCTCATATCACACTTGATATCGAAATTGGAAAATCCGACATAGTGCATATCTTCTAACAACTTCTTAGCCTGCTTTAACAGCTTTTCATTATATTCTGTAATAATACATGCATGATTTCCAAGTCCATGCGGTGTATGCTCTTCCAGAAGCACATGACCAAGACACATCATCTCTACTTCACCCTTTTGATTAGAGTATGATGTGAGTACATACATGTACTCATCATTTCCCGGGATTGTATCTTGTATAATAAGCGGATTCTCATAACCCGCAGCATATATCTTCTTCATTGTAGCAACAAGTTCTTCTCTATTATTCATAAAGAAAACCTTATCCTGACCCTCAAAAGGATGCTGCCAGTACGTTATGCTCTCTGATGATTTTAACACCACCGGATACTCAAAATTCATCTCAAAATCATAACCCATGTCTTTAGTATGTATAACTGTATCCGGATAATCCACTCCGGATTTCTCACAGAGATTATAGAATACGTCCTTTTTCTGTAGTCCTTCCATAAGTTCATAATCAGCATAAGGAACTATACAGTTGTCCGGTAATTTGCTCTTATTCCTACTTAGGATAGCTATATATGCATCACTACATCCAAACAATATTATTTTCTTATCCGAATGCTTCTTTGCAAACGGAATTATTATATTAAAAAAACCGCCATCCGTTTCAATATCCTCATGGGCTGTGTACTCAACTATACGACTTCCAAAGCTTGGACCTGTAGGATATTTTCCAAAAACATATGACTTAACATTATATTCCTCGTAAAAAGCTCTTGCAACACTATATGTATTAATATCTCCACCAAGTATCACAGGTATAAATTCTCTATCCGAAAATTCCATAAAAACCTCCATAAAAACGCTACAACGCAATCATTGTAATTATATCATATAAATTCTAGACTTCAAGGACAATGGATAAACTTTCGGATAATGCCTGCATTCTCTACTAAATAGCTAAAACCGGACACCCACTTTAGTCGCAGTCTCCGGTTTATACAAAACATCTTATCTATTTCATTTCACCCTATATTATCTACACCATCCACAGCGATTCTGTAATATGTATTCTCGCCCTCATTATAAAGCTCATACGTACCTTTTATAGTCACTTCGGCACCTTCCTCAGGATAATCATTAGGATATACCGCGTGATCACATATAAATTCCAGGCCTTGTTCACAACACTCAGATGCATCCGATATAAGAATAAAGAAATATCTATTTCCTTCTTCTCCAAGTTCCATTGACTGATATATACCTTTAGCTTTTACCTCTTTACCGATATAGTCGCTAGGATTTTGCATCATATTGTAAACTTCCGAATAAAGCATGGTCGAGCTAAGTGTCGTTAAATCAACAATAGAGTCATCATCAAACTGAGACCCTTCATTTATATCAATTTCTTCATTCGCCTCCACATCTGCTGCAACCGAAGCCTCATTAGAATTATCGCTTGCTTCCTCGCTGCTTGAACATCCGCTCACCCCCATAAGCATAATTGCCAGACTCAAAATCATTACCTTTCTAAATTTCATTTTACCTCCCAGTGATTAATCCTACTATCCAAAATACAATAAATACAACAATATTAACAGTAACTATAGTAGCACCTACCGGAGTCCCTGCCATAATAGCAATGAACAGTCCAATTAGTGCACATATTATAGCTAGTATTGCAGAACATACCGTTACTGCTTTAAAACTTTTAAAGATACGCATAGCCGATAATGCAGGAAATACAATAAGGGCCGATGAAAGAAGCGAACCTACAAGGTTCATTGCAAGCACTATTACCATAGCTGTGATAATTGCTATTAGCGTATTGTAGAACCCGGTATTTGTACCTGTTGCCTTTGCAAAAGGTTCATCAAATGTAATGCTGAAGATTTTTCGATAAAACAACACAAATACTACTATTAATACAACTGACATAGCTAAACAAATATATACCTGCGACTTTGAAAGTGTAAGTATAGCCGTCGATCCAAATAATGTTGAACATACATCCCCGGACAAATTAGCTGATGTGGAAAATACGTTCATTATTAAATAACCAAGTGCAAGCGATCCTACCGACACCATAGCAAGAGCCGCATCTCCTCTAACCTTTCCGCTTTGACCTGTCCTAAGTATTAAAACCGCCGCTATAATAGTAACAGGAGTTACAAGTAAGAAGTTATTGGTAAGATTCATAACCGTTGCTATTGCTACTGCTCCAAAGGCTACATGTGAAAGACCATCTCCAATAAATGAGAAGCGCTTAAGGACTAAGGTTACACCTAAAAGCGAGGCACAAAATGCAATAAACACTGTAACTATTATAGCATACTTCACAAATGGGTATTCCATATATTTCATAAACTGATTAAAACCATCGGCCATTATTTAACACCTCGCTTCAGTACGTAGCTTGCATCGGAAGCTAAGTAACCATCAGTAGTCCCATAGTAAAGTGGTTTATAACTCATATGAAGAATATGACTTGCCTGGTTTACAGCTTCCTTAATATCATGGGTAATCATAATGATACCAATTCCTTCTTGGTTAAGTTTTCTAATTATATCGTACATATCATTAGCGGCATTCAGGTCAAGTCCTGCCGTTGGTTCATCGAGTAAAATCACTTTGCTGGTTGCAAGAAGTGCTCTGGCAAGCAGAACCCTTTGCTGTTGACCACCGGACAATTCTCTGTAGCATTTCTTTCGTAGCTGCGTTATCCCCAGCTTTTCCATTGCGTTCTTTACTTGTTGCTTCTCTTCATCGGAATATCGAATTCTCATACCCATCTTACCTACAAAGCCGGAGAAAATAATTTCCTCAACCGATGCGGGAAAATCCTTTTGAACTACTGTCTGCTGTGGCAAATACCCTATTTCATTTCTAAGAAGCCCATCTCCGGTAATTACCTGCCCTTCTATAGGAGCCTTGAGCCCTAAAATAACGTGCATCAGTGTACTCTTACCGGATCCGTTTTCGCCCACAATACACAGGTAATCTCCTTTATTTAGTTCAAAGTTTATATCTTCTGCTATAACTCTACCCTCATATCCGAGTTTAAGATTCTCACATCTTATAAGTGGCATAATATTTCCCTTCTTCTAATGATTTAGCACTTCTTTAAGCGTATCATAATTCTCTTCCATGATACTTAAATATGTAACTCCGTTTTCAATATCTGATGATTTAACAGATTGCATTGAATTTAACACTACTATATTCTGATCCTTCGTAGTAGTATTATCTTTTATTGACTCTGCAACTTTTTGATCAGAATTTTCGAGCACCATGATATCTTTAGATTCAAATTCATTTATCTTATCAGATAAAAACACGATAGTTTCAAAGCTTGCTTCCGTTTCAGCCGAGCATCCGGCAAAAGCCGCATAATAGTCTATATCATAATCATCAACTAAATACCTAAATGGAAATCTATCACCGAATACAATCGTATCACCTTTAGAGCTCTTTACCATACTACTATATTGCTCATCTAAATCTGATAGTTTTTTTATATAGTTATTAGTGCTTTCTGTATATTGGTCTTTTTCGTCTTTATCAATTTCACTTATTGCTTCATCTATTGCTTTGCAAATTTTCTCAGCATTTCTAAGCGAAAGCCAAACATGCTCATCTGCTTCATGAGTATGCGAATCATCTTCATCCTCATGGTCATGATCATCTTCATCTTCATCTTCATGGTCGTGCTCGTCTTCATCTTCATGGTCATGATCATCTTGCATACCCTCGATTATTTCTTCGTCTTTAACATCATCACCTAGTACATCCATAACATTTATAACCTTCATATCCTTGTTTGTAGCATTTGCCATAGCACTGCTTGCCCATTCATCAGAGACACCACCTGTATAAATAAACAAATCACAGTCAGACACATCTGCAATGTCTTGTACAGATGGCTGAAAACTATGCATATCCGTACCTTCCTTTTGTAGTAACACTAAATCAACGCTGTCTAAGTTATCTCCAAGTATTTCTCTCACCCAGTCATATTCCGGAAATATAGAAGTTACTATCTTAATCTTACCATCTTTGTCTTGGCTATTATCACTATCTGTATCATCTGTCGTCTTTGCTCCATTTGCACATCCCGATACACTAATGGTCATTGCCAATGTTAATATTATAGTTACAATTTTCATGATTTTTCTTTTCATTCTAATTTTCTCTCCTAATGTTTTATTAGCTGCATTTTTTGCATATTCCATATAGTACACTACTACTTGTATCTATTTTAAAGCTACTCTCTTTCAGTACGGCATCCTGAATCAAATCTGTAGCGTCATGGTTTAAATGAAATATCTTTCCACATTTTGAACATTTAAGATGTATATGGTGTGAGCATTCATGATTGTCGATATACTGATATAGCGATTTTCTGCTTGAAGAAGATGCATATTTTTTAATGACCCCCTCATCTACCATTTTGCTAATATTTCTATAAATAGCACTTCGACTTACAGTATATTTTTTGCTAACCTCAGCTTCCAGCTCTTCTATATAGAACTGATGATCCACGTTCTCACTCAGCACTTCCAGTATCTGTTTTCTTTGTTCCGTTGAATATTTTTTCATTAAGTTAAATCTCCCAAAGAATAATATTATATTTTCAATTTGCGAACCAGTCGCAAATCTTTTGTAGTATAGCATATAAAAATACTTTGGTCAAACCCCTTTACAATGAAGCAAATACTCTTTATTCTATAATATAAGGAAATCGGTATAATAATAGATTGCGTAAATGCATTACCGGTATACCTTGTACTTATCAGATACCTTAGGATTTAGGAGGGTGATTATGGATATAATAAAATCTTTTGTTGAACAATATAAGGGGAAAATCGATTTTTATGAAATGGCGAGTAAGGTTGCCGCACAAAAACTGGAGACTTTATTGGAAGAGGCCGGTATAAGAGCCATTGTGACTTACCGTGCCAAGAATCCAAAGAGTCTTGAACTTAAACTTCGTGCAAGAAACGCCCGACGCGAGGAGAAGTACGAAACGTTTGAGGATATATTTACTGACATCTCTGATTTGTCCGGTGTAAGAATAGCACTATACTTCCCCGGTGATAAAAGAAAGGCACATTCTCTGGTTTCAAATAACTTTACCTTAGTCGAACCTTATAAGGTTTTCCCTGAATCCAGTAAAAACCATATTAAACTCAAACGATTTTCCGGATATTGGGCTAATCATTATCGAGTGAATATGAAGGATAAGTATTTAAGCTCAAATCAGAAAAAATACGCTGGTACTAAAATTGAGATTCAAGTTGCTTCCGTTCTTATGCATGCATGGTCTGAAGTAGAGCATGACCTTCTATATAAGCCACTTAGTGGTAGAATAACTGATGAGGAGCTCCTAATACTGGACGAATTAAATGGTCTCGTTCTAAGTGGAGAGATTGCCCTTGAACGTCTCCAAAAGGCCGGTAATATACGTATTCAGTCCTCAAAAGATAAATTTAAGAGTCAATTTGATCTGGCATCTTTCCTCAGTACCAGATTCCAGAGAAAAGGCAAACCGGAGATTTCCGTAATTCAAGTTGGAAATATTGAACTACTGTATAAGCTAACCAAGAAACTTGATTTAGATGAACCTGCTATGCTAATGCCATATCTTCGCTCTGTAAAGGTCTTTTCTGAGACAGATAAAAAGATGGAAACAATCAGTATGCAGATAATAGATAGGATTATCTCAGGTGATGTTAATAAGTATGAAATCTATCGTGGGTTACTTGATACAGATGTAGAGTACAATGCTACACAGGAACGAGCAATTGAATACTTCTTACAACAGTGGATTAAAATCGAAAGTTCATTAGGTGAAATGACCTATACAAATAATCCCAGGGCCAGAAATCCTTTCACACTTAATAACATGCAAAAGTTAGGATTTAGCAAGTCACTAATGGGACACATACAGAGCCTAAGAAAAGTTAGAAATGATATAATGAAGGGGAATATAGTCATTGACCCTCACGCCTTACTTGCTCAGGGCGACCGGGCAAAAGATGTTCTTGGAAGAATAGATGAAAACAAATCAAGACCCGCCGAGCAATAGCTCGGTAGGTCTTATATTTTTATCGCTAATCAATCTTTCGTCTTAATCTAACAAAGCTTCCTCTAAGTCTGATATCATTACATCCAGTGCAGATATTCCACCTTCTGCTGTGTACCATACTGCAGGATTTGCGAGATATACTATGTTATCATTTTGATATGCGTCAGTCTGCATTACAAGTTCGTTTTCCATAACTTCTTTCGCAAGTTGTGCACCTTCGGTACCAATAGCTGCATCTCGATCCATTACAAATATATACTCCGGATTAATTGAAACTAATAACTCAAATGAAGACTCTTCACCATGTGGATTTTCTGTACTGTCTGAAGACTCACTACTACCTTCTGATTTTTCGCCTTCTGATGATCTACCACCACCGCCACGGCTACTTGACGCTGCTGCTTCAAGCCCTAGGTTATCAAACCCAATCTCAACTCCGATTATTGAACAACGACCGTCATTACCTAATAGATTAAATCCACCACTTGTTACTATTCCAACCATTGCAGTTTTACCTTCTGCAAATGCCTGTAACTCTTCTATACGCGAATTGTAATCTGACATAAGATCTTCTATTTTCTCTTCTTCGCCAAATATAGAAGCTATTTTAAGTGCATTAATTTCTGTACTTTCAACTACTCCCAGCTCAGTATCCGTTCCAAGATAAATAACCGGTGCTATTTCTGAAAGTGCATCATATGATGCTGATAAACGTCCCCCAATAAATATAACTTCCGGCTCACACTCCATTACCGCTTCCATATCGGCTTCTTTTATCGTACCAAGATTAACTATATTATCGTCATCAACATACTTCTGTAAATAATCAATTGAGCTTCCTTTTGATACACCGGATACTCTATCTCCCATATCGATATTATCTAAAATATCAAGTGTTGCGAGATCCATAACAGCTACCTTTTCAGGATTATATGGTACTTCTATCTCCACTGCTTCGCCTTCACCATTTAACGAAACAATCATGACACTCTCCGGATCCTCACTTGTCTCCGTTGCTGCTTCGCTATCTACATTTTCGCTCTCTGTATTTTCACTATCTGAGGCAGTACTGCTTGTACCACACGCTGCAAGACTTAACATCATAGTTGCTGATAAAATAACTGCTAAAAACTTTTTCAATTTCATATTTTCTCTCCTTTTGTTTGCTAGTAATATATTGACAGTGGTTTTCCGTCAATCTCTTGAATTTCAAAATGTACTCCGTAGATTTCACTTAAATTCTCTTCCGTCATCACCTCCTTAACCGTCCCAAACTTAGCTACCTTCCCATCTACGAAAGCACAGACATAGTCCGAGTAAAATGCTGCGTAATTGATTTCATGCAGTACAAGTATTACTGTCTTTCCAAGTTCATCGCACAGTTTGCGAATTATTTTCATCATGTTTGTAGCATGATAAATATCAAGATTATTGGTAGGCTCATCAAGAAGTATGTATTCTGTATCTTGTGCAATTACCATAGCAATATAAGCCCTCTGACGCTGCCCACCGGATAATTCATCAATGAATTGCTCTTCCATATCTGTTAATTCCATATACTCTATCGCTTTATCAATAATTCTCTTATCTTCATCATTTATACGACTTCCTGAATACGGAAACCTACCAAATGTAACCAATTCTCTAACCGTAAGCTTCATTTGTATATTATTAGTTTGAGTTAGTATCGCAAGCTTCTTAGAAAGCTCCTTACTATCCCATTTACTGATTTCTCTTCCTTCAAAACTTACCAGCCCTGTGTCATGTGCAATTAAGCGTGATATCATACCCATTACTGTTGACTTTCCTGCACCGTTTGGTCCGATAAGAGACAATACTTTGCCTTTTGGAATTTTAAAATTTATATCATCAACTACAACTTTACCGTCATAACTTTTAGTAAGATTTTCTACATGCATATCTACGCCCTCCTTCTCTGAGCCATCAATAAGTACAAGAAGTAAATTCCACCGCTTACTGTTATAAATACGCTAATCGGGACAGAATATACAAATATTCTTTCAACTATTAACTGTCCTCCGATTAAAACAACCATTCCAAATAGAACCGAACCTAGAATCAGATAGCTATGTTTGTATGTCTTTAACAGTTGCCTTGCCAGATTCGCTATTATTAATCCCAAAAATGAGATAGGACCTACCATAGCAGTGGCTACTGCTATAAAAATCACAACTCCAAGGAGTAATTTCCTTATCGTTTTATCGTAATCGACTCCCAGATTAATAGCCTGATCTTTACCTAGTGTAATAACATTAAGCAGCTTAAGTTCCTTACGAAGCACTATAATTACTGCAATTATAACTACAACTGAAACCGCTATAATCTCTGTGTTAATATTACTAAAACTAGCAACCAGTGAAACTAATAGCGCGTCATATTCATTTGGATCCATGACTCTTATCATAGTATTTTGTATACTCGAAAATAGTGAAGACATCACTGTTCCAATTAACAACACATATAAAATATTGTACTTTGTTTTTTTAAACAAATAGCTATATATAAATGTCGCTATAATCGCCATTAATGCCAGGTCCACTACGAAAGAAACATTTTGGTTATAAGCAAGTATGCTTCCTGAGCCCAGTGAAAAAACTACCGCTGTATGTATCAATGTATATAGTGAGTTCATACCCAGTAAACACGGCGTCACTATAGTATTATTTATTATTGATTGAAATACCATTGATGCACCACCAATGCAAAATGCTACAATAAGCATTACAATCACCTTCGGTATTCTAAGACTCAATGCATACCTCACTAGCTTTTCATTTCCCAACTTAAGACCTATAGTTAGATAAAGCACAACTGTAATAACAACTATTACTGATAGTATGATAAGCTTACGCTTAGTTTTCACTATGCCTTACCCCCTATCACTTTTTTCCTTATAGCCTTATGTCCGTGGTTTAAACGATACATAAGAATTGCAATAAAGATAATGCTTCCCAGTATTCCGATTATAAGCTCTATCGGCAGTTCATAAGGGAATATAACGACTCGACCTATAATGTCACAGATTAAAACAAACAGTGCCCCAAACAATGCAGTATCAATAAGCGTTCCTCTGATTTTATCGCCCTTGAACATAGCAACAACATTCGGTACTATCAGACCTATATAAGATATACTTCCGACTATAACTACAATACTTGCTGTGATAAGTGCTGCAATTGATAATCCCATAAAAAGTACCACATTGTAATTGACCCCAAGATTTTTTGAAAAGTCCTTACCCATTCCTACGATATTGAAATGATTTGCAAATACAAATGCAATAATGACAAGTGGAACTACCAAATAAACTATCTCATAGCGTCCTCTAATCACAGTTGAGAAGCTGCCGGTTAACCATGTAGCTATGGCTTGAGTCATTTCGAATTTGTACGCAAGAAAATTTGTTATCCCACCAATAACATTTCCAAACATAATACCTACTAGTGGAACCATAATCACATCTTTAAATTTAATACTCTGGATAAACCAGATGTAAATCCACGTTCCCAAAACCGCAAATATGCCTGCAAACAGTGCTCTTGAAACTATCGTTGAGGCTGGCATAAATAATAACGCTAATAGTATACCAAGCTGTGATGACGATATAGTTGCCCCGGTCGTTGGCGAAACAAACTTATTCATACAAAGTTGCTGCATGATTAGACCTGCAACGCTCATTCCAACTCCGGTGCATAAAATTGCCAGGAGTCTCGGTAGTCTTGAAATTAGCAGTATCTGAAGCTGATCAATATTTCCTCTAAGTATTTCCCCTGGTGTAACATCCAGTACACCAATAAAAAGTGATATAATCGATACAATTATCGTGATGGCCAATAAAATAATAGTAATACGATAATTTTTCATAAATTCCTCCACAAAATCAGCACTTTGGTTAGCATTCGCTAACTATTGCGCAAAAAAATAAGCAATAAAAAATGCACAACTGGACCTACGTGTTTTGCACTGCTCATTGCTTAGTTAGTCTAGCATAACCAACGGTAACATGTCAATGTAATATAACAAAAAAAATATTCTTCACATTACAGGACATTACAGGGTTATTACTTCTTGCATTACTGCTCCAAAAGTCGACTTCCCTTCTTGCATATATCGGCTATTTCACTATATTTGTTGTCAATTAGTGTTTCCATTTTTTTGCTATCCTCAATTGCCATTTTCCTAAATATCGGGTACGGAAGTGCCCACCCGATGGCTCCGGGAATCGCAAGCAAAATGGTTAGCCAAATGATTGGTGGCTCGTGTGTGACAGCAAATACAGAACCCGCGATAAACGCTGTCCCAATTATTCCAATAATAAGTGAAACTACAGTTGCTTTCGTAGTTTTGGAACGTTCCAGCTGATCGATTTGTCTCATGCAATCTTCAAAATTTCTCTGCAGTCTCGTTAGCTCTATTTTATTTACAATTCGTCTGTCTCTCTTAATCTGGACTGTTTCAACACCCATAATCCTGTTCTGTGGGTTAATAAAGTTCTCATCTATGTTCCAACCGAAATTGAAATACCCATCAAGATACATCGAAACCCGTGTTGAGCTTCCTGAAACCTCTTTATACTCATAGCTTGCAAAGCTTCTGCCTCTGTCATTATTTGTCATGCTGTTTTCCTCCACCCGTCATAAGTGTGACTACAAACTCCGTTCCAATACCGGGATTACTTTTAACTTCTATTTTTCCGTTTATTATGTCAACTATTCTGTTTACCATTGCAAGTCCCAGTCCATTTCCTTCGGTTGCATGTGACGAATCACCCTGATAGAATTTTTCGAATATATGCTCCACAGTTCTTGCATCCATTCCGCACCCTGAGTCCGATATACTAACAATCACTACATCATCGTTTACCGTTTGTTTTATCGATATTTTCCCACCTGAATCAGTGAATTTAACAGCATTCGAAATCAGGTTATTCCACACGATATCCATGAGGCTCTCATCTGCTTCTATGAAACACTCGTCATCTATATCCATATCAAGCTCAATCTGCTTCTTGTCCCATTGTTCTTCAAACGACAGTGCACAGTCAACTATCTGACGGCATAAATCATACTTTTCACTAATCGGAGCAATACTTTGCTTTTCCAATCTGTTCAGTTTCAAAATATTGGTTATTAGTCCTGATAATCTATTTGATGATGAAATGATATTTTCTATATACTCTTGTTCTTCTTCCTTAGTTAAATCATCATGTTTAAGACTCTGTGCATATCCGTTAATTGCTGCAAGTGGTGTTTTAATTTCATGGGATACATTTGAGAAGAAATCTGTCTTAAGTGTCTCGATACTTCCCAGTTCTTCTACCATCTTGTTAAAATCAAGTATCATAACATCTAGATAGTCATATTTCTGCGCTGTATGAATTGTCGGCAAATAAACCGAGAAATCCCCATGTGCCACTGCATCAGTCGCTTTTGCAAGGTCCTTCATCGGTTTTTCATATTTATTGCGTATTGTTTTCATCGAATATATAGTTAGAACGGTTGCCACAATAACCCAGTAAATCAGCATAATCAGTGTTGCTAGACCACCGTGTATATCAACAGATGATAGAATTAGATAAAGGCCTGTATGCAAACTGCCGACCAACAGTAATAGTAAAAACAAAATCCAAAACATTGACCTGGGAAAAAGCGTATTACGCACTCTTTTAAACCTACTCTTTTGCTTCTCTTTCACATCGGCACCGCCTTATAGCCAAGGCCTCTTACTGTTACAAGCTTAAAGCCGTCACAATCAGAAAACTTATCTCTAAGTTTGGTTATATATACATCTACAGCCCTTAGCCCGGTCTCACTATCCATATTCCAGAACTCATCCATTAACTGACCTCTTGAAAAGGTTTTATTCGGATATGATAATAATTTGTATAAGATATTAAATTCCCTAGTAGTAACCGCTAACTCATCATCATTAACAGTTGCTGTCATAGCGTCAGCATCCATCACCAGGTTCCCTATAGTTATTTTTCTATCCATTTCTATGTTAGCTCTTCTAAGTAGTGCTCTGACTCTAAGAAGAAGCTCATCAAGCTCAATAGGCTTTACCATATAATCATCTATACCTATTTGAAATCCTCTTTGCTTCGAAGTTATATCATCCTTTGCCGACATAAATAGAATCGGAATTGTAGGATTTACCGCTCTGACAGCCTTGGCAAATTCAAAACCATCCATCCCCGGCATCATTATGTCCGATACCACGAGCTCATACATTTTGTTATACATTTCTTCCATTGCTTCTTGAGCATCAAAGCATCCTTTAGCAGTAAATCCACTATTGTTTAAATACGAACATGCTATTTTGTTTAACTGAACATCGTCCTCTACTACTAGTATATTTATCATCCCGGTACTCCTCATAATTTCTAATTTTAATCTATTTTCATTTTAACATACCGGTATTATCTTATACTAGTGTTTGACAAATGTTTGAGAATTGTTTCAGTTTTGTTAAGAGAAAAAAGCTCATCGCTATGCAGCGACGAGCTTTTCAAAATTAGTACCCATATATTATTTATTCGTGCATTATCATTGCCAAATCATAAGCGCCAACCTTAATATGGTCCTTGACCTCTTCCCCTGTGAATAGATTTTTGCCAATAATATCAAGTGGAACTATTACTTCATATTCATTGTGATTTAAAACAAATCTAACATCCTTTTCTCCATCTGTGGTATGTACAATCTCTACATTGTCAAACTGTGTATTACCTTGTTCGATATCCGTCTGATTTATTAGATACTTTGCCAATTCGTTCATTGCCTTATCATCCAAATCACATGCCAGATAATATGTATTATTTTTAACTGTCAGACATGGTGTACCTTTGTAGTGCCCGCTTGTATAAACCGCAAGTTCCTGTGCATCAATATTTGTAACAATGTCGCACCAAAGTTTTGCACTTCCATATCCGAATATTCCTGACACATTCGTTTCTTTTTGAAATTGTGGATCATATTCAGGCACCTCTATCCCTGTCAGTTCACGAAGAGGACCCGGTATTGTGTCTTCGAGCGCAGTATTGTATTCACTTCTAAACCCACTTCTAAATGAGGTAAGAAGTATACCTCCATTTTTTGTATATCCTGTCATATTCTCTACTACTGTATCCGAAACATGAGCAAGCGCCGGAACTATAACTATAGAGTAGCTTGACATACATTCTGTATCGTCAATGAAATCAACTGAAATTCCCATATCATAAAATGGTTTATAAAATGATAATAGTAATTTATCATATTGGAAGTCTTCAACATTAGGAAATATTGTATGGCACCATTCCGTTAGAAATGATTTTACGATAGCAACTTTAGCTTTCGGGATAAGCGTTCCAACTTGTTTGCTAATATCCTTCATTTCAGTGCCGACTCTTTTTATCTCCTCGAAGCGCCTGTTTGGCTTTCCGTCATGGCCTAGAATTCCATGCCAATACTGTTCCGTGCCAAAAGTACAAGCTCTCCATCTAAAATATACAACTGTATCTGCTCCATTTGCTACTGCCTGATACGTCCACAATCTGAGTTCTCCCGGCTTTGGCGCAGAACCCATACGACTCCATCCGCAAGGACCGCTTTGTTGCTCCATAACCCAAAACGGCTGTTTCTTATAAGAGCGTATAAGTGCATGGTCTCTTGATACCGTTTCCGTTTTAGCTCGTCCCCACTGAAACTCGATATAGTTATCCCACGTAACGTAATCCAGTTCTTTTGAAAGCTCAAAATAATCTATTCCTGTTTCAGAATTGACTGCTGCATCTAATAAATTTGATGAGCATGGTAATTTGCTGAATTCTCTTATCGCTTCAACTGATTCTTTTGTAAAACTGATAATTGAATCACTGCAAAAATTATAATAATCTAGTAACAGACTCGGATTTTGACCTCTTGTTCCCTCATCAAAATCATAACAAACACCGGCTTTTGGAATCACGATTTGACTAAATGCATTATAATGCTGACTCCAAAATACTGTTCCGTATGTTTCATTTAATATATCGATATCACCATATTTATTCTCTAACCATTTAATAAACTTTGACCTACAATTATCACAATAGCATCTTGTTGTATCTGAATGTCCAAGTTCATTATCGATCTGCCACCCTTCAACATATGGATTGTCTTTATAATGTTTTGCAATACTTCTAACCAGATCCCTCGTTTTACTTCGATAAATATCATTACTAAAGCAATAATGCTTTCTGGTTCCAAACTCCTTAACTCTGCCTAGCTCATCAATCGGAAGTATATCCGGATGTTTATCAATAAGCCATTTCGGCGGTGTAGCAGATGGTGTTCCGATAACAACGCTTATACCCTTTTCTCCAAAAAAATTAATTGCTTTGTCCAGCCACTCAAACTGTAATTTTCCCTCCTCCGGCTCATAAAGACTCCAAGAGAATTCGCCGACACGAATTACTTCGATGCCGGCGTCCTGCATGAGTTTGGCATCTTCGATCCATCGTTCTTCTTTCCAGTGCTCAGGATAGTAATCTGCTCCTATTCTCATATCAAATCCTCCAAATTAGAATTTAAATTCTATTGATTGTAAATCTTCTTTATCAGAAGAAGTTCCAACATATGCGATATACTTAATATCTTCTGCTTCAAAGGTTCCTTTATTCTCATTATAATATGCCATATCGTCTTTGCTTACACTTAGACTAATGGTTTTTGCTTCACCTGCATTAACAAATACTCTATCAAAATCTTTAAGTACTTTTATCGGTCTATCTACTGCACTTCCTTCACAGCCAACATATAATTGAAGAACTTCGGCACCATCATAATCACCTGTATTCTTAACCTCAACTGTTACTTTACAGGTGTCTTCAAATACTTGTAAATCTGCTTTTCCTATGTCAAATTTTGTATAAGATAATCCATATCCGAATTGATAATAAGGCTTTTTATTCTCTTTATCGAGTTTTGCATACCCATGATAATACTCATAATCAGCTCTTTCACAATCAGCTTCAAAGAATGGATAATCATCTTCCTTTTGTGCTACAGTGTATGGTAGTTTCCCTCCGGGGCAAACATCGCCAAATAAGATGTCCGCAAGAACATTTCCGCCTTCCATCCCACTATAAAATGAAAATAGTATTGCCGGTACATCATCTGCCCATTCATCTATTAATATTGCACTACTACCAATAATAGAGCATACAGTGTTTGGATTAACTCCCTTTAGACCCTTAATCAAATCAATATCTCTTTGCTTAAGTCTCATGGACTCTCTATCTCCACCCATTTCAGCAATGTCGTGGCGATCCGCTAGGAACTCTCCTTCATCCGAATGAATATAACCTGCCACAATAACAACTAGGTCAGCATCTTTAGCAAGCTTAGTCGCCATTTCAAGATCTTTACCATCGTTATAAAGAATTTCAGATGTAGGCATCTTCTTCATTAGACCTTTAAATGGTGTAATCGTATAGTACGGATGAACTTTACTTGAACCATGGTCACCAATGTTCTCTGTATCTCCCAGTTCTCCAAGAACTACTATTCTATTGGTTTTTGCTTTGTCAGCCGGCAGAACATTATTGTCGTTTTTCAATAGAACCATTGATTCTTCAGCTGCTCGCCTTGCAACTGCCAAGTGCTCGTCTGAAGCAATAATATCCGGTGTATACTCTATAGGATCCTTCCTTGTTTCAAAATAAAGTATCGTTCTTAGAATACATCCAACAGAATTATTTATATCTTGGATATCTATCTTCCCTGTTTCTACAGCATCAGCTAGCTGCGTAACGTAATGATGAAGACATGGCATCTCAATATCCATTCCGCTTTCTACTGCCTTTATAGGATCATGAATAGCCCATAAAAAGTCCGATAATGTGAATCCTTCAAATCCCCATTTGTCTCTAAGTATATCCTTAAGCAGGAACTTACTTTCCGATGCCTGCTCTCCATATACCTTGTTGTAAGCTCCCATAACAGATGCTGCGCCCTCATCTATACAACGCTTGAAATGCGGCAGATAAACCTCATAAAGTGTTCTCATATCAGCATAAACATCTGCTTTAAATCTCGAGTTTTCTATACTATTCATAGCAAAATGCTTTATACAAGCCATAACGTTTTGACTCTGTACACCTCTTGTCAGTGCCGCACCCATTTCGCCTAAATGATATTGGTCTTCTCCATAACACTCCTGTGCGCGACCCCATCTCGGATTTCTTGGTAAGTTTATACATACACCTCCGAAATAGTTGCCACCTTGTGCACGTACCTCTGCACCAATTACTTTACCGATTTCTTCTTCTAAATCTCTATCAAAACTTGCTCCCCTAGCCATTGCAACAGGAAAGCATGTTGAAGAACCTGTAACTACACCTCTTGGTCCATCTATAAATCGAACATTCGGTAAACCTAGTCGTTCAATTTCCTTTGTAGGATATGGTTTCATATTATAGTGCTCTATTACAAATAAATCATCTAATAGTTTTTCTTCCGTTATCTGTCCTGACATTATATTAATCTTTTCATCTATTGTCAGCTCATTCAACATTTCGTCAACAAATACCTTTATATCTTCCCTACTGCAATTCTCTGTAAGTTTTGTGTTTTTAACTGTCTCGCGCATTTCAAACCTCCTTTTTTACTGCTTTTTAGCATATTTTCTCATGTCAATTATTACTGCACTTAATATAATTAAACCTTTTACAATATATTGCCAGTACATATTTACTCCTATAAAAGCAAGCCCATAATTAATTACCTGGAAGATAAATACACCTATAAGTACACCGCCAACACTTCCAACTCCACCGGCAAGTGAGACTCCACCAACAACTGCTGCCGCAACAGCATCCATTTCGTATCCATTTCCGGTAGTATTACTTGCAGAACCAATTCTAGACACTTCCAATACTGCTGCAAATGCGTACATTGCTCCGGCAAGTGTATATATTATTATCAGCATTTTGTTTACATTAACACCCGATACCTTTGCTGCATCTGAATTACCACCTACAGCATACATGTATTTTCCAAATTTTGTGTTATTCCAAAGTATCCATATCAAAACACTTACAACAATAGCTATAATAATCAAATACGGTAAACGAAAACTTCCTATAGTAATAGATCCCGTTGCTATTTTAGTAAATTTTGAATCAATTCCACCAATTGGCTGTGCTCCATAAGGTGGTCTGTCAAAATATATAGAAGATGCTCCATATAAAATTAACTGCATTGCCAGTGTTGCTACAAATGGTGGAACTTTAAATATCGCAACAGTTATACCTGATATCATTCCCGCTACTGCACATACGGCCATTACCACTAAAAATGGTACAATAATTGGTAATTCCGCCAATTCGGGATACATTCGGTATGAATAAGTAACCTGCTGCATCATAGATGCTGAAATAACCGCCGCTAAACCTATCATACGCCCGGCAGATAAATCAACTCCCTGCACTATAAGTATCATACTTGCTGCTAATGCAATAATAATTCTCGTTGCTGATTGAGCAAATATATTCGTTAAATTATTAAATGATAAAAAAGATGGTTCCATAACCACGATAACAACAAACAGAATCACCAAGACTATATAAATCGCCTTTTCCGCCAGAATCTGTTTTATTGATATCTGAGCTTTTGGTCCTTTCATTTCTCTATTCCTCCATATTCGAATTTGTGCGATATTCGCCACAAGTTATACGTATTTAGCAGATGAACTCATGATTTCCACCTGCGATGTTTCCTTTGCATCAAACAGTCCGGATTGGTGACCATTGCTCATTACCATGATTCTGTCACAAACACCTAAAAGCTCCGGCATTTCTGAACTAACCATAATAATCCCCTTGCCCTGTGCCGCTAATTCATTCATAAGTTGATATATTTCATACTTCGCCCCTACATCTATACCTCTTGTAGGTTCATCAAGCAAAAGAACTTCCGGACTCGTGAGGAGCCATCTGCCAAGGATCACCTTTTGTTGATTACCTCCTGAGAGGTTCTTTATTTGTACTTTAGATGATGGTGTTTTAACCTTCATGCGTTCTACCATTTCATCTATGTGTTTGTTCATAAACCGATTATTCAATATTCTGGATGGTCTTATATACTCATCTAAATTTGAAATAGTCATATTGAACCCAACACTAAGACCCGGGAATATTCCATCTTTTCTACGTTCTTCCGTCAATAGTGCAAATTTATTTTTAATTGCTTGATGAGGTGTCTTATTTTGGATTTTTTTTCCGTGAAGTAATATTTCGCCTTTACCAAGTCTTCGCATTCCGAATAATGCTTCCAATAATTCGGTTCTCTGTGCTCCTACCAGGCCTGCAATTCCTAGAACTTCACCTTTTTTAAGCTCAAAACTTATATCCTTAAAGCCTTTATTATATGTGCCTAAACCTTCTACTTTAAGCAACGTTTCTCCACACTTTGTTTCTCTAAATGGATAACGCTCAGTAAGCTCTCGGCCTACCATCAATCTTATAATCTCATCAACTGTAAGCTCACTCGCTTCTTTCGTTGATATCCATTTCCCATCTCTCATTACTGTTACATCATCAGAAATTCTAAGTATTTCTTCCATTTTATGAGATATATAAATTATACTTGTTCCGGCGGATTTTAACTTCTCTATGATAGCAAATAAATGTTCAACCTCTTTATCTGTAAGAGATGAAGTCGGTTCATCCATGACGATTACCTTAGCATCATATGATACTGCTTTTGCTATTTCTATCATCTGCTTTTGAGAAACCGGGAGAGACCCCATCTTAACTTTCGGATCTACAGCTATATCAAGTTCTTTAAAAATACTTGTCGTATCATCATACATCTTCTTATGATCTATTAGCCCATTTTTCTTTGGATATCTTCCAAGCCACATATTTTCCATGACCGTTTGATGTAAAACTTGGTTTAGCTCCTGGTGAACCATTGATACGTGACTATTAAGTGCTTCCGCAGGGTTTGAAAAAGCTACCTTCTTACCATCGAGTGTAATTTCACCACCATCTACACTGTAAATTCCATATAAACATTTCATCAATGTAGATTTACCGGCTCCATTCTCTCCCATGAGAGAATGGACCGTTCCTTTTCTTACTAGAAATGTAACTTCATCTAAAGCTTTAACACCGGGAAATACTTTCGAGATATTCTTCATTTCAAGAACATAATTATTATCTGGCATGTTTATCCCTCGTTTATTCGTATGTTTCCTTTGCTACATCTGTGTTTTCTGAAGTTATTGCCTGGTAAGGTACTCTAATTCCCTTTTCCTCATCAAGCTCAAATCCTGTACCTTCATCCACCACATTTCCATTCATCATATTTTCGGCCATTTTTACAATAACTTCTCCTTGTGTCTTAGCATCCTGAAGGACTGAACCAATCATCTGACCTGAGTCAATTTTTTCCAACGCTTCCGGAAGTGCATCAATTCCAATTATAGGAATGTATAAATCACTATCTCTTCCATCAGTGTTGAACCCTGCAGCTTCTATAGATGTTAATGCTCCAAGTGCCATTGCATCATTTGCAGTTATTATGCACTCTATTTCATCGCCAAATTTAGAAATCCAAGCATCCATCTTGTCTTTTGCAGTTGCAGTTACCCACATACCTGAGTCTTCTGCTAACAATTCATACTCGATACCCGCATCTTCTATTGCTTTCTTAACATAATCTGCACGTGGCTGAGATGCTGTATGCCCCGGATCTCCCATTAAGTTAACTATTTGGATAATACCGTCTCCGTTTTTATCCATATCAGGATTATTGTTCCACTCTTCAACGATCATTTCACCTTGTATAGTTGCTCCATAGTCTCCTGATGTTGAAGTAACTTGATATGCATGTTCATAGGACTCGATAACTCCTTCATCAGTAATTTCTTTATTAAAGAATATTACCGGAATATCTCCGGCATTCTTCGCTTTTTCAATTATTGCAGGTGCAGCTGTTACATCAACTACTGATAATGCAATAACCTTTGCTCCCTTTGCTAACATAGTATCTACTTGATCCGTTTGAGTCGCTTGGTCATTTTGTCCGTCTTCGATATTTGTCTCGAAAACACCAACTGCTGAATTGCTTATACTCTTCCCAATATATGAGTTGAAGTTATCAGATGCTGAATAAATACCTGCACCTAATATAGGAAGATCCGCAGAGCTGCTTTCACTTGCCCCATCTCCATCTGAAGACCCTGATGAATCGCTTGAGCTACCACAAGCTACCAGCGACATTGCCATTACCGCAACTAATAACAAACTTACTACTTTCCTTTTCATGACTACCTTTTCCTCCTTAAATTTTGTAAATCAAGAATAAATCACTTTACATCTTTCTACAACTTGTCATCTTTAGATTGATGGGGGTCATTCTTTAGATTTAAGCACAAAAAAAACGGTCCTACTTAAGAATCGTTTTCTCTGTAAAGATTTTGGTATACTTCATCCTCATCAATTTCCCGACCTTTATATAAATAGATGTTTTCTCCTTCCAATAATTGTAAATCATCAAACTTGGAAGTCAGTACTATAATTGCAATACCTTGTTCACATAGCATCTTAATTAGTTCTATCGTTACATTTCGTATATGTATATCTTCTAAACCAAACGGACGCTTACAAACAACCAATTTGGGATGGAAAATCAACCATCTATAGTATACTATCTTTTGTAATGTTACTAAATCCAAATCATTAGGGCGCATATCCAAAAGCTCTTCATCAATATACTGCGCCACATAATCTCTTATATTATTTTTATACCGTTTCCGTATCCAAAATCCTGCAATCTTTTCCGCTAGCATTAAACTGATATTCTCAAAAACCGTCATATTTTTAAGCATCATGTTCTCACTTGCAAGCTCCTCTATAAATCCAACTCCATTTTGAAGTGCTTCATTTACACTACTTACCGAATATTCTCTATTATCTCGCATCAACTTCCCGGATGTTTTCTTTATACTTCCGTCCAAAATACCCGATATTTGTTCTCCGGTATCTTCATCTAATACATATAGTTTAACGAGTTCTCCCTTACCTAATGATAAATTAAAATCCTTTAATTTATTAGTACACACATCTTCAAACTCTATTATTGGTATCCACTCTTCTTCACTTTCTTCTCGCAATCGTGGAAGCTTTTCACCCATTTGTTTATTATCAAGTAAAAGTGAAGCATAAATCTTATTAATATCGGCTTCGTCAGATTTAAATACACCCATTGTCTTTCCATGTTTAACTATATAAAGACGTGATGTCCACTTTATCATAACGTGATCAAACGGCTCCATAATTATAAAACTCATTCCACATTCCAAGAATTTGAGAATTACTTTGTAAAGTTCTGTTCGTTCACCATCACTTAGAATATTGCTCAAGTCTGACAAAATAATAATCTCTTTATTTTGTACATAAGCTTTAATCATTTCTAATATAATACGTTCCTTTTGTGATAACTTTTCAACATTTCTAAAACCCAACAGATTAATCCCAAATTTTTCATTGATTTCTTCTCTCTCTGACTCATAGGTGTTCTTTTTTACAAAAAAACCATGTTTTGATTTAACTCCAAGAAAAATATTGTCCATAATACTAAGAGAACGGACCAATCTATTTTCTCTATCTACTATACATATATGATTTTGAAAAAGCTTTCCGGCATCCTCTACGCTTACCTTACTCCCGAGGTAATTTATTACACCACTATTGAATTCCACATTACCCGCAAATAAACGCGTTGCCCATTTCCTTTCTCTTGCATCATCGAATACGATGCTGACTGCCTCGCCTCTATAAATTTGTATGAATAACCTTTTTAATATGTTATGCTCATCTCTTATCAAATTCCCGTTTTCTATACGAAGTAATTCTTCTTTCATATTTCATCACTCCTTAGGCGTAAAAGTGGCATAACAATTCTTACATCCGTTCCGACGCTGTACAAGCTATAAACCGATATTCCATACTCCTCTCCAAAAAGTAGCTTTATTCTTCGACATACATTAAGTAGCGCAATACCACCCCTACCCTTTTTCTCATTAACATAGCTTGCGGAGACACGTTCCAGCTTATTATTTAATACTTCCAGCTCATCTTCCGGTATTCCTCCACCATCATCTGATACCTGTATAAATAGTTTATCCTTAGTTAGCTCCACCAAAATATTCACAGAACCCTTTCCGGAACTTTTTTCTAACCCATGAAAAATTGCATTTTCAATAATCGGCTGTAACGTTAGTTTGGGTAATTGAAATCCTAGTGCATCTTCTTTTGGTAGTTCAACATTCATTTTTATCTTAGTTCCAAACCTGTATTCCTGTATTTTGAAATAATTTTCCGCATTGTCAAGCTCATCCTCAAGTGTAACAAGATGCCCAACATCTGATATTGTATATCTGAAAAATTTCGCAAGTGCTTGGGTTATATCTGCAATATCCTCTTGACCAACACTAAGTGCCTCACCTCTAATCGCTTCTAATGTATTATATAAAAAGTGTGGATTGATTTGGTTTTGCAGAGCTAAATACTCGGCTTGTTTTGTTGATAATTTAATTGATGATTGTTTGTCTATCATATTACCAAATCTAGTCATAACCTCCTTCATCTCCGGAAACATCTGATAATCCAAATTAAATAAATCGTCATAAACCATTCCATTTACAAATTTCTTATAGACTTGCCTGCTTTCTTCATACGGTATGATTATTTTCTTCTTTAAATAAGTTGCAATCAGCAAATGAATGAAAACTGTCAGCACAAATCCTATCATCATTCCTTGAACATCTATAATATTCTTTACTTTCATCGCAATAAAAATAACCATGAATAGAAAAGACTCCATGGTTATAATTATTCTCGCAAAACAAATTAACTGTTCAGAAAAAATCTTTTGTTTGTTCATCTGCTCCCCCTTTTAACTATAGAGCTTTCTATACTCTGATGGAGCCAGTCCAACAATTCGTTTGAAAATCTTCGAAAAGTACTTTATATCAGAATATCCTACAGCCCAAGCTACATCTGCTAAAGGGTCATTGGCTGTTATTAGTAGTTGTTTAGCCTTATTTATTCTTGTCTCCGTTATATATTCTAAAAAATTCTTACCCGTTTCCTTTTTAAAAAGAGATGATAAATATGCAGGGTTAAATCCAACTTGTCTACTAACCTCCTCAAGCGTTAATAACGTATTAAAATATCTTGATATATACTCTTTAGCCTCTTTAATTGGCTTCGCTTCTTCTGCAATTTTGGCATCTCGATACTCCTTAGTCACATTGCCCAATATCTCATTTACTCCGTCAAACACATCGTCAGTTGTGAAATAGGTTGTATAGTACTGTATAAAAAAGTCTCTATCAGGAAATCTGTAGTCAGTTCTAAATTTTTGAACGGAGTGTATAAACATATCCACAATTCTACAATATATCTGATAAACTTTATATCCGTGTATATCTTCACTTTTGACTCTATCTTTTATTAAATTTGTTAATTCTTTAATCTTTCGAAGATCAAGGTGCTCCATTGCTTCAAATAACTCATCTTTTAGTAAAAGATCAGTACTTATATCTTCAGACAAGCAAAACTCCTGTGAATATCTATGTATCTTCTCCTCCGGTACAATAATTCTCTCAAACATAATCTGCTCAGCACTGGAAAGACTTTCGCCAAGATCAGTAATATTCATAACCTGTTTACCAAAGCTTGTGTGTATTTCGATGCCTTTAAAAATGCTCTTTAACTTCAAAACATCAATTCTTATTTTTTTAAGTTTCTTGGTTAAATCTTCTACCATATCATCTTTGCTATTTACGATACACCAAACACAATCCCTAACGGGCTTTGCAATGACCTCTCCACCATAATCATTTAGACGATTTACAATCATTTGCTCAATTTTAGGTAGCATAATACTCAATTCTTCATCACTTATCAGGTGCTGCTCCATGAATGGCTGTACAATTATCGTCATAAAGTATCCATTGACAAAATGTGTCTGGTATTCCTCATTTACTTCTTGGATATTTGAGAAGTTCTGACTGTTTTTGTTAATTATCATATCTGATAATAACGAATCTCTGGATTTTTCTTTTGAGACTTCCACAATATCTTTTAGACGCAGCTCTTCCGCTTGTCTTTCCTCAATAATAGTTCTTTTATCTCTGATACTCTTTAATGTAGCTACAATCTCTTTTTTCTCAAGTGGCTTCAGTAAATAGTCCTCTACGCCATATCGTATTGCATTTTTAGCATATTCAAAATTACTATATCCGCTAATAATTATAAAGTTAGTAGTGAGGCCTTGTTCTCGCACTTTCTCTATCATCTCAAGCCCATCACAATTTGGCATCCTTATGTCTGTAATTACAACTTCGGGCTCATTATTAATAATATACTCAAGTGCTTCAAGTCCATCGTGTATAACTTTTACCACTTCCATTCCCAGCTCTTCCCAGTCAACTAGGTGATATATTAATCGGCAAACTTTTTCTTCGTCGTCGACTATGATTACCTTTAACATAAAGTACCTCCATAATTACTCTAGCGTACTCCGCCTCCGCCCCCACCGGAGAATGAGCTTCCACCTCCGCCGAATGAACTGGATCCACCGCCGCCACTGGCTCTTGAGGCTGCTGTACTAACACTGTTCATTGACCTTAAAGCAAACGTATTTGTAGCCATAACTGTAAATGTTGGATCTATATAAGAATTATCTTTAAATTCCGGATATATTCTTCCAATTTCTTTCTCTACTTTGTCAGCCATACCAAGAACTGATGCAAACATAAGATATTCTTCCCAGAGAACCACTTCCTTAGCCTGCTTTTCTCCCATGCTGGCAAATTCCGATAAAAACCGCTTAAACCCAACACTTTGAAGTATTGTCTCTTTGAATTTATCAGTATATACTAATCTATCATCAGCATATCCGTTAGTTTTCATCATGGATTCAACACCTAGCTTAACATCTTTGAACCACTTTCTCATTTTTGTATAATTCTTGTCACACCATTTCTCAAATTCTCTATCTTCTAATATACCGTCCGCACCTGCTGCCAACTTCAAATATCCGTAAAGTTCTTTCTCCATGGGAGTCTTTAACGTTGAATCATCTAAAAACTGAATCCTATGACTATCTTTTCTTAGCAGGCCACCTTGGTTTTCTAAGATGACAAACTCTATATTTTTATTTCTAATCCAGTTTAATAAGATTCCTGAAAACAAACCCGTTTCTCTTTGCCTTTGTTCTACCAACAACGCTTTTTCAGCTGTATACGAAAACAAGAAAATGTCTTTATTTGCAGGAATATCTCTGAAATAATCAACCTCGGTTTTTTTAGGCAAACTCTTAGCATTTGTTCCATCAGTAAACCTCAGATTTCCCATATATCCGTACTTTTTCTGCCTTAACGATCCTATTATCAAGTAAGCAAAGAAAATAGCAACTACTGCAAAAGTCAATATCATCCAAATAACGGTTAAGGTTCCATTGCTATCGTCATAATAATCACTGCCATCTTTAGCTTCGTCCGCCATATCTTCAAAAGTTCTACCTGAATGCTTATCATTAGCACTACTAAAAGATGCACCTTCAAATCCCGCAAGAACATTTGCATAATTAACAGTTCCGAAACTTCCATCGTCATTTGAATTATTTGCATCAATAAAATATGTATCCCCTTGATTCATTATATTGATATATCCTTCAAATCCAAAACCGAATATCTTTGTATTAGCATTAATCTGTTCGCTATATATTTTGATACTCATTTCCTTTGGCTTAACATTCATATCGCTGCCAATTAATTGGTAATTCATTCCAAACATGTCCGCATATTCCTGGACAAAATTATCGATAGAATAATACATCGTAAATAGATGTTCTCCGTAATCACCTACTCCGAAGCACAATTCATAGTCATTACCGTCTTTTATTATCCCGGATTTAAATGCTTTTTCTTCTATACTTGCATTTACATCCCAACTATCCTGCGCCTCAAAAACAATATCATTCGACACAACTGTAAAATCAGTAATAGGGGAGCCGTCCATATTCTTCATTTGCTTATATATTTCCGTGCCTTCAACTACTTTTATGTTCCAGACTTCAACTATGTCCGCACTCCCGTCATTATTGATATTAATTGTAGTAGTAATACTATGAAGCTCATTACTCGCTGCCGATACGGGTAGCGCAAATGAACCTATAATAATTAAACTTAAAAGAAAAGCCCATAACTTCTTTATCCCGTTTCTCCTTCTAAAATTCAACCTTTGGCACCTCTTTCTCTGTATCAGCTATCGTAAATAATGAGAATTCCTGAAAATTGAACATACTTGCTATTATAGATGATGGAAATGTTTCTCTTTTATTATTATAACCATAGACTGAATCATTATAGAATTGTCTCGCGTATTGTATTTTGTCTTCAGTTTCCTTTATGCTGTTTTGCAGATTATTAAATGAAGTATCTGCCTTTAACTGTGGATATGCTTCACCTAACATCATGATTCTATTAAGGGCACTCGTTAATTCTCCCGATGCTTCCATCTGTTCATTCATATTACCTGCACTTAAATACTTATTTCTTGCAGATATAGTCGCCTCTAATGTATCTTTTTCATGTGAAGCATATCCCTTGACAGTCTCCACAAGGTTAGGAATAAGATCTGTCCTTCTTTTAAGAACAACATCTATCTGTGACCAATTGGTTTTTACCTTATTTCTTAGTTTAACCAATCCATTATATGCACTTATGACAAACCCTACTACCAAAACTAAAACAACTAAAACGATTATTATTGCAACCATATCTTTCATCCTCCTAATACTTTGTATATCTTATTGTACCATTTCTAATATATTCAGGTCTACTATTTACTTTGAAAATACGCCACAACGTAGATACTCTTCCTTTTGGCAGATATGCAGGCGCACTTGGCGCTGCACTTCTAGCCGAAGAGAAATTATAGTAGTTCCAATAGTTCTTCTTTTGTAAAGCTTGTACCTGACATTCCTTCACCACTTAGAATTTCATCTGCAAGCTTACTTTTTCGCTCTTGAATTTTCATTATATTTTCTTCTATTGTGTCTTTGGCAATCAACTTATACACTGTAACTACATTCTTTTGCCCTATCCGGTGCGCTCTATCAGTTGCCTGATTCTGTACCGCGACATTCCACCACGGGTCATAATGAATAACTATATCTGCTGCAACAAGATTAAGACCCGTACCACCTGCTTTTAGCGATATACAGAATACCTCAGCCTTGCCGGCGTTAAATTCCGTGACCATCTTAGCACGCTTTTCTTTGCTGGTAGCACCTGTCAATAATAAGTAAGAAATACCCTCTTCCTCAAAACTCTTCGTAATTATATCCAACATAGAAGTAAACTGAGAAAACAATAATATCTTGTGTCCACCTGAAATTGCTTTATTTACCAAATCCTTGCACATCTCCAGCTTAGCAGATTCACCCTTATATTCATCAAATAATAATGTCGGATCACAGCATAATTGCCTCAATTTTGTAAGTTCAGCAAGTATCTGAATCTTTGACTTTTTGAACTCTGTGTCGGACTTATCCTCAAGAAGCATCTTCATTCTCTGCACATGACCATCATATAACTTTTGTTGTTCACCCGCTAATTTCGCAAAGTAATTTTCCTCCATTTTATCCGGTAAATCTTTAAGTACATCTTTCTTAAGGCGTCTAAGTACAAACGGCTTTAGCATTTTCTGCAATCTTAATTTGGCATCTGCATCTTGTTCTTGAACAATAGGTGTTTCTATCTCTTCTCTAAATTTTGTATAGTTGTAAAAGAACCCGGGCATAACAAAATCAAATATACTCCACAATTCACTAAGTGAATTTTCAACCGGAGTTCCCGTCAGTGCAATTTTGAATCCTGCATCTACATCCTTTACTGCTTTTGCAACTTGTGTATTATGATTTTTAATAAACTGGGCTTCATCTATTACCATTGTTGCAAATGTCTTACTATCATATTCATCCAAGTCACGTTTTAGTAAATCATATGACGTTATTATCACTTGACCTATTTCAATATTTTTAATTATATCTCTTCGTTCTTTTTTAGTCCCAATTACCATGACTGCATCTATACTAGGTGCATATTTCTCAACTTCATTTTTCCAATTAAACACAAGTGATGCCGGGCATGCTACCAAAGTAGTGCCACCTTCTGACAGAATATATGCTATAACTTGCAAAGTCTTTCCAAGTCCCATATCATCAGCAAGAATACCGCCGAATCCGTTATTACTAAGTGTCTTTAGCCAGTAAAAGCCTTGTTTCTGATATCCACGTAATATCTTATCCAAGCTCTGTGGTATCTCGAAATCATTGTCTTCTACAGTCTTCATATTGCGTATCAATGATCTAAATGACTTATCCTTGATAACCGGTAACGCATTTTGTTCCCTGAGCTCATTATCTAAGTATAGTGCTCTAAATTTGGGAACTTGAGCCTTACCTCTTTTTAACTGAGAATTTCTTAGTCCGAGTCCATCCTTCAGTTCTAATAATGCCTTCATGCCGGCATCTTCCATATTTACGAAACCACCATTTTTCAGCTTATAGAATTTCTTTTTCCTCTCATATTTAGATAATATTTCGAATAATTCATCATTTGTCATTTCTTCAGATGTCATACTTATTTCGAGCTTTTCACCGGCCAGAGATAATCCTATAGTAACTTTTGGAGAATATTCCTTCTGCTTAAGCGTATCTGATATAAAGACCTCCCCGATTAGTTGAAGTTTTTCAACTCCTATAGTAAGTACTTCGTACATCAAATCGTCATCATCTGTGAGAACCATAAGTTTCTTTTCTTCATCATATGCATTGGTATAGTAGTCCATGACTTTTGCAATCTGAGCTTCTTTGATCCTGTCCCTTGTAACTTCGACTTCTTTACTTTTCGTCTCTTCTTTATCATATATATTGAACTTTTCTTCGCCATAAACAGCTAATACTCTAAATGTCAAAAAATCTGCTTGTGGCATATCAAGATAGAATTCAAAAGTGACCGGTGTGATTCCATAACTATCCGGGTCGAAATTACTAAATGTACAATCATAAACTTCCAATAGTTTAGGTAATACCGTTCTAATGAATGAAGGGATATCTTCATTCGCTACAAATATTGACTCACCTTCCTGTTCGTATAATATGTCTCTAAACGCTGTCACCTTTTCAAACGTACTTTCCGGTACTTTATATACAATGCCTGCTTGGAAATAAAATGTCCATGAAGCAGTTGATATTTGTGTTGCACTACTTACACTTATTTTAATACCTTCGGAATCCCCGTTTATCAGCAGATTATCCCTATAGTTATCTTCAATAGCTCTCCACGTTGTATCAGATTGTCCTTGAATATTTCCGATAAAAGTATTGTCTCCAATAGCATCGAAAAATCGTGTAGTATCTGCTTGAGTAGGTATTAAATTTCTGATTTTTGCATGTGAATACTCAAAGCCTCTATAATAATTATAAATTACCTTTTTGTTCTCATCCTTATGTTGACGAACCCATTCTAATATATATCCTACGATAGGCTTTGATGCTTCATCAAACAACTCAATACTGTGTCTGAATTTAAGCTCTTTACCATATGAAAACTCACTTTTCGCTGCCATATGTTCTTCAAATTCAATTAAATCCTTTAAGATATACATTCTGGTAATTCCAATTTTAAACTCGATAAAACACTCCGTTCTTGTATAGTTTAGTATTGGCTCAATATGCACTTCTCCGTAATTAATATCTTCAATTCCTTGTAGAAACTCGTTGCTTTGCTCACTAACCAACAGACTCTTAAACGCTTTAGTTGTATCTTGCTTATCTTCTTTTTTATAATTCCCTTTAAAACTATCAAGCATTTGAAGTGCATGATTATAAGGTGTTTCATCCTCTAAATCATCATCATATTCATTAATATAATCCTCATATTCCAAGAGTGTTGCGACACAATGTTTGCATATGCTGGAGTATTTCCTATATGCAGGACAACTGCAGTATGCTTGTGTCAACTTGTTTTCACTAAGCATATATGTGGCAAATACCTCATACTCCTCATAATGGCTGCCTTCTACTAATGCCTTGATATAATCAGTCGTACCTGTTGAGTCTACATATATATCAAAGACTTTATGTTCTCTATAAACAGTCGCTCCTCTTGTATATGCCGCGGCACCGGCTTCTCTTTGCACTTGTTCTCTATTTATTCTAAATCTCTTTTTCACTATTTTATCCTTTTTATATGTTTTACCACTTTTTCATTAATGATACTCTTTATGTTCTGTTTCGGTCAAGTTTTATATCTTATTGCAGATATCTACTTACAGATATCTGCCTTCCATTTTCAAATAACTACCCCTTTGGTTTTTCTTATACCTAACCAAGTTGTATAATAGAGTAGACATTGGATATTTTTTAACAGGAAAAGTGCAGATTCATCCATTCTATAAATCTTCAGATTAATCTGCTTAGCGATTTTTCGCTCTAAACTCATATTTTTTACTCTAAGAGAAGATTTTAAATATATATCGAATTGGAGGAAGAATTGTGTTTAAAAAAAAGGAAGGGAGCCCTGCAATTAAACGAGAGTTTGGAGTCGGCACTTTTATATTTCTTGCTGTTTTCATAGGTTTCTTTGTATATATAGGTAGTGTAATGGGTGTCAGCAATATGCTCAATACTATACTTAAGACCTCATATTCAGTTTTAATTGATACGGTTCTTTATATCTGTGCAGTTTGTGTAATAATGGGTGCCGTGGGAAGTTTACTTACCGAATTTGGCGTTGTATCTCTAGTACAATATATCATCTCACCTATAATGAGACCCATATATGGGATGCCGGGAGCATCAGCTGTTGGTATTATGACAACTTTCTTATCAGATAATCCGGCTATCTTAGCTCTAGCATCAGATAAGCGTTCAAAGAAATATTTCAAGAAATATCAAACTCCTGCACTTTGTAACTTGGGTACCGCTTTCGGAATGGGTATGATAGTTTGTTCATTTATGTTAGGTTTAGGACATGGGTTCGCTAAAGCAGTCGGAGCCGGTCTTCTGGGAGCAGTAGCAGGTAGTATATTATCTACTCGGTTGATGCTCTTTCTCACTAAACGTCATTATATGAAAACCGGACAGTGGGATGAAATGAACCAAATGGAAGAAGTCGAAGTTGACGAAGATTCTGAGGCTGATGGAAAAGAACACCATAAGAAAAACGTCTTTTCCAGAGTGCTCGACTGTTTGCTCGAAGGTGGTAAACTAGGTTGGCAAACATGTTTTGCAATTACACCCGGAGTTGTATTCATATGTACACTTGTAATGATACTTACATTTGGACCTGGTGAGGCTGCTAATGGTGCTGCTGTTTACACCGGTGCTGCTTATGAGGGTATAAAGTTACTACCAAAACTTGGTAACTTTATAGCACCTGTTACTAAAGTCCTATTCGGATTTATAGATGGTAGCGATATTGTAGTTCCGATAACATCACTAGGTGCCGTAGGTGCCGCAATTGGTATGGTTCCTCAAATGGTAAAAGATGGTCTTGTAGCTGCTAATGAAATCGCTGTATTTACCGCAATGGGTATGTGCTGGTCAGGATATCTTTCAACTCATGTATCTATGATGGAAGCTCTTGGACGAAGAGAATTAATATCTAAGGCTTTAATATCACATACAATAGCCGGTATATTTGCCGGTGTAGTCGCGCATTACTTGTTCATGATTATATCGTAAAAAGGACGTCAAATCCACGAGTCATTTTATTGGCTCGTGGATTTTTTTCACTTATATAGTTTGCGAAGTAATGCAATCTCTTGTTTGTACCCATCCGGTTCATTTGGCGTTTCCAAATAGTATGGAATTCCTTGAGTCATTGGATGATTTACTATATTCTCAAAGGTTTCAATCCCCAAATAACCTTGGCCAAGTTTTTCATGCCTGTCCTTATGACTTTCAAATGGATTTTTGCTATCATTCAAGTGAATTGCCTTTAATTTATTTACTCCAACAACCTCATCAAACTCTCTAAGCACCTCATTCAAATGACCTTTGATGTCATATCCTGCATCATATACATGACAGGTATCAAGGCAGACTCCGATATGACTTTTAAGTTTCACACCGGATATAATCTCAGCCAGATCCCGAAAACTTCTTCCTATTTCCGTTCCTTTACCTGCCATGGTTTCCAATAAAACAGTAGTGCTCTGATCTGTCTGTAACAACTTATTTAACATTTCTATTATTCTTGTAATCCCTTCATCTCTCGAGCTGGATGTATAAGACCCGGGATGAAAATTGTAGCAATTACCCGGTACATACTCCATTCGCTTAAGGTCGTCTTCCATGGTCATATATGCAAACTCTCTGACTCTTTCATCCGCTGAACATGGATTAAGTGTATATGGTGCATGCGCTAGTATATTAGTTATGTTATTTTCTTTTGCATACTCAAGGTACTTTTGGACATCTTGTTCATCAATCGGCTTTGCCTTACTTCCACGAGGATTTCTAGTGAAAAACTGAAATGTATTTGCACCAATGCTTATTGCCTCCTGTCCCATGTGAAGAAAACCTTTTGATGATGACAGATGGCATCCTATAATTAATTCTGACATACTGCTCCTTATATAATGTATTTGGGTTGATATTTCACTAGCTTGTCTTAATTCATCTTGCCTAGCTGTAATATTTCATGTAGAATAAATATACTAACAAACCACTATCTAATAGTCAAATACTATTTGCTCACTTAATTGAAAGGAATTGCCTTGTACACTTCAATATATTCTAACAATATACCTCCATCAATCACACAATTAGTTAAAACACCGGAAATGCAGCGACTGGACCATGTAGGTATGCACTGCGGTGTTGAATATGCCGGTTATCCTAAGTATAAAAATGAAATTTGCCCTTATTCAAGGCTTACTCATAGTATAGGTGTTGCATATATTGTTTGGCATTTTACTCATGATTTGACGATGACCATAGCAGGCCTTCTTCATGATATATCAACACCCGTTTTTGCCCACACTATCGACTTTCTAAATGGAGATCATCTAAAGCAAGAATCTACCGAAGAAGAGACTCGCAAGATAATAGAAAACTCAAAAGAAATAATGGAAATATTAAACCGACTTAATATTATGGTTGATGATGTTTGTGATTACCATTTATATCCGATTGCAGATAATGATACTCCAATGCTTTCAGCTGACCGACTTGAATACACATTCGGAACTGCCTACGTTATGTATCATTTGCCAACTAATGAAATAAAAAACATCTATGATAATATACATTTAGCCACAAATGAACAAGGTATTGCAGAGTTAGCTTTTGACGATATATCTATAGCTAAACGTTTCACACATATATCTCTTAGGAACTCGCATATGTTTGTGGATGACGAGGACAGATTTTCAATGCAATTCTTGGCGGATATTGTAAGGCATGCAATTAAGTTAAATGTTATCACAAAAGCGGATTTGTATACCACCGAAGAAATTGTCATTGATAAAATGAATACAAATAACGAAATTGCAAAAATGTGGCAAGAACACACTTTGACATATTCAGTATTGTCTTCATCAACAAAGCCTATCGGAAAATATAGCGTAAATATCGATGCTAAAAAGCGATATATTAACTCACTAGTTAAAACTACTGGCAATGGCGGTATCCATTATAAACGTATAATGGATATTGACAAGGATATCGCAAGTGAAATCAATACCTTCTTAAATATGGATTTTAACCGTTGGTTATTTGCAGAAAGCGTTCACCATACTTCTCGAATTTGAACTCACCAACACCACTTATTGCCAACATATCATGTTTAGTTTTTGGATTCATTCGACTCATTAGTATTAGCGTCTTGTCTGAGAACACCATGTATGGTGGCACTTTTCCCTCACTTGCAATTTCTCTTCTAAGGCTTCTAAGTCTCTCAAACATAGCTTCCTCTTTCTCAGAAAGGATGATTCCCGCTGCGTTCTTCTTTTTCTTTGACTCCTTAGTCTTTTCTGCTTCATGCTCTTTTGACATCTTCATTACTACTTGTTCATCCCCCGTCAGAACAGTTTCTGAGGCTTCTGTTAATTTCACTATGCAATATTCATCATTTGTAATTGCCAGATAATCTTTGAGCATCAAATGATTTATCATTTGTCGTAACTGGTGTATTGAAGTCTTCGAAAGTTCACTGTAATGTGTATTATTATTCATGCCATATTGGCGTATTTTAGCTATATTAGCACCATGTACAGTATCAATGATAACGTTAACTCCATATCTTTGATTACTTGATTTCACACACCCTATTATTGCTTTTGCTTCAACTGTAATATCTTTTGTTTCAAATTTAGTGAGACAGCTTGAACAATTGCCACAATAATTCGTGTGATACTCTCCGAAATAGCTTAAAATATAGTCTCTTAAGCATTCATTAGTGAAGCAGTAAAACGTCATTTTTCGCAGTCGCTCCCTGTCTCTCGCAGCTACTAACTCCCTGGTTATATCATCAAGCTCTTCATTATCTCTATTGTTATTTATAAAGAATTGATTTGTCACAACATCCTGACCACTATATAAAAGTATACACTCGCCAGGCTCACCATCCCTTGAGCATCGTCCTACTTCCTGATAATATGATTCTATGTTCTTGGGCATATTGTAATGAATGACATATCTCACATCTGCTTTGTCGATGCCCATACCAAATGCGTTTGTTGCTACCATTATCTGTTTTCTGTCATATATGAAATCTTCTTGGTTTTCCCTTCGCTCATCATCATTTAAACCTGCGTGGTACCTGGTGACCGAAAACCCTTCCGTATTGAGCCTGTCACAAACCTCTTCTACTAGCTTTCTTGTAAGGCAGTATATGATTCCACATTGATTGGGATGTGTTTCCACTACATTCTTGACTATAGCAAATTTATCTTTAGGAGACTGAACACCCAGGTACAGATTCGGTCTATCAAAACCGGTAGAAACTACTTTTGGTTCATGCAGCATAAGTATATCTATAATATCTTCCTTAACTTCCTTAGTGGCTGTTGCGGTAAATGCACTTATTATTGGGCGCTTTGGCAGTTGATTTATAAAATCAATTATCTTCAAGTAACTTGGTCTAAAATCCTGTCCCCATTGCGAAACACAATGGGCTTCATCAACCGCTACCATAGCAATTTCCGCACTTAATGCAAATTGTAAAAAGCTATCTGATAAAAGTCTCTCAGGTGCTACATATATAATCGGGTATCGTCCTTCTTTAGCAAACTCTAGTGCCTTAAAATACTGATTTTGTGTGAGCGAGCTATTTAAAAAAGCGGCATGGACCCCTGCTTGATTTAATGCCGACACTTGATCTTTCATAAGTGAAATAAGCGGTGATATTACCAGCGTAATTCCAGTCATCATAAGTGCCGGAATCTGAAAACATGCAGATTTTCCGGCACCGGTACTCATTATCCCAAGCGTATCTTTTCCGGATAAAATACTGTCAATCAATTCCTCCTGTCCCTCTTTAAAGCTTTCATATCCTAAATATTTCTTTAGTACTTCGTATTTATTCATATTTAATATAGCTCCTATTTTAATATAGCTCCTATCTAAAGGCTGCGATATCCTTCAGGTGTATAGTCATCACTTTTGATTGCATTCTGTATTTCTCTAAGCATTGCTTCTCTATCTTCGTTAAAGGTTCCTTTAAGAGCGAAATAATTAGAGGCGTGATTAGATCGAAACACCGTACCCGACGAATCAATATTTTCAACCAAAAGCTTTAACTCCGTCATAATTTCCATTGGTTTAAGCAGCTCAAACTCTCTGCGTTTCTCCTGCTCATATAAAACTGTACCCTTCTCTAACATAAGCGTTAATAATCCTACATATTCAGGGTTGATTTCACTAATTACTCTTGCAGTGCCAAGCGCATGTTCCTTTAGTCTGTCTCTACCTCCAAGTCCTGAGATAAAAGTAATAGAGGTTATCATACCACTCGATTTAAGCTTCTTACCGGCAATTATAATCTGTTCTGCAGTTACTCCCTTTTTTACATCTGTCAGGACCTTGTTATCACCGCTTTCACCCCCAATGTATATCATTCTAAGTCCTGATTGTCTCAGCGATTCAAGTTCTGATTGTGACTTAGCAATAACATCAGCAGGTGCCCCATAGGCGGATATTCTCTCAACTTCAGGAAATATTTCTTTGATTTTTTTTAGAATATAAATTAAGTCTTCTGTCTTTACAATAAGAGCATCACCATCAGCTAGAAACACTTTTTTAATTTGTACATTTCTATAATATTCTCTTGCCGAAATAAGATCTTCTACTACTTCCTCTCTTGGTCTAACTCTAAATCGCTTAACTTTGTACATACTACAAAATGTGCAAGTATTTCTTGCACATCCTATGGTTATTTGTATTATTAAACTTCTCGCCTCGCTTGGAGGGCGATATACTGCTCCCTCGTATTTCATTTCGCTGCACTCCTTATCATCTATAATTATAACTGTTATCTATGATCTTTCAACTACAAAATACCACAAAAACGACAAATTCGTTCATCACAAATTTGTCGTCAATATTCAAATACAGTTCTTTAAGTTCTTCATCTTCTTACATGTTATTAATTTAATTTGTTTCCACTACATCAGGATTTGATTTGACACCGTCTTCAATTTCTTTAATCACCTGTGACAGACTATATTGCATAGTCTTATACTCAGATATTAGCATCTGGCTCATCGCATCTATTTCACTAATAGCACGTGATGATGCTTCCTTTTCCTTCATCTTGACCATATCAAGTTTGCCTTTTGCGTATTGAAGTATCTTGGAAGCTTCAAGCTTAAGCGCATTACTTTCGAGCTCTGCTTCCCTCTTGATATATTCATATTCCATTCTAAACGCTTCTTGTTCTTTAGCTAATATATCTTGATCATTCGATAGCATCGAAATCTCTTGATCAACTTCTTCCAACTTTGAATTTTTTACATCATCTTTGATACGCTTTGCTTCCTCATACACATTTTCGAGTTCAGCATAAGCAACACTTAGTTTTTCCTTATTCTCAGCATCCACTTCCTGCTTAAATTTCACGATGTATACATTGGCTTGCTCCCTGGCTTTGATAGAGAGTTCATCCTGAACATACTCCGGTTCATCATTTTCTCTTACTTCAACCAGTGGCTTTTTATTCAATTCAATGGCTTTTAAAGACTCCAACTTCTCTTCTAATAAAGTGATTTCTTCGGTATTTGCTTGAATCTCTGCTAACTTCTTTTCTCCTTCTTTCGTTAGTACTTCAAGCTTTCTTTGTTTCTGTACTGCACTATTTTTTTGCTTGATAGTATCCTCATCTTCATATGAACCACCCTCAAGCATCTTTGTTAAGTTCGCTTCTTCCTTGGCCAATTTTTCTTTGGTTTCTACAAGCTCTTGGTAATTGTCTTCCAAAAGCCTCATATAGCTGTCAACTTGTTCTTTTAAATATCCCTTGTGAGCAATATCAAAGCTCCAATTTCCCATTGTTATCCCCCTTGTCCTTTATCCTATGTATACTATTATTGTAATCCTTCTGCAATATTTGCAAATTCATCCATTGTTTTTGTAAGTTGGAGTCTCAATTCATCAAATCCATTTTCAAGAGCTCCAAAATTCTTATTTAGCAACGGAACAACTTTTTCGTCAATAACCTTTTCTTTTAGATCAATGCGTTGTAAGTTATCGTCAACTTCTTTCATTATTTCTTCAGATGCCATCATCGCTTGCTCACGTTCAATATTTGCACTAGCAACTATTTCCTGTGATTTGCTCAACATATCCACCTTCATCTGTTCGAATTCTCTTCTCTCTCTTGCATACTCTTCTCTTTGTGCATTAATTGATCTCATATGATTCTCTACTAAATTAGCCTGTAACTTAGCTGCTTCTTCTTTCGCAGATGCAATAATTTCTGCACTTTTGCTTTGAATCTCCTGAAGTTCCTGCTCAGTTTGTAAAGTCTGTTCCTTCACATACTTACGAGATTCTTCCTTTGCTTCAAGAAATATATCTTGCAACTCCATCATATCGTCAGATTCAACGACTTCATCAGCCTTGTTTTCAATTCTATCCTGTACTTCTATACATTCTTTCTTCAGGTTGTATATATTATCATTTTGCTTATAAAGGTCATCATCGAGTTCCTTTATATAACGTTCTTCTCTTCGTACCGCCTCGTTATACTGTTCAACAAGTTCTCGCATTTCTTGAATAGCAGACGCTTTCTTCTTCTGAAGTTTTCCGTTCAATATTTCTATGTTGTCAGAAATTACTTGATGCTCCTCACTTTGCATATTGTAATATACTTTTATCTTCTCAATCTGCGCATCAAATCATCGACATAATGGGTAATAACCTTCAGACTTTTATCTTTACTTATAAAACGATCTGCACTCATTTCCAGTGCTTTAATCTCAATCTCTTCATTCGAAGATGAAGTTAAAAAAATACACTTTAAAGATTTATTGATACCTTTTAAAATCGAAATCAACTTAAAACTATCTAATCCCTCAAAACCACCTGACATATATTCTGCAATCACCATATCAAAGTCCAGTGGTGTTTTAGCATATTCTTTTATCGCTTCAACCGCACAAGAAATGTAATTCACCTCATATCCTGCATCTTCCATAACCGCCTTGAAGCTATTTGCATAACTAAAATCATCATCCACTAAAAGTATTCTTCCTAACATACGTTTTCACTCCCCCCAAGTACAACGTTTTTTACATCATAAATATAACGCAACCATTATTACGGAGTCAACATCCCTATAAATGGCACATAACGTATAATTTTAACAGTACTTCAACTAATTTATAATCTATTATTAACAATGCGCATATAATTTACTGTTCCTCCATAAAAACATCCTTATTCATTAATTTATAAACAATTATTTGTATTATTGATTGCCAATAATGTTATCAACATTTCCATTGTTTGTATTATTTTCTTTATTATTTTTGTGAGTAAACCAGTATACTAACGCTATCATCCATAAAAGTAGCAGTATAGTTAATATCAGCCACCACCATTTTGCCCAGAAACCTATTCTATCAGGAGGTGGCGTTAGCCTTTCGACAGCTTCGTTATAAGGTATCCTATGTCCATGCACAAATATACGATGAGTATTAACACCATAAGGCGTACATGTAATCAATGTTACCAAGTCCTTACCATCTTCTATCTTAAGTGCCTCAATTTGGTGTGGTTCCACAACTTGAACTTCGTGCACCTCATATGCCAATATTTCATCGACAACTCTTATGAGAAATATGTCTCCATTTTCCAACTGATCCAGATCAGTAAACAATCTATTATTAGGCAGTGCTCTATGTCCTGTAATTACTGCATGGGTATTCTCTCCTCCTACAGGTAGAGATGACACTTTTAAATGACCAAGTCCAATCTCTAACACGTCCGGATCTGTTCCGTGATGTATAGGTATAAAAACGTCTATAGCCGGTATCTCTATGGATGCCATGATGAGATCTGCTTTGATATCCAATAGCGTATTATACCATTCATCCAAAGACTCTTCCTCAAAAGGAGCGTGATAACTTAGCGCAGATTCTTCTGCTAAAGCTCTGTTATATTCTCTTGCTTCCTCCAGATGTTTTTTACGTATATCTACATCCATATTATCAACAATAACGTCGTAGTCTCTTGCGACCTCTGTTTGATCTATTTCATTAAGCATCTGTGATATAAACGGATAATCCATAATGCCAATAAACATCAAAAAAAATGTAACAAACATTACAATATATTTTCTATTACTCATCCCTTTTTCCCCAACAGATACAAAAGACCTCTCTTAGAAAATAAGAAGTCTTTTGTATATTTTAATTACTCTTTTTTATTTTTCTTCATACTGATTCTAATAAACACTATCATTACTCCTATTGCAATTGCCATAAGTACCCAATATGTATCAAATGCACCTGTTTCGGGCAGACTAAAATCTTTTTGATTTCTGACTGCGACAGTAGTAATACCTCCTTTAGGGTCATATTGTATAATATGCTCCCCTTTTGTAGCATTGATAGTAATATCATTTACTTTTACCTTATATTCTCCTGTCAGTTCATTCTTAGAATCTCTATCTGCAATTATCTCTATTTTAATAGGATTGATGAGAAGCTTATATCCCTCAGGTGACCTTATCTCCTTTAGATAGTAAGTACCCTCTGCTAATCCGGAGAATAAAGCTAAACCGTCCTTATCTGTAGTTAATGTAGCCGGATCTCTAGCAGGTTTAGTACATTCTGCGTCTAAATATATTCCAAACTCAGCACCCTCAAGCAGCAAATATGGATTCACAACACTTCCCTTTGCGAACTTATCTATCATGATTCCATAAGTATACACTTCTGCATAATCACTATCTTCAGTAAGATCCGCCGGGTCATCTAAGTCTTTATTATATAGTACCTTTATTACATTTTTATTCTTATTTTTTTCTTCTTCATTACTTCCCATAAGAGCTTTGTCATTTACTGTTGCCGTATATGTAAGTCTGATTCGAGAACCGGAATTCTTCATTAACCATTCACTATCAAACTCTAGTGCAAATCCATGTTCATTATCTGACCATACTGTCTCACCTGTTGTGTTATTAATCGATACCAGATTATAGTCCCATGCGTATGGGTTTCCTAGAGATCCCTTGTCTTTCTTTCCTCCAACAATATCTCCTGCCGGATCCGCGCCATTTGCAGCTGTTATCTCTATATTAAGGTCGTTGTTATAACTTAGTCCCTGTGACATAATGTCTGATATTTCCAAAATTGCTAATTCCTTTCCACTAGGACTGCTAGTGTCCCACTGTGGAATAAGTATCTCTACCTGATAATTTACTTTATCTCCTAATGAAACAGAATCCGTGCTGCCTATATATGTTCCGTCATCTTCTACCATTATCTTTCTGAATTCAGGTGGAATATACTTATTGGTAAATTTAAAATTGATAGTGTTTTGAAATGTCAGATGTCCCGATTGCTCCACCATGTCGACTGTATATCCCGATGGAATCTGAACCTCCTTAACTACATACACTGTATCTACCGGTAGTATCGGAAAAACTGCAGTCACATTATCAGAAAGTGTGAATTTGCCTTCACTGTCAGTCTTATATGAATATATATCCGTTCCTTTTGTAATAGTATATTGCATATTGGACATTGGTGTGTCTATAAATTTGTCATCATTATCTTTTTCACGCTTGTATAGAATGAAAGTAAATTTCTCATCGGCCTCAGGTGCTTCACCATCATACGCTACATGTTTTGTAACAGAGATAGAAGCAGTAAGGTCAATTATCTTATTCATAAAGGTGTGAATTTCGTCTGCTCGTGCCTTTACTGTTTTATTTGTGTAACCTTCACTTTCAGTCGGTGCTATCTGAACATATTCGGGATCTGCTACCTCTTTTACTTGATACCCTGTACCAACCGGGATATCGATAAACATCGCAGTTTGCCCCGGCTTAAGGTAGAACTCGCCTTTACTGTTTGTCTTTCTAATGATATCGTCTACAACTTTACCCGTCATATCATTATAAATATAGTACTCAGCACCTTCAAATGAAGAACCATCTTTATGCGCTAGTACAAAAAGGAATTTTATAACATCCTCTTTTTCATCGGCCGTTGGTGCTTTTTCCGGATTTCCCGGTGTTGTAGGAGTAAGATCTTTATTATACAGTTGTTTTCTTACATAAAACGATGCCCTACCATTAAGAAAGTCAATAAACATTAAATTGGATGTTGAGCCTGCATGTCTTTTCGTGCCTATCGGGTACCAACTGCCTGTATTTGTTTCTTCTACAGAGTAATCTATATTTGTTTCAACATCTTTAAACGTTGCCGTTTGATTTCCCTTTAACTTAAATACACCGTTTTCGTCTGTATATGCTTCTTCCTCTTTATCGGTTGCCAAATCAGTAAGAATATACAGCCGTTCGTTGCAAGGTTCTCCCGCTAATGAGATTACAAAGGTAAATTCCTCTTCATCCGGTGCAAAATATCCTGTCGGTAAATCTAATCTTTTAGTAATAACCATGTCATCGCTATAAACATATCGATTCGTCATATAGCTTTTATCTCCGATCGGCTCAATCGTTCCTGTTACAACCCCGGGCGTAGTCGAATCAGTCATGCCCGGATATGATTGTGTAAAATTATCAGGTAAATCGAACTCATGGATTTCATATTGATCTGCTATAACCAAGTCTTCGAAAACAGCTGTTTGACCTGCCTTAAGAGTAAATGAGCCATCAGGTTTAGCTCTATAATCCGTTTTTACATATTGTTTTTGAGGATCATCTGAATCCGGTTGCTCCGCTGCTTCTATCAATTGGTCTTCCCCATCTCCATCTTTTGTCCAAAGAAACATCTGCGTCTCCCCTTTAAAAACTTTGTAAAGGTGGTCCCTTGGATTTTGATCTACTCCTCCTCTTATAAACTTAATTGAAAAGTTAAATACTACGTTTGACAAATCCATATCATCTGCGCCCTCAACATTTTTAGTAAAACGCAGAGTAGTTTCTATAGGCTGGTGATTAGTAAATGTCGCTCTTGGCACCTCTTCTTGCGCTTTAGAAGATAACGCTATTCCAAAAAGAAGAGAGAATGCAAATGCAAATGATATAATTCTTTTATAATACTTCAATATTCTATTCATATATTTTACTTAGTGGGAGTACAGACTCCCACTAAGGCTCCCTCCTCTCTATGGTGCCCATATTACTGTGGTATTAATGGGATTTGCACCCCAAGGACTGCCTAGTACGCTATTCTCAGGTTTTTTAATTGTTATTGTTAAATTATAAGGATCGCTTGAAATTGAAAATGCCGACGCAAATATTGTCTCTATACTTGAAGGTATCGTAATAGTAGTAATTTTGCCTGAACCTCCAAAAGCAAAAGAACCAATATCCTTAATTCCATTATCACTTGTACTAGGGTCTTCAAATACAACTGAAGTTATGTGCAAATTATATGCAAAAGCTTCCATAACAATATGAGTTACATTATTGGGAATTTTTAATTCTCCTTTAATTCCAGTACCTGCAAATACACCTTGATTAATCACTTTTAGACTTCTTCCTATATACAGGTCTTCTGCTTTATAACAATTTTGGAAAGCATATACTCCCAAAGTTTCTAAACTGTCAGGTAATACTATCGCCTTTAATATTTCACACTGTATGAAAGCACGGTCGCCAATATCTATTAGACCTTCGTTAAAATCAATAGTCTCTACTGCTACACAATCATAAAAAGCTCTTTCTCCAATTTTTCTTAAACTCAATGGAAAATCCAAAGATTTAATAGCACTACACTCTGCAAATGCTCTAAATCCAATTTCTGATAAATTGCTGGAAAATTCGATATCCTCCAAAGCGCTGCAATTATTAAACGCATTATCTTCAATAGTTTTCAGACTATCAGGTAAATCTAGAGTGATTATATTAATACATCCCATAAAAGCACGGTTCGAAATTGTTTCTAGTCTTGCCGATCCCGCCGGAGTATCTATGAAGTTCACAGACTTTAACTCAACGCAATCTTGGAAAGCCGATTCATTTATAACCTCCACACTATTTGGTATATCTATATTCTCCAATGCTGTACATAACTTAAATGTATTTGCCTTAATTTCTTTTAACTCGGAAGGCAGCGTTACTTTCTCAAGTAAATCATATTTATAAAATGCTCCCTCACCGATACTCGTTACGCTATTAGGTATTACAATTTCAGTGAACCCACAACCTAATGGATCCGCTATTTCTTTACCTTTATCATCCTTCGTATAGTCTGAAAATGCTCTATCCCCTATACCAACAACTAATCGTTTTCTGCCGGTTTCATCAATTATTATTTCCGGAATAGTAATTACTCCATCTGTCATAGATATAATATTATTGTTCTCATCCATGAATGAGCCTTTTTTAACCATATCCCTAGTTATAACAATCGGTTGAATAAGATATGCATTTAAAAGCATGAGGTTTTTATCCAGCTTTTGTGTTAAGTGCTTAGGTGTTCCTTCAAGACTATCCAGATTCATACCCGTAGGTATCACTTCTTCAGCTGTCCACCATGTATTACCTACGACTTCCAGAACTGCATATTGACCTGCCTTTAGCTTAACCTCGCCTTTAGCAGTAGTAACACCTGTTCCCTGCTTCACATTATCAATTGAATATATTGTGTATGGTATTCCTCCATGTGCAACTGCTCCTGCAATATCCTCCGGGTTCTCAACCGGATTATTATTAATGGACATTACCTGTTTTACGATAATTGTAAATTCATCCTTCAACTCATAAGTTGTTTGCTTTGCAACCTCGATGTATGCGCTTCTATTATCATTTACAAAAGCTATAGCATTATCAGGTGATGTTTCAAGACTGCTGATTCCATCTTTATCAGCATATCCACTCAGCATACCCCATGACGGATCTGTTTCCTCCATAACCTCTACGAGTCTTAGATCTCCATCTTTCATTCCTGAATATAAATTAATCTTTACTAAGGCATTCAAGAAACGAACCATTGGTAATCCCTTATCGTTTTTATAAATCCGAATCAGTCCATTTTTATCAGTCTTCTTTATCTTATTACTATCAGCAATGCTTCCACCTTCGCCATAGAATATTTCATACTCCACGTCCGCTTCGGGTATCCACTTACCGGCACTGTATTTTTCTAATCGCCATGTAAGCCTTGAATTATTCGATACTTCTTCAGCATATGGATCCATCAATTTACTAATTTCCGAACCATCAAATTGTCTTATGCGGTTTATTATCCTATTAATCGGACTCGCTCCCATAGTTCCCTTAAGCGGATCGTAAGGATTTTCGACTGACGGATTATTTTGTTCAATTAATATCCATTTGCCTGTAGTATATTCATAAATTCTATTCTGATTTGAGCTCGCTTCTGATAGTTCAAAAGTCGCTCCCGGTTCAGTAACTACCAACGTCACCATTTCCCAAGGTTTTAATGTGATGGATTCACCAGCCTTCCAGATAGTAGTGTATTTTTTGTTTTCTACAGTATCATTAACATTGACTACTTGGTCTACTTTAGGCCATATATAGCTGCTAGTGCTGTTAGGTGGCGTAACTCTTAAAGTGAAAGTAACTTTGAGTTCTTCTCTTAACTTTGAGTCCTTTTGCTTTATCAAATCAATAACTTTTTTATCGTTGTCACTTATGCCTTCATAATTCTTTTCGAATGAGAATGTAGCATCAGCCTTGCTATTTGTAAATGATGCAACTACATCATCAATTAAGGTTCCTTCGTTCGGCTCATTCCCTACAGGAAGTATCTGATTATACCCTCCCTTTACTGTTTCAATTACTTTATAGCTTGTCCCCTTAAGTGCGACATCTTTAAATACGGCTGATTCATTATGCTTTATTTTTACTGTACCATCAGCTCCGGTGTTTCTTGTATTAGGCGCGACTATTTTACCATCTTCGTAAACAACGTAGTCCTTATTAACTAATAGTTTATTGTCAATATAGACCTCCATTTCAAAGACTGTAGAAAGTGCTTCTGATACTTCATCTGCATCTTCGAAATCATATACTACAATTTTTTCGACTGTTAAGTCTCGCATCAACCAATCATTCGTAATGCTTCCTTTTACACTAGTAGCATATTTCGGCATCTTAACTTCAATGATTCCATTGTTAACAGGTTCATAGAGAGCTCCACTTTCTGTTTCCTTAATCGTAAAGGTTTTCCCGGCTTCCAATCCCTCGATTCTAACTGTTGCTCCTGCAAATGCTAGTGTGAACTTTCCTTCATTATCCAGAACGCCTTTTGTTGCAGTATCATTACCAAATTTATCCAACAATACCCACACATTCCCAATAACAGGATTGTCATTTTCATCTAATACCTGCATAGTAAACTCTTGTGTAGATTCCTCAGGTTCTTGATGTGTTAGTTGCTTGGTAAGTTCTAAATCTTTCCATTTATAATAGTTCGTAATTACACTATGTGTACCAAGAACAGGTAAAGTTCTGGTAATCTCAGGTTCTTCACAGAAGAAGTCATCATTAGCATTAGCACCATCTACCTCTATTAAAGTGTATTCTATTCCTGCTTCTCCGGGAGTGAATGATATAATGTCACCTTTTTTTATTTTAAAGTATCCATTATCATCCGTATAACCTTTACCATTGTCTCCTTTAGATTGATCCAGCTCCGGATATCCTCCATCTATTCTCGCGGCTACAACATACCAATACTCTACATTTTTAGCTACTATACCTTCAATAAGTAGTTTGAATGTGAACTCGAAATCGCTTTCATTCACTCTTGATGGTACAGATTGAAGTGACTTTGATGTATATAAAATAGGTCTAAACTTATTTTTAAAGAGAAGTTTCCGCGCCATATGATTCTCAGTACTATTCACTTCGTCAATATTGTCAAATACTTCCTGCTCCCAGTACCGACTTTCCCTTTCAACTACAATTATGTCCTTATAATCCAGAATGGATTCGAATACTGCTTTTTGTCCACCATATAAAAATAAAATTCCATTATGATTCGTCGAATGTACACCCGGCACCTCAACCCATGCTCCACTATTGTTTTGTTGATATAGCTTGTATATCCTTTGGTCGAACGGAATTGTTTTTCCGGTTTCATCATCAATCATGGTAAGCGCAAACTCAAATGATGTGTCTTTTACCTCTGAAGGTGTATTTCCGACTAATTGTTTCTCTATTTCCAAATCTTCTCGCTCATGCAGCTTTACTCTTACATAATTTCCCTCTACTGTTTGAGGTGAGTCATTCACATTATTATATGCATACGCATATGGACTATTATAAGTATAAATCTCATCTTTGACATTCGTAGGCGCTTTCATCGAAATCTCATATCTTAGGCTGACACCTTTTTCTAATATATAATCATTCCCATTGTCATACTTGCTTATATCAATGGCTATCGCTTGCACGGCGTCATTTCCATGTGTCCATTCTGTTGCTTTAACCCAGCCATATGAACTATTACTTAATATTTCAGCTGCTGTTTCAACTCCATGCTCAGGTAATTTCGCATCACGTTTCTTGTTATAATATACTACCGGTTTAATACCAACTATTGTAAAATTACTAAGACTTAATCCCTGAAACTTTCCATACCAAACTTCACTAGCTAAATTTGGATTACTCAAATTTTCATTTTTATAATTTTCCAAGCGATCGAAAAGAACTACATCCTTTACATTATCTGCCACTTCATATATAACTTGGTATTTATACCCTTCCCCAAGACCCACCTTAGCTATCTGAGTTGGATCTCCAAAGTCGTTATCATCTGCTTTTACAGTTTTGGATAATGCAGCATTATAGCCAAGTACTGTGTTTTGTCCTATTCCTACCTTAGCATACATAACTGACTCTGTTTTGTTACCATCGTTATCAAGATCTCCTTTTCCAAAGTCAATATATGAATTGTCAGGATAAGTTCCATTATCAGGATATGCTATATCGGAATGCACTTCTAAAGGACGATTGTCATTCTTTCCCGGCATAAATGCGCTAATGTTTTCCTGCGTACGTAAGAATCCACTATAATTATTTTTACATGTTGCCCCAAATGTGATTTGCCAACCGGTAATCCACTTATTGAAGCTACTTATATATGTAGACGGGTCTGCCCCGGTATATGCTACTCTGAATGTGATCATAGTACGACCCGTACCATTATAATTAGATACAACATCTCTTGATGCATCAAAATCTAATTCAACTTGTGCATCACTAGTGGCAGTTATTACCGTGCCCGCAGTTCCAAGCGCCGTAGCTCTTCCTGCAGAAGGGTTAACAGATGGATCAAACACTACTCCAAATGGCAGCAAGTCATAGAAGACAACCTCATAGCGGTTCTGTATTGCCATATCAGTACCATATCGCTTGATACGGTTTACGCCATCTTCACTATAGATATTGTAGCCTTCATATGCATCTAGCGTATATCTCATTTCGATTCGATCTGCACCTATACTATTATTAACATGAACACCTTTTCTCATATGTCCACTTTTATTAATGCCGCCCACTTGTGTAGATGCACTATTTCTAAAGACGTAGTTTTTACCACCATATAAGTTGTTATTAATACTCTCAACTTGAGGCAGTATCAATGCCGGTAATTGTCCATATACCGCTTGATTTGATGACCACGCAAAGTCTACATTAGTCCATTTCGAGCCATCATAAAGTCTCCCTGTTGTAGCTGCTAAATTATTTATATATGCATAACCGGGATTTTCGCTCAATATAGTTGTCATTGCCGGAGAATTATGACGCATAGTTACATTTACATCTATGTGCGTCAGTGTTCTTGCATTTCTTGTACTATTTACAGCCTTTACTCTCCATGGTTCCTGTGCTAATTGAGTGTCAGTAAACCTATACGTCATAGAAGAACTCCATGGCACTGTTGCTACAAGCGTCCATGTTGTCTGCTCTTTATACATTGCATATATATCCATCGGACCTGACTCTTCAAGTGGTAATGTATCCTGGAAAAAGTCAAAATTTGCCTGTTCTAGTCGAACGAATACAGAAGAATAGTAATAATCACTATCGGTTAACATCCTTGCGGTTCCGGTATCTGATTGTATGAACATTGCATCATCCATAGTGGATGTCTCTACCTGATTATCTCCCTCTTTTTTCTTACCTGCATTCGGTCCCGTGATTTCATGAGTATGGCTAAATGCAAGCGTCGAGCTAAATGTAGTATATTTAAGTCCGTTTAGATTCTGACCGGCAGATTTAGATGTTTTATATACTTCCAACCAGCTTTCAAGTGTACCCTTATGCCTTACTCTTTGATCATTTAACTCAGTATCAGTCGTATCTACTACAGCTTTATCAACTCTAAACATACCATCTTCTGCAGGCCACTTATATTCTACCCATTGAGCACGTGCTGTACTTGACATATGTACATCATCATCTACATTATCCATAGAATTGACTAGACCGGTAATCTTATTTGTAACTATTGTATTTGTAGCAAGTTTTGGATAAGCTACTAATATTATATACTCACCTGTATACTCATAATTGTTTTTACTATTATGTAATATTACTCCTATGTACCCATCATATTTTGTCTCTGTGAATGGTACAAACGATGAATTACGTGTATCCTTAATTCCAAGTACTTCTCCAGCCACAATATTGCCATCTTTATCAACTGTATCAATAGTCTCATCTTTTATTAATATTTGTGCAGGCTGATTTCCTTCGCCCCTTACATAAACACGCCATTTCATATACGAATGATTGAAGAAACCATCGCCCTGATACTTCGTTGGCATATCTTCTTCCTTATCATAGTACGAATAGCTTATCACTTCTGCTCTAGAGTGAATTGGTCCTTGACCATCCACACTTTTACTAACAGAAGTAAGTGTTGTCTTGGTATCCACTTTACCTGTAAGTGTCGGTAAATTTACATTATCCTCTTCAGTACCAACACTTACCTCTTCCTCTTCATTTTCATCAAGAATATCCCTAATTACTTTAACTTTCGGCTTCCAAGTCCATTCGCTTCCGTCTATTACATCCATTCCTGCGAAACTATATAATACTTGAAACCCTGAAGTTGTGCCTTTCAAAATGTCAGCATAATTAAAGAATACTAACTCTCCTGTCATATCATCCATATACCAGTTAAATCTAGTGCTGGCAGACACAGTAGGGTTGTCTTTCGTTCCACGAGGAATCGCTATATCCGTCGGCAATACTGCTGCCCCATGTCTATTAGTAAATATCACACTTGGAATCCTTATCTCTACTGCATTCGCCCAAAGCTTTTGTCTAGTAAAAAAATCTACTTGATATTTGACGTGTCCTGTTCCTTTTATCCCATTCCCATCATAATCCTCTGCATACTCTAGTGCGTGATACGCACTTTGCTCTTCAATATAATTCAAAGATAGGCTCCATGGTAATGTGTTTTTATTATTACGTAAGAGTTCATCACTTAAGCTTGCACTAATGACCGGTTTGGCCTCCAAGGCAGCCCCGACTTCATCAACTTGAAGCTCTTTTAAGTCCTCAATCTTTATCGATTCCTCCGACTCATCTTCATCTTCACTGTCTTTTGTCTCCTCACCAATCGGCGTTCCTTCCTGGTCAACCGGCGTCGATGCTTCTTCCTTATCTTTTTCCTCGTCTTGTCTACTATCTTCTATAGTAATGGGTTCATCTTCGATAGAGTCATTTCCCTTCGTCTCGTCTGTTTGCACTTCTTTATCATCCACTTCTAAAGGTAACTCTTCTTTAATCAACTCAATATTATATTCTTTTTCTTCATTTTCTTTTACAATTACTTCCATATAAAGAAAATAGTCTTCATCTTCTTTTGCAGAATTTAAAGTGATAGTATATTCATCTTCTTTACCATCATCTGATACTTCCGGTAAAGAATATTTTAGGGGTTCAAACTCTTCATCCATAGACACAAATTCCAAGCGATATTCGCCCTGTACTAAGTTGTATAGTTCAAATCTCCCCTGTTCTTTTTCTTCGTCCTGATTCTTCTCATCCGGGTCGCTTTTATTTAACTCAATTTCATTTGCTTGAATTTCATCTTCAGCGTTAATTACTACTTCTTGTAATACTTTATTATCTTCATCACCATTTTTATACTCATTCTTGTCATATACTATGATTTTGTACTGATCAAGGATATTCTCTTCAGGTAACAAAGTGATGCTGCCTGATATATTTGCTGTGGACCCTTTCTCCACACTACCCGACAAATCCTCTAAGGATACATTATTACTACCTTCATCATTTACATCCCCAGCTGTCAGTGTAAGATTAGACAGAGGCGAGACAAGCAAAGAAAGCATAAGAAGTGACACTAAGACTAAGTCAAATATTCTATTTTTATCAATTCGTATTTCCCTCTTGTTCTTCAATGCTTCTCCTCCTTTCACGTCTTTTAAACAGGATTATCAAAATTGCAAAAATACTCATTGCTGCAATTATTATGTAAATATATAGATTGTATGAATCACCTGTTTTGATTGGGTTCATTGATGGCGCACCTTCTTTTGGTGGTGTAACTATAGGGGGTATCTCCTCCTCAGGTACTTCATCCGGTGGTATAACTTCTGCCTTAGGTGTAACTTCAACGTCATAGCTCGTACTCAGTTTTCCATCTTCTTTCTCCTCAAAGTAAGGCATATGGATTATAAAAGGTTGTACACGTCCATATTCCTTTTTGAATTCCGGCACTATTAGGTAAACGCCTTCCTTGACACCTACAAAACCTAAGCCACCATCTTCATCAGTCTTTCCCACAGTAACCGGGGTTTCTTCAACCAACTCACCTAATAACTTGGCTATAGTTTCTTCTACATCTTCAGCGGTTTGAGGATATTCCTCGATCCCATATTCATCATAAAATACCGGTGTGATTCCATCCTCTAATTCCCCTACTTGGTAAATAGCAAATCCTACTCCTGCCCTCTTACTGTTTTCACCAAGGGATTTTAGATGAATGTATATAGAACCCTCTAAAGCATCAGATGCAATACTCGTTGTCTGCACACATAAGAGCAATGCCATAATTATAATAAGCGGCATTAATATTTGCTTAGTGACCTTTCTGATTGCTCTTCTCATTCCCTATTCTCCCTTCATAATTTTTTAATCTATTTTTATGGCTCTTGCCATTGTTTTCATCTTCATATTTTTACATTCATGTTTTTATTTCTGATTCAAAACCTATATATTTTTCTATAACTTTTTATCTTTATATGACAAAAGACATGCCCTAAGGCAGAGGTCTTTTGTCGAGTACTTCTTTAATGCTTATGCTCTTTTTTTCTTCATCATTGCTGCGCTAAGAACAACCATTCCTAATAGACCAATGATTAAGAAGATCGCGATACCCATTCCACCTGTTTCAGGAAGAGTAAATCCTTTTTTATTCTCTACAGCGATATTTGCATATCCTGTGGTAGGATCAAATTTTGTTACTAACTTTTCATCTGTTATTGTTTCTACCTTCTTATCATTTACAAGAATAGTAAATCCACCTGTCATTTCTCCTTTATTTTCATCTACGTCAGCTATGATTTCAATTTTAATTGGGTTCGTGAGAAGCTTATATCCTTCAGGTGCTGCATGCTCTTTAATGTAGTAAACACCTTCGCCAAGTCTAGCAAATAATGCAACTCCATCTTTACCTGTTGTAACTGTTCCTGTTGTAAGTACTGCTTGAGTACAAGCAGCGTCTTTGTAAATACCAAACTCTGCACCTGCTAATGTAGTTTTTCCGCCTTGAGAAGCTGTACCAACTGCCCATTTGTCGATTTGAACTGCGAAAGTATAGACTTGAGCTGAACCTTCTACCTCATCATAATCATCTTCGTCATTAAGATTTGGATTATAAACAACCTTTGCTGAGTTTATATTCATATCTTTTACTTCATCACCAGGTCCGATAACTGCTTTGTCAGTAAGCTTAGCAGAATATGTAAGTACTAAAGTGGAACTTCTATTTGCAAGTAACCAGTCACTATCAAATTCAATTTGGAAACCATGAGTATTTATACCCCATGTGATTTCACCTCCAACGTTAGAAGATTTAACGAAATCCCATGCTACCTGTGCAGCTCCTGTGCCTGAACCTAGTACTTCTTTTCCCATAGATCCACCAACAACCGTATCACCATCTACATATGCTGATGGATCATAATTACCTATTTTAGCAATCTCGATTTTTAAGCTCTTTTGATCGAATTCCAGACCTTGTGTCATAGAATCGGCGATCTTGAAGATTGCTTTTCCTGAGCCACTGGAAGTATCCCAGTATGGTGTTTGAACTGTTACTCGGAAATCAATTTGATCTCCTACTGTAGCTGTTCCTGCAGTCGCAGTTTCGCCATTTTCCAATACCATTTCCTTTGTAACTGAAGTTGCACTGTTCTTAGCTTCAACTCTTACATCATACTCCCAGCCAGTATTTGTTGACATAGGCACTGACAATATAAAAGGTCTTAGTTGAGTAAATCCAACAGGAACATCGCTTTCAAATACAAGGTATAATCCAAGAGGAACATTTTCTCTTTTAGCAATTCCGTTATCGTCTGTTGTTATTGTAAAACTGTCTGCACTTGTACCTGTGTTAAGATGAGCATAATCTTGCATCAATGTGTCAATTAATGCTTCTAATTCTCTAGTGTTGTACTCTCCTAATTCATCAGGATCTACATCTTTGAATGTTGACTCAAAACCTTTCGCCACTTTATAAGATGCGAATTTTCCCGCTTCTGTTCCCGGTACCAACTCCATAACTCTTACTACCGTAAACCCAACATTCTTTAGACCGTTTAATTCACTATCGGTTTTGAAGATTTCTATACTCCCAACCGTTGGATCCGGTCCAATAACCGAAGCTCTTGACTCCATAGAACCAAACATGGTTCCCGCTAATACTGTGAGGGCTGTTAACCCTACCATAATCTTTTTCATAAACTTTGCTTTCATTCTTTTCTCCCTTTCATTTTTTATTTTTTGAATTAAGCTACTTTTTTACCTGTGTTGTATCCCATATAAATGAGATTTGTATTTACAACACCTTATCCCCCTTTCTAAAAACTATTTGAATCGACCCCCCAATAAATACATGTGCTGATATAAGTTATCGACTCTTCTATAAAATCCCTCTCCACCGAGTTTTCGATGAACGAATTAAGAATTACATTTTCCTAATCCGAGGTGATTTCCTAATTGGATATTTCTTTCACATCTTCAGATACAATAAACGCTACATCCACCTGAAACTTTCCGGACTCTTTTCCATCTGCATCATACATTGTGTAGTCAAGTACCAAGTCTTCAGATGAATCTATTGTTTGGTTCAATACAGCTATATGAAGTAAACTACCCGGTGTTATTTTTTCCGATGTATAATATTTATCTTCTGTCTTGCTGTTGTATATCTCTATAGAAACTACATCCGGACTTCCAACTGAATTTACCAATCCTATCTGCGCCTTATCGCCTTCTACATAAATGGCACTATTCATTCCTATATATGGACTTTCCAGTACGATTTTGTCGTATTGTTCTTTGTATTCTTCTTCTTTACTAACTAGTGAGTATGTTTCGACAATGTCATTTTCTTTAGTTGAGCTTGATTTACTAAGAACTGAGCCGGTTATAACTACTAATACTATTGCTGCTGCCCCGATGCTTCCAAGAATAAGTCTTTTAGAATTGAGTTTTTTGTTGTTTTAGTTATGAATTTCTTTATATTAGATCTTTTTGGTAAATGAAGGTTTTTCTTTTTAATTTCCTTTACCTCGATATTATTGATTTCAATATCATTATTATCAATTTCAGCTTCATTGCCGTCGATATTACTACTTTTAATATTGATATTTTCGTTATCAGGACTTCCGCTTTCAACATTATTACTTTTGATATAATTGCTTTCAGCTTCCTTGAGTTCTTCTTTGACCTCTTCTTTGACTTCTTTAGCTTTTCGATCTTTAATTCTGCTTTCTTTATTCTCTTTGGGTTTACTCTTATATGATGTCACTTCACTAAGTAATCCCTCGTTTAATTCAGCCCAACTTAAAGGTGCTTTTTTATTTTCTCCCAACACTATATCCTCCCCTGGAATTTGTTTTGTTCACGAATATGTCATAATTATTGCAAATGAAAGGCTTTAATTCAAAGTCTTTCCCATTTAGATTATTCTTTTTATTATTCCCTCTTACCATGTTGTTCTTTCAATGTATTTTGTTGAATTGTGTCTTTTTATTTACATTTCCTACAATCGATATGAATCTTAGTGGTATAAAAAAAACCACCGCCTGCTCAACCCGGAGTGACGGTTGAACCAGCGGTGATTTTGCCTTATATATCCATATTTACTTTTTTTCTTTTGAATTTCTATTGAATAAATAGAGCATTAAAAACATCCATATCAACAGAACAATAGTTAATATCAACCACCAATATTTTGCCAAAATCCCCTTTTCTTCTGTTTGGGCTATCAAATCCATGGCCTCAGCGTATGGTATACGATTTGCATGAACATAAATCCTATGTGTGTTAACTCCATATGGCGTGCATGTTATAAGCGTCACCAAATCTGCTCCTTTTATTATTTTGAGAGGATCTATTTGGTCAGGTGTTACTACAGTTGTCTCATAAACTTGGTATGCAAGGACCTCACCATAAACTCGAATTAAAAATACATCACCTTCTTCTAATATATCCAAATCCGTAAATAAACGTTTAGTTGGTATTGCTCTGTGTGCAGATAATACCGCATGAGTGCTTTCCCCACCGATTGGTAATGATGAGCCTTCTAAATGACCTACACCTTTTTGCAATACTTCTTCTTTAACACCATGGTATATTGGAAGGTAGGCATCTATCCTTGGTATTTCAATTGAAGCCATCACTCCTTCTTTATGATAATTCAGTAAACCTAAATATTTACCGCTTGATTCTGTATCCTCTTCAAATGGCATTTTCAGACTAACTTCCGCTTCTTCCGCTAAAGACATATTATAGTTTACGGCTTCCTGTATTGCTCTTTCTTTCTCATCTTCTGAAAGCTGAGAACTTTCTTTCTCATATTCTCTTGCAACATCAGTCTGATTTATTCCATTATACCATTGTGCAATGAAAGGATAATCAATCACTCCTATAAAGACTAGAAATAAAATCGCAAATATCAAAGAAAGAATCTTTTTATTTTTCTTCTTCATTATTCTTTTCCTTTCTATTAAATAAATAAAGCAGCAATATCATCCATAGTATGAGAATAATTGTCAGTATTATCCACCAATATTTCTCCAAAAAACTTTTATACTCACCTTCACTTAAACTTTTCATAGCTTCATCATATGGAACTCGATATCCGTGAACATATATCCTATGTGTATTTACTCCGTAAGGAGTACATGTAATTAGTGTCGCTATATCTCTGCCCTCCTGAATCTGCAATGGGTCAAGTTCATCCGGCAGTACAATCTCGACATCGTATACTTTGTATGCTACTACTTGATTTAATACTTTAATCAGGAATATATCATCTTCTTTAATCTGATCCAAGTCAGTAAAAAATCTCTTCGTAGGTAGTCCACGGTGAGCAGATAATACGGTATGTGTACTTGTACCACCTACCGGAAATGAAGTTCCCTCCAGGTGACCTACACCCTTTTGTAATACCTCTTCTCTTGTTCCGTGATATATCGGGAGGTATACATCAATCTTAGGAATTTCGATAGATGCCATTACTCCGTCATCCGCTATATTTAGAACACTTAAATACTCTTCACTTGGGTCGGATTCATCTCCAAAAGGTCCTGTAACGACATATTCAGAATCTTCAACTAACTTCTCATTATATTCTATCGCTCTTTGGATATGCTTCGTTTTCTCATTGTCGGAAAGTTCATTTACTTTACTTTCATAATCCCTTGCCACCTCAGTCTGATCTATTTGGTTAATAAGCATTGCAATAAATGGATAATCCATGACTCCTATAAAAAACAGAAACAATATCGTGAATATAACAGATAAAATTTTCTTTTTCATATTTTAATTTCCTTATCGCCTAATCTATGTGTAACGATTAGCTCCCTATCATATACGCAGAAAAGAGAGTTTCGCAGTCAAAACCCTCTTTTCTCTTACTTAATCATTTTATGTTCTTTCTTATACTGTACCGGTATATGCAATGTAGATATAACCACATTATCCACTAAAGCATATGTGTATGTTACATCCAGTCTTTTTGTTAGACCTTCAATCAAAGATTGCCCATATCCACTACTATATTGATACTCAGACCTAGGATACGTCTCATCTTGTGTATGCGTAGCGGTTTCGAGTTTGCAGTAATTCTTCGTTACAAGTTCAACTACATTACCAATCCTTTCTAACGTAACACATACTTCAGAATGTTCCTCTGCATGATGTATCATATTCGAAAACACATTATCAATCAGTAACTCAAGTCCTATCTTGTCCTGGTAAATTCGTTCTTCCTTTGGAGTTTCAAATTTAAAATCAATTTTCTTTTTAATCATTTCTGATACATATTGCTCTTTAACACTTTGAATAGTATTAACTATATCGAGCTCAGTTGTTTTTGAACCACTTTGATCTATTTCATCCATAAGTTCTTTTAATATTGTATTTACTTTACTAATCAATTCATGTGAGTGATTGATATATCCAACCAGAGCTTCTCTTTCACGTTCCGAATGTTTTTCTCCTTCAGACATTAGCTTTAGCTCATTTTTTAACATTGAATTGTAAATAGGACCTTTTAAATCATGTACAAGTGCTTTTGTCAATACCTTCACATTCTTTAAGTGCTCCTTTGCAACACTCAATTCGATTTTTCGCTTTATGTTTAACTCCGCAATGTTGTTTAAAGTGCGATAAATCGGTTCTATGATAAAATAATACCCTATAATCCCACATGCCACTATTAGAATTGCTACTATCGCCATTTTATTAGTAGGTCTTACTCTTGAAAATATCGGTAAGTTAGTAAATATTAATATCCCTATTATTAAAAGAAACAATCGCTTCATTGCTTTCATCTCACTCATATTGCTACTCTTCCCACTTGTATCCATACCCTCGGACTGATACAATACAAAATAGTTTCAGTTTTGTTCTCAGTCTCATGATATGTCCATCTATCACTCGCAAATCAACTTCTTCTATCTCGGTTATCCAAAGTTTTTCTGCAATAAACTCTCTACTAAGGGCTTTACCTTTGTTTTCCAAGAAAAGTCTGAGTACCTCATATTCCTTTCTTGTTAACTCAACTTCCTCGTCACCCTTTTTAACAATATGCTTGTCTGTATCCATAAAGATATTATCACTATCTGATTTCAAGTGCGTAACCTTATCACTTTTTTTATCATATTTTATCGCTAGGTCATTAATATATTTAACTAATAAAAACATACTTTTATCCTTGCTTAGATATCGATTTATCCCCAGATTAATTGTATTTATTTCCATTTCCTCTTCAGGATATCCTGTTAAAATCACGCTTTTAATATCTTTGTTAATCTCTTTTATTACCTTTAAAAAGCTTGCTCCGTCCATCTGATCCATTTTATAATCAGATATTACTATGTCATACGGATTCTGAACAAACTCAGATATTGCATCTATAGGGTTTGTTCTGTATACAACTTCATATCCCTCCATTTGCAACGCTTTTTGCAATCCGCTACCATAGGTTTTGTCATCGTCGACGACTAATATCATTCCATTCATATAAGCCTTGTCTCCTCTCAAATATGATATTTTCAGTCTAGTCAATACATGGGTTGTGTTTATAGAACTATATAGAACATAGAATTTGCAGAATTTTTGAGTTGTTCGCTCTATTTACACTTAATGATACGTTTTGTATTGTTATTTGTCACGTTTTTATTTTTTTGTATTTGTTGGAATTTTTAACATTTCATATCGTATCACTACTATTATTTAATATACTTTAACCGGAAATCGCATACTACACCCTAAAGTTGATAATAATTTTCATCATGAAAAAACCATGAATGATTATAATGGGCATAAAGCCTAAATCATTCATGGTTCTTCTATTCTGAGATGTAGTTATCTAATTTTTAATTACTCTACATTCCTTTAGTTATTTTGTTGTTAGTTAACAGGATTGTTGTGCCATCCCAGTGATCCATGATTTCTTCCTGCACAGCTTCCAAAAGTTCCGCTTAAAGTTGTCATCCTGTTAATTTTTGAAAATTCACTATAAGTTCCATCTGTATATCTAAAGCGATATTTATAGTGGTAACGATTTGGATATATACCTATCATATTTCCTGCATATGCAGATAAGCCATTTCCGTACGCTGTTACTGTTGAGCTATTTATTGATTTAGATGTCACCATTGTCCAACCCGAAGACGGAGGAGATGCTTCTGATTGATTTGTATACATATAAACCTCAAATCCTGCTATCTCAGTTGGGAAAGTACGTGTGTTGTTTGTTACAACAATATTAACATGAATTCTACAGCATGAGTTAGTAAGCAACGGATAAAAAGCTGATGGTTGTTGTTTTATTTTCCATGTTGTTGCATTTGCAGGCCCTACAAGCGCACTCACCTGATTTTGTCCTACTGCCTGTACTTTATAATAGTAAGTTGTATTATGGTTAAGGCCAGTATCATAATATGTAGTTGAAGTTAGTGTTCCACCTATTTGTGTATATGTTCCGTTGGCCGATAATGAACGATATAATTTGTAGCTTGCTGCATTTATACCTACATTCCATTTTACTGTTATAGTAGATGTACCTGTTGCTGTTGCTGTAATGTTTGAAGGTAATCCAAGTGTCTTCCATGTTGTTGCATTTGCCGGTCCTACAAGTGCACTTTCTTGATTTTGTCCTACCGATTTTACTTTGTAATAATAAGTAGTACCAGGTGTTCTTCCTGTATCATAATATGTAGTTGAAGTTAGTGTTCCACCTATTTGTGTGTATGTTCCGTTGGCTGCAGTTGAACGATATAGCTTGTATCCTGTAGCATTTGTTCCTACATTCCATTTTACTGTAATTGTTGTAGTACCTGTTGCTGTTGCAGTGATGTTTGCAGGTAATCCCAGTATCTTCCATGTTGTTGCATTTGCAGGTCCTACAAGTGCACTTTCCTGATTTTGTCCTACCGATTTTACTTTGTAATAATAAGTAGTACCAGGTGTTCTTCCTGTATCATAATATGTAGTTGAAGTTAGTGTTCCACCGATCTGTGTATATGTTCCGTTGGCTGCGGTTGAACGATATAGCTTGTATCCTGTAGCATTTGTTCCTACATTCCATTTTACTGTAATTGTTGTAGTACCTGTTGCTGTTGCAGTGATGTTTGAAGGTAATCCAAGTGTCTTCCATGTTGTTGCATTTGCAGGTCCTACAAATCCGCTCTCAATACCTTGTCCTACTGCTTTTACCTTGTAATAATATGTTGTTGCCGGCTTACAATCTGCATCAGTATATTTAGTTGAAGTTAGTGTTCCACCGATTTGTGTATATGTTCCGTTGGCTGCAGTCGAACGATATAATTTGTAACTATCTGCATTTGCTGCTGCGCTCCAATTAACATCAATAGTAGTTGTTCCTGTTGCTGTTATGGTAGCCGGCGTTCCAAGTATCTTCCATGTTGTTGCATCTGCCGGTCCTACAAATTCGCTGACCGATCCATTTGCTACAGCAACAACCTTGTAATAATACCTTGTACCCGGATTAAGGCCAGTGTCTTTATATGTTGTTCCTGTAATATTTTTAGCTATTACCTCGTACCCATCATCTACTTTCAGTGAGCGAGAAAGCGTGTAGCTCTCTGCGTTATGACCCGCATTCCAATTAACATCAATAGTAGTTGTTCCTGTTGCCTTTGCTTCTATTTTTGTAGGTACTCCCGCGACTTCCCAAGTTTTAGCCTCTCTCGGACCAAAATAATGCGTTTTATCTGAGCCCCTATATGCGCGGATACGATAAGCATATATTGTATTCGGAGTCAATCCATCATCGATATACTTTAGATCTGTACACTTATCTTTAATTTTTACATAACTTCCGCCTTCCATTGAACGAGAAATTTCATAATAGTCAGCATTAGCTGCAGCCTCCCATGTCAGTTCTATTCTTGTTGTTCCGATCGCAGCTGCCGCAAATTTTGATATAACTCCTAGCTCTCCACTTACTTCCGGTTCTGTAACTTCTGGTACTGTAACTTCCGGTTCTTCCGGTACTGTGACTTCCGGTACTGTTACTTCCGGTTCTTCTTCCACAACTGCAGGAAGATTTACGTTATTCTTTTCATCTTCATTTGTGATAGTGCCTCCGCCGGTATTTGCAGCTTGATTTGCTTCCTTGGCTAATTCGGGGCGATTACATATAACTGCTGACGTCTTGCTTTCCGTTCCATTTACAACTGCTGAAACCTTGTAAAAACGAACATCCTTTGGTGCTCCCGCAGAAAATAGATTATCCAGACTATGGTCCTCTAAATGTGATCTTCCTTTTCCGTCATACGCCAAAGTGTACTCACCGTTCTCTGCATTTGATCGGTACAAACGATAGCTCGAAGCATTTGAAACACTCTCCCATTGTAATACCGAAATACTAGTAACCCCCATTGAATAATATGTTGCTTTTAAGTTGGTAGGGGTTGTTGTCGATGCATTTGCTGTTATTGTGCTTACACTTCCACTACATGCCAATATTATAGCGAAAAGTATAGCAACTAATGCTTTAAAATTTTCTTTTACCTTTTTCATAACTCATCTCCTTTTCTTTTTTTCATGGTAAATAATATATATAAACAGAAAGGCTTTTAGCCATATCCCTTCTGTGAATATCGATAAATGTAAATAACTTATTATAATCATTTGGAATTTTTCGTGAATAGCGAGATAACTCTAATGATGTCAAGACTGAAAGTATGCGTTCCCCCATGTACCCATATCTCTCTATACAAAGCTCCCACAGCTTCAAACCTAAACAGTTTTTGTCCGGCACTTTATTTTTTTGATATGCTTCATGTTAACATAAATATTATGATTTTAAACCAAAATATACGGTTTTTATTGTTTAATTTGTCGCGTTTTGACTTAATTGACTTAATTAATTTTATATACAAAAAAAACGCCACTTCCAATGGAAGTGGCGCCAAACTATTTACCTATTAGTCAAGAACATATGGCATCAATGCAACATGTCTTGCTCTCTTTATAGCAACTGTTAAAGCTCTCTGGTGTTTTGCACAGTTTCCTGTAATTCTTCTAGGAAGAATTTTACCCCTCTCAGAGATATACTTTCTTAGTTTTGCTACATCTTTATAATCTATTTCGTTGTTTTCTTTACCACAGAATACGCATACTTTCTTTCTTCTGCGTGGACCGCCTCTTCTTTTAAAGCCGCCATCCGGTCTGCTTCCTCTATCATAAGCCATCGTACGTTTCCTCCTAATTACGTATTAGTTGAAAGGTAGTTCCTCATCAATTCCGTCCGGAATATTCATAAATCCATCACCTGCATCTGCTTTAGGTTCAGGAGATTGCGAACCAAAAGATTCACCAGAATGAGCTTCACTATTTGCTTTGCTTTCAGCAAACTCAATCTCTTCTGCCACTACATCTGTCGTGTAAACCTTTACACCATCTTTATTAGTATAGCTTCCTGTTTGGATTCTTCCGCATACAACTGCTCTCATGCCTTTACGGAAGTATTTCTCCATAAATTCACCTTGTCTTCCAAATGCTACACAGTTAATAAAATCTGCCGTCTGCTCACTATTATCTCTTTTAAATCTACGATCTACCGCTAAAGAAAATCTAGCTACTGCTGTAGGATTTTCTCCTTGTGAATATCTAACTTCCGGATCTCTTGTAAGTCTTCCCATCAAAATTACTTTATTCATAAAATTTTACCTCGTTTTTATTATGCTTCTTGTCTAACGCATAAATATCTGAGTACATTATCCATGATGCGGATTCTTTGTTCCACTTCATGAGGTGTTGTCGCTTCAGATTCAAAGTGGATGAAATAATAAAATCCTTCGTTCATTTTCTGGATTTCATAAGCAAGTCTTTTCTTGCCCCATTCATCAACATCAGAGATTGTACCGTCAAAGCGTTCGATTAAAGCTTTTACTTTATCGATAACTTTCACTCTCTCTTCTTCTTCGATTTTAGCGTTGACAACAACAGTTAATTCATACTTATTCATGTTATCGCTACCTCCTTCTGGTCTTGTGGCCCTTTATAATAAAGAGCAAGGATATTTCGCAAGAGCGTTCCCTTGCGAATAATCATTGTGTCACAGATAGTCATAATAACACATTTTATAAGCATTTTCAAGCATTTTCTCGATATCCTCTTGCGTTTTTTTCAACTAGTGTCCTTGCAACCATTACTTGATGCCCGCACCCCATACACTTAAGTCTAAAATCAGCCCCTACTCTAAGTATTTCCCATTCCTTACTTCCACATGGATGCGGTTTCTTAAGAGTGACTATTCCACCCACTTCATAATTATACTTCACACGAACCTCCACTTACTCAGACTCTGTGCTTAAGTCTTTTGTTTCTATTAGAACACCCGTCACCTTCCATCTGTCAGAGCTGGTATTTAAACTTGTACATGTAGATAATGAAACTATTTTATCGTCTATCGTCGGAACCACTCCTGTATTATAATCTGAAAGTGCTATATTGCGATCAATAAACGATTGAAAAGCCGCATCATCCGGGAAATCTGTGCTATATGCTTCATCATCTTCCTGAAGTCTGGCTACAGAGAATATATGATAAGTCAGCTCCCGATTATCCGGTGTATAAATGTAAAAGTACGGATTGTCTTTATAAAATGATTCATCTTGATAATCCCATAGCTTATGGAACATTGTTCCATCATTCATATAATGACCGTATATAATAGAATTTCTGTCTCCGAAATTCGCATCATTATATGTGTTTAGGAAAATAGCCCCTACCGAATTATCATTGCTTGAAAATGTCTTGCTCAAGTACGTACTATTATTATCAGTCTGAACTATTGGATAATTAATACTTGACGGCTCAGGATAAAATCTTATCCAACCAATTGTATCCGGATTAAGTTCCATAAGAGCATCAAAGTCTACCCTAAACTGCTCATCGTCTTCTCCGTCATTAGTAATTGCCAGATCCTGTAACTCTTTGTATTCACTTCTTCCTTCTAAGTATCCCGTTATGATTCCATACAATTTATATCCTGCAAAACAGAATACAATAATTGCAATAATTAATATTATAGTTGATACTATACCTCTTCCCCCGGTGGACTTGCCTTCTTTCCTTTTTCTTCTTTGTTCTTTCCTTGTCATGTCTCTCCCCAATCATAAAAACTTCTTGTTACACCAGCTAATTATAACATATAAATGCCGGGCTGCAAAGAACACTGTATAGTTTAGCAATTTTTAATATAGCTTAATGATTAGTTAATTGAACTTTCCTTTCACCGTGTTATCCTATTATTAATGGAACATAGGTGGGGTCTCTAAAAAGGAAGTATATAATATGCTGGATTATTTAGTACTCTATCATAGTCTTAGTGGGAATACTGAGCGAGTTGCTGCCGAAATCTTCTCAGCACTTCCCGGTAAATCAAAGGATTTAATTAACATTGATACAGCATCCGTAATACCGAATGCTGCACTTTATATAGTTGGATTTGGCGTTTATCAGGGAACATGTCATTTAAACATAAGTGATTTTCTCAGTGGCTTAAGTGGAAAAGGTGTCGCTATTTTTGCTACTTGTGCAATGGGTGATTCCGAAGATTATGGTAATATAATTAAACAGACGGTAAGTGCTTGGATCGAAGATGATAATGACTATCTCGGCGGCTTCATATGTCAAGGCAAGTTACCACAAGCTTTTAGAAATAAGTACGAAAATGCGAAGTGCAATAAGGACAATGTTCTTATTCGTTCCCTTTTAAACTCTTTTGATTCTGCGCTTACACATCCTGATGCTTTAGATATTGAACATGCGAAGGTTTTTGCGCTTAATTGTGTTTCCAAATATCAAGAACGTACTAAAGAAGCTACTGATGACAAGGGATAGGTGATTCTACAACCACCTATTCCTCTTATATCAGTATGAAACTTAAGCTTCACTTTTACCATTTATTGTGATATACTCGTTTTTAGTCGGAGGGCACTAATTAAGTGCCGGATAAGATTAGGCTTTGCCTATTTCTTATCTTTTTTTTTGCAATTAACTCTAACTTGTGGAGGATTTAACATGAACAATACTAATAAAAAACAACTCGATTTCACAACCGGGAGCATTCCGAAATCTATGCTGATTTTCGTCGGACCATATCTGCTCGGTGTGCTCCTGCAAAATCTATATGGCGCTGTCGATTTATTTGTTGTAGGTCATTATGCAGCTACAGCAGATGTATCTGCTGTTACCATAGGCAGCCAACTGATGTCAGTAATAACACAATTAATTATCGGATTTGCAACCGGCATAACTATACGTATCGGTTTAGCTTTTGGTGCACGAGATAGTAAAAGTTTATCCAAGATAATTGGGAATTCTATAATTATGTTTAGCAGTATTGCTATATTAATAATGACCCTATACATCACGCTAAGATGGCTACTTGTAGATATCATGCAGACTCCTGCCGAAGCTGTTAGCAGGGCTAATGAATATCTTTTTATTTGTGCGCTCGGAATCCCTTTTATAGTAGGCTATAATGTCATAACGGCTATCATGACAGGACTTGGTGACTCGAAGAAGCCTTTCATATTCGTTTCCGTTGCTTGTATTATTAACATTGTACTCGACATTGTTCTGGTAAGATATATCGGTCTTGGAGCCTTAGGTGCAGCTATCGCTACAACCGTTGCCCAAGCCGGCAGCTTTGTATTTGCGATAGTTTTTCTAAAAATAAATGGGCTTGGCTGTAAGTTCAGCAAGAGTGATATTAGAATTGATACATTTCAATTAAAACATATAATTAAGGTAGGCGCACCTGTGGCTATTCAAAATGTTATGGTAGGAATATCATTCCTATTTGTGACTGCTATAATTAATCAAATGGGTCTCATCGCCTCTGCAGCTGTTGGAGTTGTTGAAAAACTAATTGTTTTTCTCTTTGTCCCTGCAACATCCTTTGCCACAGCTGTTGGAACGGCATCTTCACAAAACTTAGGTGCCGGAGAATATAAGCGTACACACCAAAGCATGTGGTGTGGTATTTTGATGTCACTTGTTCCCTCTCTGATATTATTTACTTTATGTCAGATCAATGGTCCTATTCTAACCGGGATTTTTACAAAAAATAAAGAAGTAATTGATATTGCTACCAATTACTTACATTCTTATATATTTGATATTATATTAGTGAGTTTCGTATTTAGTATGAATGGTTACTTCAACAGTTTGGGTAAGTCTTGGTTTAGCCTGTTGCATAGCTTACTAACAACATTTGCAATACGTATTCCGGTCGCATTTATCTTAAGCAGACTAGAAAATACGAGTCTATTTCTTATTGGATGGGCTGCACCTGCTTCAACTTTAGTTTCACTTTTGATGTGCCTTTTGTTTCTCCACCGAATACGACGCACGAAACAATAATGGCTGCGCCAACAAGCCCCATAGTGCTTAAATGCTCATGTAATAATATGGCTGCTGCAAGTGCTGTTATAACAGGATATGTAGCTTGCAGTACGCCCACGTTATGACACGATATATGCCTTAGTGCAATGTTTTGTAATAAATACCCACCAACGGTACACATAAGTGCTGCATATATAAGTATCCAGAAATATGTGGGATTTATAATATCCATCCACTGTGTTTTCTGTATGTCGTGATTTGCCATCCCCCACACAAAACAAATAACTACAGCACATGCTGATTGTACAAATGATAAGGTCTCAGCACCTATGTACTTCAATGAATCTCTTCCGAATACCAAAGACCCTGCAACTAAAAGTGCCGCAATAATTGCATATATCTCACCTTTTCCAAAATCAGTCAAACCACCATGTGCACAAAGTAAGTACAATCCAAGCAACATCATTAGCTGCAATAGAACTGTTTTTTTGCTATATCTTTTATGATAAAATATTAGTAACATTAGTGGTACCATCAGTGTACTAAGAGAACGTAAAAACGCTACATTGGTAGCCGCCGTTTGTTCAAGTGCCATGTGCGAGAAATTAAATGCGCATGCCATACATAGACAGGGTACAATGTAGTGTTTTACCGAAACATTTTTTAATTCTTTAATAATCTTCTTTCTCCATAGCAAAAAGATAAACGATGCAGCAATTGCATTTCTTAACATCATAAAACTTAGTACCGGTACCTCCATATAAACAATTTTTGCCAGTGGATCCATCAGCCCATAAAATAGGCTCTGTAATAAAATCATTCCCGTACATATTATTTTCCAATTAAAGCCAATTTTATTAGCTTTTTGTATCTGCATATAATGCCTCCTATGTTTAAGCCTTAGGTAACATACACCTAAGAATTATAGAAGCCAATCATATTTGACGTAATTTTTTCACTTTAAGCTAGTCTTAAGAATTATATTCGTTATTTTTTCAACTTATTCTTTTTATTATAATAATCATCCTTTAACTTTTTAACTTCAAATGTTAATGCCAGCAATGCTATTAAGTTTGGTACAACCATTAACCCATTAAAACAGTCAGCCATATTCCAAACCAAGTCTACCTTAAGTGCCGAACCTACTATGATGCATACACATACTAAAATAGCATATACTTTGACTGCCTTTTTACCAAACAGATATTTTACATTGGTTTCGCCGAAATAGTACCATCCTATAATCGTTGAGAATGCGAAGAAGAACATACAAACAGCTATAAAAATATTTCCAAACTTACCCATTACTGCTGAAAATCCGGCTTGCGTTAGTGCCGTACCTGTTATACTGCCATCCGGTTTAAACGAACGAGTAATAATAATTACAAACGCTGTGAAGTTAAGAACTACAAATGTATCAATGAATACACCTATCATAGGAGTCTGTGAAAGAATTTCTGTAAATTAAGAATAATAAGGTCTTCTATGATAAAATAAAATCATAGGAGGCCTATTATTATGGCAAGAAGAGAAAAGAAACCTGTACACAAAGTCGAAAT
>JBKEBP010000179.1:0-1868 GCA_047973235.1 Suipraeoptans sp. | reverse complement strand
ATTTCATGCTTCATCACCATAATTTTTAGCTCCTATAATCTGCGTTAATGTCAATATAACCATGTGTAAGATCACATCCCCAAGCTGTTCCACTTATATCACCTTCGTGTAAATCGGCAATTGCCTTTACCTCCGGCTGTGATAAAATCTTCGTTGCCTCTTCTTCGCTATAATCCGTCGCAACTCCGGCTTTCATTATCTGTATTTTCCCTACACTACTTTCAAAGAAAAGATCCACCTTCTCAGGCACAAAATCTACGCCTGCATATCCCATGGCACACAATATTCTACCCCAGTTCGCATCATGCCCTGCAATTGCAGTTTTAGTTAGATCTGAGCACACTACCGATTTGGCAATTGTCTGTGCATCGCTTTTACTCTTTGCACCTACTACCGTAACCTCAAATAAGGCCGTTGCTCCTTCACCGTCTCCTGCTATCTTTTTTGCCAGATATTCATTAACTGTGCCAAGTGCTTTCTTAAACTCATCAAATTCAGGGGTTCCTTTAATTATTTCTGCATTTCCTGCCTGACCATTTGCAAGTAGTAATACCGTATCATTAGTAGAAGTATCTCCGTCTACAGAAATCATGTTATACGTGTCACTTACGTCTTCACTTAGTGCCGCTTGCAACGCTTCTTTTCCTATTACGGCATCTGTCGTAATATATGCAAGCATGGTGCACATATTCGGATGAATCATACCTGAGCCCTTTGCCATTCCACCAATTGTTACTTCAGCGTCATTTACCTTGAAACCAACCGCAATTTCCTTTTCGTATGTATCTGTTGTCATAATTGCTTTTGCCGCTTTATTTCCAGCTTCTAATGAACTGCTTTTTGCTGCAGAGAGTTTGCTGACACCGGCTTTTATTCTATCTATTGGAAGCTGCATTCCTATTACACCGGTTGAGCCAAGTAACACTTGAGTATCAATTCCAAGAACTTTTTTCGCTTCATCAGAAGTATCTTGGCAATATCCATAACCTTTTGCACCTGTACATGCATTAGCAATACCCGAATTAACTACCACCGCATTAACCTTTTGTCCTGAATCTATAATAGCTTTATCCCACACAACGGGAGCCGCTTTAACAACATTTGTAGTAAATGTCCCTGCCACTACGCAAGGGGTTTCACTGTATATAAGAGCCATATCCGTCCTGTTCTGATATTTGATTTTAGCCGCTGTATCTGATGCTTCATATCCTTTAGCTGCCGTAACTCCGCCGTCTATTATTTTCATATGTACCTCCTATTGTTCGTTAAAAGCTGTTATATTTTCTCTATTAAGTACAAATTCATAGTAATTTAAGTCTTCTCTTTTAGTCCAACCTATTGTATTCCAAAATGCATTTCCTAAGTCATTTTTTGTAAACGCAATTAGTGAAACCTTATTAATTTTTTCTTTCCTCAGTGCATTCATTGCAAAAACAACCATATTTTTGCCGATTCCGCGTCTCCTATAATGCTCTCCTACGCATACGTGATAGAAACAGCCTCTTCTTCCATCATGTCCACATAATATGCTGCCGACCACTTTGCCATCGCATATAGCTACCACACTCGTAGTAGGATTTCGTTTCAGGAATCTTAAAACTCCGTCCTTTGAATCATCTATTGAGCGTATCCCAAATCCTTTTATACTCATCCACAATTCAAAAACCAAGTCATAGTCATCCGTTTTCATTTCTCTAATTATAATCTCTTTTTCATTCATTAACAACTCACCTTCTTTAATAATAGTTTTACTATATACACTGTAAGTGTTTACTATTTGAAGAGTATGCGAAACTTATGGAAACATTGGAACTAAATTTAACCCCATACTTTCTTCAATCCCAAACATTAGATTCATATTCCGAACC
>JBKEBP010000128.1:0-88967 GCA_047973235.1 Suipraeoptans sp. | reverse complement strand
ACGAATTTTATTTTCGATTTCAAATTGAGATTGTATTTCTTGAATCCACATATCAAACATTAATCGGGTTTCTGTAGTTAAGCGATCGTTTTGTTTCTTCTCAATAAGGTAAAGAAGATATCGGAAATGATCAGTTGACTGAGAAGTTTCAAGGCGATTTGCAGTTCTTTTGCCAAGAAAAAGGATTTGTTCTAAGCCAACTACAATTGAATTATCTAATGTTTGATATAAATCATTAACGACCTTTGAAAAGAATGTTAGTTCAAAACGGTTTTCATTTATAACCATTGTTAAAAATGCCCCTGCATCCTTCAACTTTTGATATTCATGATTCATAATATCGAAAAAGTCGGTAATAACAACCTCTTCGGAATATATAAAGAGCATTTCCATATGATCGCGTCCAAATATGGTCATGAGATTATTTTCGGATGAAAAGATTTCTCTATTGATGGAATTACCAAATCGAGAAATCAAACCATTTTTTCTAATAATAGCAGCATAATAGTGCTGAGCAGGAAACAGTTGCTTTAATTCTTTTACATTAATATTTTTTTGCCCACTACTTATGTGACGTAAAAAAAGATTTCGACGCTTCTGATATTGTTTGTCTAATTTAATGCAAATTGGTTCACATAGATTTTCCACATCTATAGGACTAATAGGTTTTAAAAGATAATCAACAACTCCGACACGAAGCGATTCTTTTACGTAATCAAAGTCCTGATGCCCGCTTACAACTACAGAACAAACGTATGGAAAATCACGGTTTATTGTTTTTACCAATTCCACACCGTCCATTTCAGGCATTTTTATGTCTGTAAAAACAATATCTATAGGTCTGGTATGAAGAAGAGTAAGAGCTTCAAGTCCACTGTTTGCGGTTGCAACAACCTCTAGTTGTGGACATTTTAATTCAATTATTTTCGAAATGAAGTTAATTGCTGCAGGCTCGTCATCCACAATCAGAACTTCGTATTTTTTCATTAGACTAATCTCCTCTTAGTATGAATTTAGATTTTTGAGATACGCTTTTCTAATATATAGTAATGATATATATTTAGTCCTGGTTTAGATTAATACTAATACTGACATCGGTTCCAATATCATCTGACTGAATGAGAAATGATAATGAATCTCCATAAATTAAGTAGAGTCTCGCAAAAGTACTGATAAGTCCCATGCCGCCTATTTCTAATTCGACACGATTCCGTTCATCAGAAAGCCGTTGTCTTATATCCTCCATTTGCGAGGCGAGTTTTTGTTTTGCTTCTTCGGCGAAGCCAGTGCCATTATCGTGCACATTCAGCACCCAGCATCCTGGCGTCCCTTTTCCTGTAACCGTAATTTGAATTGAATCCCGTGTGTTTGAATATCCATGAGTAATACAATTTTCAACAATTTGCTGTAGCACAATTTTGGGAAGGGGCTCATCTTCAATATTTGATTCAATGACGATTTCGTATTCTAACCGATTTTCGTATCTATATTTCAATAAATTAAAATATAGTTGTAAATAATCTTTTTCCTCACGGATAGAGCCAAGATTTTTTCGGGTATTAGTAGAATATCGCAACATTTTTCCTAAACAAGAACACATGTCACAAATACTTTCATATTCAGTAGAGCCCATAATGCTTTTAGCAGAAATAACATTTAGGACGTTATAGAGAAAGTGTGGATTTACTTGAGCTTGAAGCAAATCAAATTGAGCTTGTAACTGTAGAACAGATAATTGTTTCTCGCTTTTGATTGAATAATCCAGTCGTTTTATAACAGAGAAGAAAGAGTGGTATAAAGCACTGATTTCCTCACTGGAATGTAAGTGCATTTCTGTTTCAGGAGTAACCTCCATCATATTTTGAAGAGTAGTCCTTTCCATAACATCTCTCAATGTATTAATTGGTTTTATCAGCATTTTAGAGGCTCGTTTGGAATATACAAGAGAAATAACGAAAAAAGTCGACATAAGCAGGAAGAGCCAAGGTACAATCTGAATTATTAATCGACTGTAAAGGGAGGTGTGATTAATTATAACAGTTGTAACACCAGTAGTTTGACTTTTGTCAAAAGCAACAACTTCACTACTTGTAGAAAAATAATTGGTGTCAGGTGATTTTTGATTAATAATTTCAAAATAGTCAATTTCATTTTCCTTATTACTGGAGTAAAGCAAAGTTCCTGCCTCATCATATAAAAAAATATCATATATGTTATCACTAGGCTGTAATTGATTATCTAAATTTGATTCTGTCCATTGTACTTCAATATACCCCATCCCATTGCCGACTAGTCGTTTTATGACTGAAAGAACCGACTGATTATGATTTTTACCCCATTCATCTATGTGACATGGGACAATGGTATAATCGCCTGGTAATAGTCCAGGTACACCGGGAATCAGCTTATAGTCAAGTGAAGTATCCACAGGGTCTTTTACAACACTATTTCCGTCAATAATATCTCCGTTTTCATTAAAAAATATTGCACGATAAAATTGTCGCATTGTAAAGTAATTATTTAGACTTGCTCGAATAGTAGCATATGATTCATCGAAATAACGAGCATAATAGTTAGGACTGTAATCGCTCATTTTTGATAAGTTATTAATGGCTGTTAGTGTATCTTGGTCTGAAAGAAGCATGTTATTTACCATAAGAGATTGCGATATTATATCATCAAATCTTGCAGACGTTATTAAGGAAGCTTGTGTAATCCAATCATACTCTTTTTTTGCATATATCTGTCCTGCACTAATGCAGTAAACAATAGCTAAAAAAATACCAGCAAATAATGCAAAATTGCGTAAACCTCTACCAATTTTTTTCTCAAGTGTCATAAGCTTCGCTCCTATGTTATTGACTATATACTAGTATTTTACATAATATAAGGCAAGTAAGTCAACCACTTAAGAATGAATGATAGATTTGTGAATGCGAATTGAAAGATTTTTACATATGAAAACATTATTTATAAAATTAAAAGAAGACAAGTCGCTAAGCGAATGATTTTTCCATCCAACTTGACGAGAAACTTTATGTTCATGTTGGTACTAGCGTGTTAAAATGACGATGTCAAAAGAAAAGAGTGTACAGGTAATCTGTATCACAAACAAAAGTATGAGGAGGAAAGGTTTATGAAAAGAAAATTACTCGCAGCATTATTAGTAGTGGTTATAGGAGTCTCAATGGTAGCGTGTGGTAACAATGGAAGCTCAGAAAATGAAAGTGGAGATGGAACGAGCGAGGAAACAACATTAACAATGATGATTTCGACGGATGTCTCAGCGGCAGGAATCGAGGCGGTTTGCGCTCTGGCAAAAGAGAAGATAGGAATCAATGTGGAATTTGAGTATAAGCCAACTGGTGTTGAGGGTGACAATCTTATGAAAACAAGACTGGCATCAGGTGATATGACAGACCTTGTGTTTTATAACTCGGGTGCATTGTTATCTGCGTTGAATCCTTCAGAGTATTTCATTGATTTGAGTGATAATGCGGTAATTATGGACCGATTGGACGAAAACTATATTTCAGCTGTGACCATAGATGGTTATACTTATGGTGTTCCTGGATTATCTTCTCAGGTAGGGGCGGTTATGTATAACAAAGATATATATGAAAAGTATCAGCTGGAAGTACCAGAAACTTGGAGTGATTTTATTACGAACTGTAAAGTGCTAAAAGAGGCAGGTGAAAATGCAGTTATTGGAAGCTTTGCAGAAGATTGGACATCACAAATTGTATTCCTTGGCGATAATGCAAATGTATTGAAGAAGGACCCGGATTTCCCCACGAAGTTAACTGCTGGAGAAGATACTTATGCTGAAAATCCTAATGCACTAAGATCGTTTGAAAAAGCAGTCGAATTAAATGAATATTATAATACTGATTTTCTTTCCACGTCTTATGAAGATGCTTGTGAGATGTTATACAACGAGAAAGGTGCACAATGGATATGCCTGACACAAGCGTTGACTAATATTTATGACTTATACGGAAGTAATGATAATATTGGTGTATTTGCAATTCCAGCTGATGAGAAAGAAGATACAACATTAACCACATGGATGCCAACATCTTTCTACGGAAATAAAAACAGTGATAAAACTGATGAGATTGTCCGTTTTATGGAGTTTTATATTTCTGATGAAGCTTTGGATGCATATGCATCTGCATTGTTACCGGATGGACCATTCTGTGTTAAAGGTTACGAAATGTCTGATAACGCGTATCCGGCCGTGTCGGAAGATATGCAAGCATATTACGATAACGGCAAAACGGGACTTGCAATGGAATTTATTACAGATATAAAAGGGGCGAACTGCCCGGCAATCTGTCAGGAAGCTGGTTCAGGCCAAACAACAGCTGAAGAAGCAGCAAAGAAATATGATTCGGATTGTAAGTTACAGGCACAACAATTGGGATATGATTGGGCTCAGTAAAAAGGACTTTAATTATTGTGATAAATTGAGTAAAGCGTGTGATGTCACACGCTTTACCCAATATAAGACCAGTATCGTAGAAGTCAGAATAAGGTTTATGACACAGACCTTGTAATTGTATTTCACAAAGAATTCAACAAGGTTGTTGCCATAATGGGCCGTTGATTCAAGGCCTATGATGATCTCATTAGAATTGAAGGATTCAAGCTTCTGATTGAGAAGATGGAAGCCATCATAGTCATTTGTAAATTTGAACGGTTGAAGCATTATTTCACTATCTGAAGATAGGGCAGAGGCAGAATGGTTGAATCTGGCAATATCAATGCCTACATAAACCATAAGAGATCCTTTCTGAGTGTTGACACTGTGACAATTCCACTGGTGTTTACCCCCATAGACTTGATTGAAATAAGTGCTCTGACAGGGATACCCATTGGCACATCCAGCTTATAAATGATTTAGATAAAACCGTGGCAATACACTCCTTGGAGTAGTTGAACTACAGAAAAACAATCTAAAGTCCACAGCATCTGAATGTATTATAAGTCAATAAAAAAAGAAAGGAAAGTATGTGTTTAGCTTCTATAAACATCATATAAGAAACGAATGAAAGAAAAAAGAATATACTCTTTTTGGTTTTTAACACCAGCACTTATTATTTTTACAGTCTTCTTCCTTATTCCAACGGTAATTTCAATTTATTTTAGTATGATGAACTGGACATTTACAGATATGTCCTGGGCAGGATTGAAGAATTATAAGACTTTTTTATCAGACTATTCTATGTCAATAGGAATCAAAAACACACTGATTTATGGATTTGCAACAAGTGGGATCAAGGTTGTTCTTGGATTTTTGCTGGCAGTGTTTTTAACTAGCTCTATTAAAACAAAAAATCTTTTGAGAAGTGTGATTTTCTTTCCAAATATAGTCTCAACAATTGCCGTCGGAATTACTTTCAGTGCATTGATGCATCCATCAAAAGGGATAATTAATCAAGCTCTTTCAGTGATTGGCATAACTGGACCGGATTGGCTTGGCAATGTACAGTTGGCGTTAGGAAGTGTAATTGCTACAGATGTTTGGAAGGGGGTTGGAGTATCTACAATTATTTATATTGCAAGTATAACATCAATTGATCGAAGCTATTATGAGGCGGCATCTATGGATGGTGCAAATGCTTTACAAAAAATAAAAAATATCACTTTGCCATTATCTCGTCCAGCGGTGAATTCTGTAATTATTCTTTCTTTAACTAGTGGACTAAGATTTTTTGATTTGATATGGTCGATGACGGGAGGGGGACCAGGATTTGCCACAGACGTTCTGGCCTCTATTGTATATAAGAAATATGCAGCCGGATATTACGGCCTTTCAACAACGGGTAATGTAATCATGTTGATTATTATTGCGGTAATAGCTTTTCCGCTTCAAAAGTTTCTGCAGAGTAAGGAGGAGTGATGAAAGCAAAAAAAAGATTTACAATTTGGGGAAATATTGTGAGCTTGGTAATAGTTGCTGTAATTTTTATTATTCCTTTTGCCTTTATGCTTATTAACTCATTGAAAGAACGAAGAGAAGCAAATCTTTTAAATATAACTTTGCCAGAAAGCTTGCAATGGAGTAATTATGTAGAAGCTTTTTCAGCAAACAACTATCAGATATTGACGGCTTTTAAAAATAGCTTGATTTTAACATTTTTTTCGATTTTAGGGCTTATCATTGTTGGTTCAATGGCGGGATATGTTGTGCAAAGGCGACGTGATAAGAAGATTAAGGTGATTAATATGCTGTTCACAATGGGATTAATGATTCCAGCGGCCGTTATGCCAACTATTTGGTTGCTTCAGCATCTGCATTTATATAAAACAATGTTTGGGTTAATCATGGTAGAAATTGCTTTACAGATTCCGTTTACTATTATGTTGTATCGCGGTTTCATGGCATCCATCCCGAGGGAATTAGAAGAGGCAGCAGTTATTGATGGGTGTTCTGCTTTTAAAATGTTTACATCAGTTATATTTCCATTATTACGTCCGGTTACTGCAACAACAATCATTCTAAATGCATGCTCTATATTTAATGATTTTGCTAATCCACTTTATTTTTTGCCGGGTAAAGAGAATGTTACAGTTCAGCTAACTCTGTATTCATTTATGGGACAGTATACAAGTTCATATAACTTATTGTTTGCGGATGTCATAATCATTACGGTTCCTATGTTGATTATATTTATTGTGTTTAATAAGCAGTTAGTGGAAGGTTTGACGGCGGGAGCAGTTAAGGGCTAGAAGTAACTTATTAATAATAAAAATTAATAAAGAAAAGGAGACGTGAGATAAATGGGAGTTAATAAAGTGAGAAAGGTTGAAAGAAACTACAATATAGCAAGAGATACATATGCAGAAATGGGGGTGGATACTGATAAAGTGCTGCAAAAGTTAGTGCAAGTCCCTATTTCCGTTCATTGCTGGCAAATAGATGATTTACAAGGTTGGGAGTTTCCTGATGGTGAAATGACTGGTGGGATAGCGTCAACTGGGAATGCACCAGGAAAAGCAAAGTCTCCAAAGGAATTTATGACTAATCTGGATAAGGCATTAGATTTAATCCCGGGCCATACGAAGTTAGCATTGCACTCCATTTATATGAATAAGCATGGAAAGAATATTTCGCGGAATGAAATTGGACCGGAGGAGTTTGTTGAATGGGTGGATTATGCGAAGAAAAGAAAGATTGGGTTAGACTTTAATCCAACATATTTTTCTCATCCGGAGTACGATTCTGGTGCGACTTTAACAAGTCCCGATGAAGATGTTCGCCAATTTTGGATAGAGCATGGCATTGCATGTAGGAGAATTGGAGATTATTTTGGACGTGAGTTAGGTGAAAGGTGTATCACGAATCATTGGATTGGAGATGGCAGTAAAGATATTTGTGTAGACAAGCTTCGACCACGTCTTATTTTAAAAGATTCATTAGATCGAATTTTTAAAGAAAAATTAGAATATAACATAGATTCCTGCGAGTCAAAAGTTTTTGGATTGGGAAGTGAAGCATATGTACCTGGATCAATTGAATTTTATACGAAGTATGCAGCACATACAGGGAATTGTATAGTTTGTATGGATGCAGGACATTTTCACCCGACAGAAACTATCGGACCCAAATTTTCAAGTTATTTGGCGTTTGATGATGAAATACAATTGCATGTGTCAAGACCGGTACGTTGGGATTCGGATCATGTTGTTATCCTAGATGATCAGACAAAAGAAATAATGGAAGAAATCGCTTCTTATGAAGCGTATGATAAAGTTCACATCGGTACAGATTTCTTTGACGCCTCTATTAATAGAATTGCAGCCACGGCAATTGGAGCACGTAGTGCTCGAAGAGCATTGATGCTGGCAATGCTGCGTCCAATTGATGAACTTAAGAAGCTTGAATATGAAGAAAATACTACAAAGAGGTTAGCGCTATTGGAAGAGGTAAAAATGTTGCCGTCAGGATTTGTATGGGAATATTTCTGCGAGACACAAGGCGTTGCCGGAAAAGAATGGATTAATAACTTAAGCACGAACTAATCAATATTCCGTAATAGAAAGAGGACTATGGAAAGGTGGTGGGAATTTAGTGAAATATTTTATAGGAATTGATAATGGAGGTACTTTTGTAAAGGCTGGGGTTGTTGATAGGGATGGAAACCTTATAGCTACAGCAAAGGAGCCAGTTCATAATATTAAGCCACAGCCAGGGTATGTAGAGCGGGACATGGAAGAATTGTGGCAACAAAATGTAAAGGTAATCAAACAGGCAGTTGTTTCAAGCGGTGTGTCAGTAGAGGACATTCTAGGTATTTCATTCTCCGGACATGGGAAAGGACTATATCTAATTGGAAAAGATGGGAAGCCTCTTTATAATGGGATTTTATCTACAGATACACGAGCTTGGGAAGAAGTTGAAGAATGGAAAAAAGATGGGACGGCTAAAAAAATATATGAAAAGACTTTACAAGATATTTTGCCATGTCAGCCTGTTAGTCTCCTTGCATGGCTTAATAAAAATGAACCTGTAGTATTTGAAGAAATGAAGTACATTTTTTCAGTGAATGATTATATTCGTTTCCGAATGACAGGCATAGCTAATGCTGAGTATACAAACTTTTCAAGTGGCAACCTTATTAATTTTCATACGTTAGATTATGATATTGAATTATTAAGAAGTTTTGGACTAGAGTCGACATTTAGTAAATTACCTCCTCTAAAACATTCGGCGGAGATTTGTGGCGGAATAAGTGAACAGGTTGCATCCTTGACAGGATTGAAAGAAGGAACAGCAGTTGTTGCAGGAATGTTCGACGTAGATGCATGCGCAATTGCAACAGGAATTAGTGATGACACAACAATTTGCATGATTGCAGGGACGTGGAGCATTAATGAATATATATCACATCAGCCAATTGCTGACGGAACAGTGTCTTTAAACTCTTTGTTTTGTATTCCTGACTATTTTTTAATTGAAGAAAGCAGTCCTACCTCAGCTGGAAATATGCAGTGGTTTATTGATGAAATGCTTGGTGAACTTAATACCAATGTGGAAGATAAATCGGAAAGTATTTATACCCTTATTAATAAATGGGTTGAAGAAGTTGAGCCTGAAAAGAGTAATATTGTTTTTCTGCCATTTCTTAATGGGTCGAATGAAGATTCCTTGGCACGTGGATCTTTTGTTGGCATTACAGAATATCATAATAGAAAGCATATTCTTAGAGCTATATACGAAGGAATTGTATTTTCTCATCTAACACACTTAAAAAGACTATTAAAAAACAGAGAAAAACCTTCTGCCATTCGACTTGCTGGTGGAGTGGCAAATTCCAAAGTTTGGGTTCAAATATTTGCGGATGTCTTGCAAATGGATATTGAGACTGTGGAATGCAGGGAACAAGGGATTATTGGAGCAATGATGGCGGCGAGTATAGGTGTCGGAGTGTATAAGAACTATGGTGATGTAATTCATCAGCTTGTACAGGTTTCGCAACGAATCACACCAAGAAGAGAATATAGTGAAGTATATGAAAAGAAATATCGGAATTACAGAACAGTTGTTGAGGCGTTGTCAGATGTTTGGGCTAAAATGGAAAGGGAGATGAACAATGATTGATTTACATAAAATACCTATTGGTATTTATGAAAAGGCGTTACCGGATAGTTTTACGTGGGAAGAAAAGCTAATAGTTGCAAAAAGAGCTGGTTACAATTTTATGGAAATTTCCATAGATGAGTCCGAGGAACGACTAAATCGATTAAATTGGAATGATGCTCAGATTAAAGAGATGCGAGAACTAATGGAGAAGATTGGAATAGGAATTCCAAGTATGTGCTTAAGTGGACATCGAAAATTCTCATTAGGAAGTAAGAGTTTAACGACGAGAAAAAGAGCTTACGAAATTATGGAAAAAGCTATAGTGCTGTGTAACAAACTAGGTATTTCCTGCATTCAACTGGCAACTTATGATGTATATTATGAACAATCAGACCAAGAGACTAAGGCGTTATTTTTACAGGGATTAAAGGATTCGGTTGACATGGCAGCGAAGGCAGGAGTTGTACTTGCGATGGAGATTATGGATACTGAATTTGTTGGTACGATTCTTCGTGCAACACATTACTTAAGAGAAATACAATCACCTTATCTAAAAATTTATCCAGATATAGGTAATTTATCACAATTTAGTTCGGATCCAGAAAGTGAATTTGAATTAGGAATATCGGAAATCGTAGCCATACACATAAAAGAAACAAAACCTGGTGTTTTTAAAGGGGTTCCTTTTGGAACTGGTAATGTTAGATTTACGGATATATTTGCTAAATTGCATGAACTGAATTATAAAGGGCGATACCTGGTGGAAATGTGGGCTGATAACAGTAAAAGATATACTTTGGATGGGGCTACTGCGGAAATTAAAGAAGCTAAAGAGTTTGTTAGAGATAAAATGAGACAAGCGGGATATATGGAAGTGTGATATAAACTATTATACGAAAAGAGAGGGTTAACATGATTAGAATTTCACAACTTTTAATGAATTATGAAGAAGAACTAACTGGGATTACTTCTTTGCCACAAATTTCTTGGAAAATTGAAAGTGATAGACGAAATGTTGTACAAAGATCTTATCAATTACAACTTTCGGAAGACCAGAGTTTTGCCAGTATTATTTACGACAGTGGGATAGTAACTACGTCGACGTCGGTGCAAGTAATGGTTGAGGGGGTGGTTATAAAATCACTCAGGAAGTATTACATAAGAGTAAGAATTGAAGATGAATTAGAGAAATCTTCTTGGGCGGTGTCATCCTTTATAACAGGTTTAGTAGATAACAATGAATGGGAGGCATATTTCGTAACCTTAGAAAGTGAAAAAGATGCGTATAATTCAAAGGGAACATATTTACGAAAAGAGTTCGAAGTGTCGAAGTCTGTGAAAGAGGCTTTTGTTTGCACAACTGCTTTAGGTATTTATAATTTTTATCTTAATGGTGATAAAGTAGGAAACGATGAACTTACTCCTGGATGGACTTCTTATAAAAAACATCTTTGTTATCAGACGTATGATGTTACTAAGTATATATCAGAAGGAAATAATGCAATGGGTGCTATCGTAGCGGCCGGGTGGTATAAGGGGTATGTAGGATTTCCGGATCATGTTAAAAAGAGAAATCATTATGGGAAATTCACCGCGTTCTTGGCACAACTTTTAGTAAGATATGAGGATGGAAGCGAAGAAGTATTCAAAACAGATGAAGGCTGGCAGGGAGCAGATGCACCGGTAACTTTTGCAGAGATTTATGATGGTGAGATTTATGATGCAAGAAATGAAATATCAGGTTGGTCAAATGCAGGATGCTTGTATGAAAATTGGTCAAAGGTTAAGAAAGCAGATTATGATTTCGCGTGTCTTGTCGGACAAGGTGCTGCAAAAGTAACAGAAATAGAAGAAGTATCGGCAAAAGAGATATTCGAAACTCCACAAGGTGATACCGTTGTTGATTTTGGGCAGAATATGAGTGCACATATTCTGGTTACTGCTGAGGGAAATCAAGGAGATGTAATAAAGCTAGAATGCTTTGAGACACTTGATGCAAAAGGGAATGTCTATACTGCGAATCTCCGAACAGCAAAACAAACAATGATATATATATTTGGTGATAGTAAGAGAATCAGTTACAGCCCATCTTTTACATATATGGGATTCAGATATGCTAAAATTACCGAGTTCCCAGGAGAACCAAAGCTTGATAGTTTCAGAGCATTTACTCTACATAGTAAGATGGATCGAACGGGAAAATTTGTTTGCTCTAATCCAAATATAAATAAGTTGGGAGAAAATGTTTTATGGAGTCTTAAGAGTAACTTTGTGGATATTCCAACGGACTGCCCTCAGAGAGATGAGAGGATGGGGTGGACCGGCGATGCAGAAATTTTCTGCACAACTGCATGTTATCTAATGAATACATACAATTTTTGGGAAAAATGGTTACGGGATTTAATAGCAGATCAAATCGAAAATGGTGGAGTTCCTCATGTCATTCCGGATATTATGTATAACAATATGCATACGGACAGCATGTGGTATAACGGAACACATTCGGGTGCAGCGTGGGCGGATGCGTGTACGATTATTCCATGGACTTTGTATTTGACATATGGAGATACTATCATCTTAGAGCGGCAATATGAGAGTATGAAAAAATGGATTAGATTTATGGAAAAAAATTCTGAAGATTATCTTTGGGATTATGGTGTCCAACTAGGAGACTGGGTGTCGTTAGATGCTAAAGAAGGAAGCTATTTTGGTGCTACACCAGAGAAATTGATATGTGCTGCTTACTATGCATTATCTACTCAAATTGTGGCAAAGACTGCAAGTATACTGAAAAGGAATGATGAGTCAAGTGATTATTCGAATCTGCACAATAAAATAGTTGATAAATTTCAAAAGACGTTTTGGAATGAGAAAGGAGAAATGACTGTTCAAACGCAAACAGCACATATAGTTGCATTATACTTTCAGCTTGTTCCAGAGGATTACCGTGAAAATACAGTAAAAGGGTTATTGAAGCTTCTGAAAAAGGCGGGAGGACATTTGTCAACTGGATTTGTTGGAACTCCATATGTTTGCTATGCGCTGAGCCAGAATGGATATGTCAATGAAGCGTATGACCTTATTCTCAAAGAAGATTATCCTTCATGGTTATACGAAGTTAAAATGGGCGCAACAACTATTTGGGAGCACTGGGATGGATTAAAACCTGATGGTACTATGTGGAGTCCGAATATGAACTCTTTTAATCATTATGCTTATGGCGCAGTTTATGATTGGATTGTAAAAGTGTCGGCTGGAATAGAAGTTGACGATAAACGGCCGGGTTATAAACATACAATAATATATCCTAGATTAGGTGGCGGCCTAAAACACATGACTGGAGAATATGAATCCATATACGGACTTGTTATGAGCAGCTGGAAGGATAAAGAAGAACAAGTAGAGCTGAAAGTAATAATACCTCCCAATACCACAGCAACAATTTGTTTGGATCAAGCCAAAGCGGTTATAGTTAATGATGGATTGGATTTCTGTAGAAAGAATGGAATAATACATGCGGATGCGGGGTCAGGAGAGTATACTATTTTGTATAAAAAGTAGAGCAAAGTAGAGTATAGACGGCTAATAGTGAGATGTGTTAAAGTAAATGTTAGAGGAGTCGAAAACTTTAATGTATTTGATTTTGTGATTTCAGATGAGGAGCAAAGATAATGCAAATAAACGAAGGAGGTGACATAAATATGGAATTTGTCACACTAAACAATGGCATAAAGATGCCTCTGGTAGGCTTTGGGGTTTTTCAAATCGAAGACAATGCTCAATGTGAACAGTGTGTTTTGGATGCACTTGAAATGGGATATCGATTAATCGATACCGCTCAGGCTTATTATAATGAGGAAGCCGTAGGACGCGCGCTGCAAAAAACCAACGTGCAGAGAGATGAGATCTTTCTCACCACAAAGGTTTGGGTTACAGAGTTTAGCTATGAAAAAACGAAGTCCTCTGTATTGGAATCTATGAAAAAGTTGCAAACGGATTATCTGGATTTGGTTCTAATCCATCAATGTCTGTCTGATTACTACGCCGCATATCACGCGTTAGAGGATTTATATGCTGACGGGACGATTCGCGCCATTGGCGTTTCAAATTTTTCGGCAGAGCGCATGGCGGATATTTCAGCCTTCAATAAGGTCGTTCCTGCAGTGAATCAGGTGGAGACGCACTTGTTCTGGCAACAACATGAACTAAATAAATGGATGAAAAAATACAATGTTCAGCACGAAGCATGGGGGCCGCTTGCACAGCATAGAGTGGACGAAGTAGCAGGAAATTCCTTGCTCCAAACAATCGGCAAGAAATACAGCAAATCGGCAACACAAGTATTTTTAAGGTCACTGATTCAAAGAGAAATTGTAATTATACCTAAAAGTACACACAAAGCAAGAATGCAAGAGAATTTTGAGCTGTTCAACTTCATTCTGACTGAGGAAGAAATGGAGCAAATCAAATTGCTGGACGAAAATAAATCTTTGTGGTGTGCTTATGATGATCCAATGATTGTGGAATACGCAATGTCAGAGTAAAGTTTCTGAATTGAGCATCGTGTAAAGATACACCCACTGCACGAAAAAATGCACCTAATTCGAATTGGGTGCATTTTTCGTGAAAACTCAAAAACAATCATGTAATTGTAGCAAAATCTTTCGAGAAAGCCCAAAAATAACTACAATCAACTCTGCTAGTTTGAAGCATGAGAAATACGAAATTCCTTAGTTGTTTCACCATAATACTTACGAAAGCATAAAGTGAAGTATTTTGAGTCTCTAAATCCAACTTTTTCACTAATTTCATAAGCGCGTAACGATGTAGACAATAAAAGCTCTCCAGCTTTTTTTAGACGTAAGCTAGTTAAATACTTTGTAAAATTAGAGTCGTTACTCTGCTTAAACAACCTACTTAAGTAACTAGAGTTTAAATAAAACTTCTGTGCGGTTGAACTTAGAGTAAGATTACAATCATCATAATTTTTATCTAAATACTCAATAATGGAATCCATTATTGAGTCGGTTTTCGTATTGTGTCTATTCGTAACATCTTGTATAATCGAGGCTGTTAAATTACCAACAAGATTTTTGAATTCTTTCAGAGTTTCCAAGCGAAAAAGCTTTTGATGTGCAAGCATACAAAATGAAAAACTGTCTACGTCACGCATATCATTATGAATTAACATATTAGTCAGATGATTTATAATCGCCGATCCTGTAATGCGAGCAGGTATAATATCAATCATATCTGCATCAATCTGAGAGTCGAAGCAATCATAAATCATTTGAAGAGCTGACTCTTTATTTCCTGATTTTATCTCAACTAAAAGTAACTGAATGAAGCTTTCCAAGTCAAAATCGGAAACATCCTCGTAAATTGGTATGTAGTTATACTGTATAATCTGGTTGTTTCCGAGAATAGTTCGATAGCGCGTAGATTCGTATGCGCTGGAATACGATTTTGTTATCCCGGACAGATTATTAACAGGCTGTCCAACACCAATGGTGATAGGAAAATCTATTTGTTCAAGAATAGAAATCTTAAGTTCTTCAAGAACAGGAAGGAGATCAAAATCAGGGTTATTAGATAACAATAAGTTTTGATGATTCAAATCAAAAAATAAGAATAAATTTGGAATACAATATAATTTATTCTTTAGTATTTTATGACAATCAAGTGATGTTACAAAGGGGTTAATATCATTTTCTTCTGAAGATGAATGAATAATAAAGGTCACAATCTGAAAAAAAGGATAAGAAAATGTAATATCAAAATAAGACAACCTTTTTATTGTATTTGAAATATCAGAATATGGAACTAGCAAAGAATTCAAGTTATTCTCTATAAGGAAATCGCTACTTTTATTTAAGTAATCGCGAATAGAATTAAGTTCTGCCTCCTTTTGTTGCTCATGATAGATTTCTTTTTTGAGCTTAGTAACGGTTTCGATAATCATATTTTCTTCAAGTGGTTTTAGCAGATAAGCGGAAACACCTGCTTCAATACTTCTCGCAGCAAATTCAAACTCACTGTGCCCTGTGAGCAGAACAATTCTGATATAGGGATATCGTTTTTTTGCAATTGTGCTGAATTCAATTCCATCCATATAGTCCATGCAAATATCGGAAAAAACAATATTAGGTTGTAATTCATCTAATAGCATTATCCCTTCTTCTGCACAAGTCGCTTCACCGCAAATATCAATTCCCAATGAATCCCAATTAATAATATATTTTAATAAAGTGCGTATATGAATTTCATCATCTATAATTAGTAAACGAAGTTTTTTATTCATTTTATATTACTCTCCTGTAGTGAATAAGTGGTAAAATTTTGAATTACAATACAAATTTTAGTACCTGGATGATTGTCTTCTATGGTATAAGTACAATCATTGCCATAATATAGATTAATACGTTCTAATGTGGATGCTAGACCAAAACTCTTTAATGAAGAACTATGGGTAGAACTTTGCAAAATTTCATGTATGGTTTCTAGTGGAATGCCTCGTCCATTATCGCTAATGATTATCATAAGTGTATTATTGTCTGATAATTGGAACGAAACAGAAATTATTCCATCATCTAGACCAGATATTCCATGTTTTATTGAATTTTCAACTAGTGGTTGAAGAATAAATTTAAGTATTTTAAGATGAATTACTTTGGGATCAATTTGATAGATAACTTTGTAGAACTGATCCTCACGAAAGGAAAGAATCTTAAAATATTCTTGAATAATATTGACTTCCTCCTCAATTGAGACAGTAGCTCGCCCTTTACTTAGAATTGTTTTATAGTAGCAACCTAGTGCTTGTAGTAATTGACTAGCATTTTCAGTTTGACCAGATAAATATAATAATCGCGCTTGATCCAATGTATTATATAGAAAATGCGGTTTTACTTGTTCTTGAAGTAAACTTAGTTCTAGATGACGCTGATGTTTTTCTGCTTTAATTTCTTGATTTAATAAAATATTAATTTCACTTCCCATTTCATTGAAACGTTTTACTAATTGTCCTATTTCATTAGTCACCATAAATTGGGTATGAATTTGATTAGGGTTATGTGGTGAAAAGGAGCTCATTTTGTAAGCTAGTTCTTCTATAGGACGAGTAATTGAATTAGAAACAAAAAATATTCCTATCCATACTAATAGAATACTCAATAAGATTATTGAGAATAAAATCCCATTAATTGCAAACGATGTGTCATACATTCCTGTTTGTAATGTACCAATAGTTATATCCCACATATTTATAGAATGGTAAGAGAGCAAATATTCTTGTCCGTCCATAGTAACGAAAACTGAGCCAGATGATTCATAAGGATCAGATATGTATTTGTCAATAGAAGCTACATCAATATTTGTGGAAATTATATTATTACCAGAGGAAGATAGTAAGAATCCTGTTGATAAGGCATCATTTTCGGAATTAAAAGCACTGGAAAGCTCATCGGAAGGAATATTTACTATAAGTAGTCCTTCGGCTTGAAGACTATCAATATTTTTAAAAATACGAACGACAGATAAACCTGAAGCATTAGTGAAAATTTCGCTTGAGTCCATGATGAATGGTTTCCCATCTAAATTCGCTGCTCTAACCATTATTTCCGAAGCGTTTAAATTGGGTTGAATTAAAACTTTTCGATTTGAGCCCTCTGAATAGTAAAAGTTCCCGGTAAAATCATATAGATAACATGATAATTTAACAGAAGAAGTTGAACATAAATTGTAAAGGGTATTTTCTGCTGAAATCATTTCTATTGCAGATGGGTTCTCTTTCTGAATAGTATTGCGAACTACACTATTGCCAAGAACAGCAAAAGACACCTTTTTTGCACTTTCAATTTCTTGATATAAATTATTGTAGCTTAATTCTAGATTGCTGTTTGATAAATTGATCATATGTTGCTTTGTCTGATATGTATTATAAATGCGCAAAACAATAGTTGTCCCTGTAATTATTATAATGAATACTATAATAAAGAAAAGAAAAAGATTTGTACGTATATTATTCTTATAAAATATTTTTTTAAACTCGAAAATGTAGGGTTTTTTAATTTTCATTGTTTTGAGATTGTTTTATTTCATTTCTCTATGAAGGGGCTGTTGTTAATAGTATACGGTAATAAAATTATAACAGAAATCAATCAATAAATATTCGTATTAACAAAAAATGTAAAGAAAATGGGATAATGTAAAAAAATCATACCTTATTCTTCAAGAATACTATATATATAATCATAAAAGTAAAAATAATTGAATTCGAAAGTCAAGTAATTGAGTTTAAAAGATTTCGTTAAAGATATAGAATACAATCATCTTAAAGAACGAACAAAATATAAAATAACGAGGTATCTATATGAATAAAGGAAAAGTTAAAATCGCAGTTGTAGGCTGTGGATCTATTAGTGATATTTACCTTCAGAATTTATGTAATAGATTTGAGATTGCAGAAGTGGTTGCATGTTCAGATTTAAAAGAAGAGACCATGAAAAGTCAAGCAGAAAAATTCAATATTAAAGCGATGACATATGAAGAAATACTTAATGATTCTAATATTGATATGGTTATTAACCTTACTAATCCAGTTGCACACTATTCATTAACAAAACGGGCTCTCGAAAGTGGAAAACATGTATTTTCTGAAAAAATGATGACAATTGAGTTAGAAGAAGGAAAAGAATTATGTAAAATAGCCGATGATAATAATGTTAGTTTAGGAGTAGCGCCGGATACTTTTCTTGGAGGTAGTGTACAAACAGCACGATATATAATTGAAAAGGGGTTAATAGGTGAACCTTTATCAGCGGTTGTATCTCTAAATCGTGATTATGAGGTCTTTGGTGATATATTTCCTCACATGCATAAAGCTGGAGGGAATCTTCCGTTTGATACAGGGTGTTATTATCTTACAGCTTTAGCAAGTATTCTTGGTCCGGTCGAAGAAATTAGTGGAATGGCTAGATTATATAATCCGTGCAGAATATCAAAAAGAGTAGATAAACCTTGGTTTGAGCAAGAAATAGAAATTGAAGGTGAGAACATCGTAACAGCTGTTATGAAATATAAAAATGGTGTTCTTGCAACAGTTCACTTTAATTCAGAAAACATAATTGATGAACAACCATGTTTGAATATATTTGGAACAGAGGGGATTTTGTTTATGGGAGATCCGAATAAATTTGATTCACCTATACATTTGAAAAAAATGTTAGGAGAAAAGACACGATTTCCATTCACGCATGGCTATATTCAAAATGGAAGGGGGTTAGGAGCAGCTGAAATGGCTTGGTCAATTAGACAAGGACGTCAACATAGAGCTAGCAAAGAAATGGCTTATCATGTTTTAGAACAACTGACAGGAATGATAATCAGTGCTAAAACAAAAGAAACATATGTTATGAAGTCTGATTTTATTATTCCTAACGCATTGCCAACAGGCTATCTGGATCATGGATTTTGGGGTCCTGAAGAAGAAAGTGCACTTGTTTAAGTTATGAGGAGGAAAGAAATTGTATAAAAGAATAGGACATGTTGCAATTCGTGTAACGGATATGGAAAAAGCACTTTGTTTTTACTGCGATGGGCTAGGATTTAAAAGAAAATTCGCATTGCAAGATGACAAACAAAGGCCATGGATTGAATATTTAGAAATAGGACCGTATTTTTTTGTTGAATTATTCTATGATAATGAAAAAAGAGAAGCTATTAAACAGGATCCTGAGAGGCTGGGTTATTTACATTTAAGCATTGAAGTCAATAATCTAAAGGAATATAAGAAACAGATTGAAAAGAGTGGTATTACATTTGATGGCGAAATAAAAATGCAAACAGATAATAGTTGGCAATTATGGGCTACAGATCCAGATGGAAATCGAATTGAAATAATGGAGTATACGCAACAATCAAAACAGATACAATAATATTCTAAATAAAAGGAGGATTTATTATGAAAAAAAGGTTACTGTCAATTTTACTTACTAGTGTAATGTTGCTCGGAATTCTTTCGGGATGTGGTTCAGGGAGCGCCAATAATGAAAGTACAGAATCAGGAAGCGAAAATGAGTCTGAGTCGACAAGTGACTCGATTACAATTTCTATGTGGCACGTATGGCCGGAAGCAAATGGCGGAACAGCCGATGCATTTGCAAAAACAATTGAAGAAGTGCAGGAAAAATATCCAGAAGTGACTTTTGAAATGGATGCAGTTGCGGATTCAGGAGATTCGTATAAGACAAAAATTAAAACAGCTGTAGCTGGTGGAGAATTACCGGATATTTTCTATACATGGGGTGGTGGCTTTTCGGAGGGATTTGTTGAATCCGGAAAAATACTTTGTCTAGACGACTACACATCTCCCGAAACTTTAGATAAAATGTTATCCGGAACAACAGATTTCTTCGAATATGAAGACAAATTATACGGTTATCCATTAAGAGCGAATGTTGGTGTTTTATTTTGTAATAAAGCAATGTTTGAGGAAGCTGGACTTGAGCTACCTACAACATTTGATGAATTAATTGAAGTATGTAAAGAATTTAATGAGCAAGGTACCGTTCCATTTGCGCTTGGAGGTAAAAATCCATCTGATGTTGCTTGGATGACTGATCAACTAGCAGCGAGAACTGCAGGCGCTGACTATGTTAATGAAGTTCTAGCTGGCACTGCTACATTTGATACACCTGAAATGTTAGCATCGGCAGAACGGTTTCAAGAGTTAATAGAAGCAGGAGCATTTGATTCAGGTGCAGCAGCGATGAGTAGAGATGAAGCATATACTGTATTTACTGCAGGAATAAATCCAATGTACTATTGCGGAAGTTGGTATTGTGCAACTGTAATGCAAGCAGGAATGCAGGACGATATTGCAGTTATTTCTTTCCCAACAATTGATGGAGGAAAAGGAGTAGTGACAGAATATCTTGGTGGAGCAGACCAGACATTCATGATTAATAGTGAAGTGGAAAATCCAGAAAAAGTTGTTGAAATATATTCATATATGAGTGAAAGATTTTCAGAAAATGTTTTAATGGGTGGAGCAGGATTACCGGCATGGGAAACAGATGCAGATTTATCACAAGTAGAAAATACCCTTTTAGTAGACGTATATAACTTATATAAAGATTGTTCAGCAGTTAATCTATGGTGGGATAATTCATTAACAGCTGAAGCGGCAACAAATCACATGGACGCAGCAAGTAAACTGTTTCTTGGAGAAATCACTCCGGAAGAGTATGTTGAATTAAATAAAGGATATCTTCAATAAATCCATAGTGAATAATTGAAAGAATAGCGGTGGCTTAATCGCCGTCGCTTTCTTTTAAGTTAAAGAAACCGAGGAAAACAATATGAACAAAATGATGAGTGATAAAAAGTCAATTGCATTCTTTATACTTCCAGAGTTAGTTGTCTTTACATTTGTTGTAATCTATTCCATAGCAACTTCGTTTTTTTATAGTTTGCATACATGGGATGGGATTACAGACAAAGTATTTGTAGGATTTCAGAATTATATATCGTTATTTGTGAATAATAGCGACGGTTTTTTAAGAGCAATAATTAATCCATTGATATTGGCTCTTTTGTCAGTAACTATTCAACTTCCCTTAGCGCTATTTTTAGCAATTGTTTTGGCGAGAGGTATTAAAGGGTCTAATTTTTTTAGAACAGCCTTCTTTGTTCCAGTTCTTTTCTCATCAGTAGTTATGGGACAATTATGGAGCATGATATACAATCCAACATATGGATTGTTAAATCAAATCCTTGAGAATCTAGGTATTATTGATAGTGGGATTGCATGGCTGGGTGATAAAAGAACAGCGTTATTGTGTACGTTTATTGCAATGATTTGGAAATATATAGGATACTATATGCTTTTACTATATTCAGCAGTAAAACGAATCCCAGCTGATCTATTTGAAGCAGCAGAAATAGATGGCGCTAATCGTTTTCAGGCAGCATGGCGCATTATTATTCCGCTTTCAATGCCTGCCATAAAAGCAACAATTGTAATGATAGTAATTGGAGCATTAAAAGCGTTTGATACAATTTATGTTTTAACAAATGGTGGACCTGACCATGCAACAGAAGTAACAAGTACATTGATGTATACAAGTATTTTCAAGAAGAACTTATACGGATATGGTAGTTCAATGGCAATTTTCATAGTAATTGAATGTTTATTATTTACAATTCTTCTTAATTTCTGGAAACCAAAAGAATATACATATTAAGTAGGAGGCCAAAGTGAAAAACAAGAAAAAAAATAGCGTGAAAAAGTTATTTTCACAAAAAATAGTATTTCTATTTCTTTGTATTTATACAGTAATTCAACTTTATCCTATGTTATGGCTTATATTCTTTTCACTAAAGGATAATAAACAGATTTTTGGTGGTAATGCACTTGGTCTCCCTAGCCCATTTAGACTTGAAAATTATGTTGTTGCATTTACTGGTGGGAAAGTAGGAACTTACTTGTTAAATAGTATTATTGTAACCGGTTCTACTATACTAATTGTAATTGCTTTATCCACCATGGGAGCATTTGCAATTTCAAGATTAAAGTGGAAATTTAGTAATGTATTTCTTCTTTTCATTACTTTAGGGATGATGATTCCAGTACATGCTTCATTACTGCCACTTTTTATTTCTTTTGGAAAATTGGGATTATTAAATACAAGATGGTCATTAATTCTTCCGTATGTAGGTTTTGCGTTAGGATTATCTACCAATATTATGACTCTTTTTTTTAAAACTGTACCTGCAGAACTAGAAGAAGCAGCGGTTATTGACGGATGTGGAATTTTTAAAACTTTTCTACTTATAATGGTACCTATGGTAAAACCAGCAATTACGACAGTTGCAATTTTTACTTTCCTCGATTCTTGGAATGAGCTAATGTTTGCTACAACATTTATAAATAATGCAGGGTTAAAAACACTAACAGTTGGCATAATGTCAATGGTCGGAGAGTATGCTACAAGTTGGGGGCCAATCGGTGCTGGACTTGTTATTGCCACTATTCCAAGCATTATTGCGTATATATTGGTTAGTAAAAGACTTCCTGATGCAATTTCAGCAGGTGCAGTGAAAGGATGATAAACAATGTATAAAATTGAAAACCCTATTCTTAAAGGATTTAAACCAGATCCATCTATTCTCAGAATAGAGTCAGACTATTATATTGCTGTTTCTACTTTTGAATGGTTTCCCGGAGTCGGGATATATCATTCTACAGATTTAAATAATTGGAAAATGCTGTGTTATCCTTTAGATGATAAGGGCAAGTTAGATATGATTGGAATACCTGACTCTGGTGGAATCTATGCACCATGTTTATCTTATGACAAGGGGATCTTTTATTTAATCTATACAAATGTTAAAAACCATACAGGACGTTTTTGGGACTGTAATAATTATCTCGTTACAGCTGAAAATATATGCGGTCCGTGGTCGGATCCAATCTATTTAAATAGTACAGGAATTGATCCTTCATTATTTCATGACGATGATGGAAGAAAATGGATTGTGAATGTAGTCCTTAGTCATAAAGATGGTGGAAAACCAGGATTCCCTTACTGGTCTGGAATTTCATTAACGGAATATAGTCCAGAAGAAATGAAACTGATAGGAGAATCTAAATACATTTTCCATGGAAGTAAGCTTGGAATAACGGAAGGACCTCATTTATATAAGCGTGATGGTTATTATTATCTCCTTACAGCAGAAGGCGGTACATTTTATAACCATGCAGTAACCATGGCACGGTCAAAAACATTAGAAGGACCATATGAAATAGATCCGGAAAATCCAATCATAACTTCCAAATACGATTGTCGTATTCCACTACAAAGAACAGGACATGCAGATATTGTAGAGACACAGACAGGAGAATGGTATATGGTACATTTATGTGGAAGACCAATGCCATCAAAAGGACGTTCTACAATGGGACGAGAAACTGCAATTCAAAAGGTTAAATGGACTGATGATGGTTGGTTAAGACTGGTGAATGAAAAACATATAGCAGAATTAGAAGTTGAAATGCCAAGATTTTTAGAAGATTATGTGTATGAAACAGTAGATAATAAATTCAGAGATGATTTTAATAATGATATTTTGGATATTAATTGGCAATCACTAAGAATTCCACTCCCGGAAACTATGTGTACATTAAAAGCACGTCCGGGCTATTTACGTTTATTTGGTCATGAATCATTAAGCTCAAAATTCTACCAAAGTTTTATTGCAAAAAGGCAGGAAAATTATTGCTATACTGTTAAGACGTGTGTGGAATTTTATCCGACCTCGTTTCAACAGATGGCAGGGGTGGTATGCTACTATGATACATCAAATTATATATATTTATATATTAGTAGTAATGAAGTTAAGCAGAGAATAATAAATGTAATGATAAATGATTTGAATCAATTTTCGTATACTTTGGAAGAAGATATTATCCTTCCGGCAGAAGGGAAGATATTTTTAAAAGCTGTTGTCAATTATGGAATAGTAAGATTCTATTATTCTTTGGATGCACAGGAATGGCTTGCTGTAGGAGAAGACGTCGATTATAGTAAATTATCTGATGAGTATCTTAAGGAAAGAGGAGTGGAAAGGTTTACTGGTTCTTTTGTAGGATTATGCTGTCAGGATTTTACATGCAAATATATTCCGGCGGATTTTGACTATTTTATTTATCAAGAAGCACCCGAAAGGGAATAACACATAGAAGAAAAATATATAGGTGAATACGATTATGCAGATTAGATTTTTAACAGAATATATGGATAATCCAATAGGAATTGATACTAATCATCCTTTATTCTCATGGTATATAGAGGAAGATTTGAGCAATAATATTCAATTAAAAAAGAAACATATTTCAGTAAAAGCTTATCAAATAAATGTCGGTGAATCAGAAGCTGATGTATGTGAAGGTGTAGGTAAAATATGGAATTCCGGAATTGTCAAAACGGGCGAATTATTTTCGGTGTCATATCAAGGAGTCAAATTAAAAAGTGCTTGTAAGTACTATGTTTCTGTGACATTATATTTAGAAGATAATAAACAATATAAAAGCGATGTATTTTCATTTGTTACGGGTTTTATAGATCATGAAAAATGGGACGCAACATGGATTTATGGACCTTCACCAGAAAAAGCAGCTTTTTGGTTTCGAAAAGAATTTAATGTGGAACAGAAAATAACATCAGCGATTTGTTTTGTTGCTTCTCCTTGTTATAATATATGTTCTGTTAATGGGATGACTGTGGATGATTCTGTTCTAAATAATGCATGGACAAATACGAACAAATCAGTATTATATAGAACATATGAAATAACTAATTTAGTACAAAAAGGAAAAAATATTATAGGGTTGGTACTTGGGAATGGATGGCATAATATAAGAAAAGGTGAGGATGGTATAGGTTGGGGAGATTATCCGTTTTCACTTAAGATTATGTTGAAATTTCAAAACCAGAATTGCATATGGATTAACAGCGATTTGGATAATTGGTATTATCATACAGAAGGGCCAATTGAATTTAACAGCATTTATCATGGAGAAATTTATAATGCGAACAAGATATTAACAGGATGGAATAAAATAGGATATAACATGGATCATAATTGGAAACCGGTTGTGGAACATGAACCTATGAAAGGCATTATCAAATCTCAGGTAATGGAACCTATTCGAGTTATTAAACATATTATGCCAATACGCATTTATGAAAATGTAGATGGAAGTTTAACATATGATTTTGGACAAAACTTTGCCGGTTGGACAAAATTAACCATTAATGGAAAAAGGGACACTTTGATTACTTTGAAGTATGCAGAGTTGAAGCATAAGTCAGGGAGTGTAAATCAAATAAGTCTTAGACGAGCACGAGCCACTGATGAGTATATATTAAAGGGAAATTGTGAAGAGGTATTCGAACCACATTTTACCTATCATGGATTTCGCTATGTACAAGTGTTTGGTATAGAGAAGAATACTACTGCATTTTCGCTAATTGGTTGTCAGGTTCGATCAGATGTCGCTAGAATTGGTGATTTTTTTTGTGATAATAAGCTGATCAATCAATTATATAGAAATATTATTTGGACAGAGGAAAGTAATTTGCATGGTATACCAACCGATTGTCCTCAGCGTGATGAGCGCCTCGGCTGGTTAAATGACATGACTGTTAGAAATGAAGGTGCACTTTATAATTATCGACTGATACAAATGTATGATAAATGGATGAATGATATTTGTAATGAGCAAGGAGAAGTTACAGGTGCAATAACAGATACAGCACCATATCATAGATACGGACTAAGGACGGCAGACCCAGTTTGCTCTTCATTTCTTTTAATACCATGGAATATATATAGATTTTACGGGGATTGTAGTATTATAAAAAAGTATTATGAACCAATGAAAAGATGGGTAGAGTATCTTAGAAGAAATACAGATGATTATATTGTGAGATATTCACAAATGGGTGATTGGGCAGCACCGCTTATGGGAAATGATATTCAAAGCCTTGGTTCAGGGTCAGTGTCAGTTATTACACCAACTGTTCTAATAGGAACGTGTTTCTTCTATTATGATTGTGAACTACTTTCTAAGATGGCAGGTGTGATAGGGAATGAAGAAGACCAAGCATTATATCTTGAATTGGCAAAGAAAGTCAAAAAGGCATTTAATAATAAATTTTTTAATCAATCAAAAAAATGCTATGGATTAAATAGTCAAGCATCAAATGCTTTACCACTGTATCTTGGAATGGTACCCACAAACTATAAAAATGATGTATTAAACAATCTTATTGCGGATATTCATTCTCATAACTGTCACTTGTCGACAGGAAACTTGTGTACACGATATGCGATGGAGATATTGTTTCAAAATGGTCAGCAAGATTTAGCGTTTGAGCTATTAACAAAAACAGATTATCCAAGCTGGGGATATATGATTGCTAATGGGGCTACAACTATGTGGGAACGATGGGAAAAGGTTGAAGAAGAAAGTCAAATTAGTCGAATGGCATCACACAGTCATCCAATGACAGGTGCTTTCGGAATATGTTTTCAAAAATACCTACTAGGAATTAGTCCAGACGAGAACAATCCCGGATTTGAAAATGTTTTAATTCACCCCGTAATACCTACTGAAATGAAGTCAGCACAAGGAAAATTGATTACAACAAAAGGAACTGTAATTAGTCAATGGGAAAAAGATAATGAAATCTTAAAATTAAATGTTCATATTCCTCAGGGATGTACGGGAACAATAGATATTCCGATAGGAAAAAACTGTAAAAGATATAAAGTGGAAGACGGATGGCATACTTTTATAGTAGATAAAGACAGTGTCAAATGATGCAATGGATAGAGCATGTGATATAGGTGAGAAAGTTTGGAAATCAATAATAGAAATGTAATAAAAATAATAAAAAGATATGTTGTATTGGAGTATGAAATAATTTATGAAAAAACGTTAGTATAATTAGACTCAACCCAGATTAAACAGGAGGAATAACTTATGAATAAAAAAATACGTTGGGGATTACTTGGAGCTGGAGAGGTTGTTGATCGTTGGATGAAAGGTGTCAGCCAAGTGGACGATATGGAAGTAGTAGCTGTTGCGTCGCGAACAGAAAAAACTGCCGTTAATATTGCAGCCAAATGGAATATCCCAAAGGTAATGAATTATGATGAAATGATTCATTGCCAGGATATTGATATTGCTTATATTCCAGTACCACATACAGCTCATAAACAATTAGCAATAAGTGCAATGAATGCGGGAAAAAATGTCCTTGTTGAAAAACCTGCTGCATTAAATGCAAAAGATTTTGTCGAAATGATCCAATGTGCGAAGGATAATAATGTATTTCTCATGGAGGCGGTATGGACAAGATTTTTTCCGGTTACCAAGAAAGCTTTAGAATATATAAATGAAGATAAAATTGGCGAAGTAAGATCAGTACAGACTGCATTTTCTTTCCGGGTCAACGATGATTATAAAGGCAGACTAGTTGATATTAATCAAGGAGGAGGAGGCTTATTAGATACAGGTGTTTATAATTTGCACTTTATGCAGATGATTTATCAGAAATCTCCTATCAAGCTTTTCGGAGTAGCCTCAATGAATACTGATGAGCTTCACATACAAGTTGATGAACAGGCGTCTTATATTGGTCAATATGATCATGGAGAGCTAGCTGTAATGAGTAGTGGAATAAGAACACATATGATAGATACAGCATATATTTATGGAACCAAAGGATATATAGTCATCCCCCGATTTTGGAAGCCCACTAAAATGCAAGTTGTAATTGGTAAACATACGGAATGTTTTGAAGAAGAAGTACCACATAGAGTAGAGGGAATAGAAGATGAAGGCTATCAATACGAAATTTCGTATGTCAATGAATGTATAAGAACAGGAATAAAAGAATCACCTTATGTTTCGTTTGAAATAAGTCACAGTGTGCTTGAGCAATGTGATATGCTAAGAAAAGAATGGAATTTAGTATATTCATCGGAAAAATAGTAGATATATAAACAATTATTATAACTATCATAATTCATATGAAGGGATGGAATGATTCATGGAATTAATAAGTCAGAAGATGAGAAAACTTGCACCTGAGCTTGATCCACTTCGTATTGGAACTGGTTGGAAACCAGAGGATTTATCAAAACCGCAGATTATGGTGGAGAGTACTTTTGGAGATAGCCATCCGGGAAGTGGACATCTTGATAAATTAGTAGCAGAAGTTAGAAGAGGAATATGGGAAGCAGGAGGTTTTGGAGCACGTTATTTCTGTACAGATATTTGTGATGGCGAAAGCCAGGGCACGGATGGTATCAATTATAGTCTTGTAAGCCGTGAGATGATTGCCAATATGATAGAAATTCATGCTAATGCAACACCTTTTGATGGTGCTGCGTACATCGCAAGTTGTGATAAAGGGATGCCGGCTAATCTAATGGGGATGGCTCGTGTTAATGTTCCGTCAGTCACAGTATGCGGAGGGACGATGAGCGCAGGACCTAAGATGCTAACATTAGAACAGCTTGGTATGTATAACGCAAGATATGAACGAGGAGAGATAGATAAAAAGGAACTTGAATGGGCAAAGCAAAACGCCTGCCCAAGTTGCGGTGCATGTAGTTTTATTGGTACAGCGAGTACGATGCAAATTATGGCAGAAGTATTAGGTATTGCACTTCCGGGCAGTGCTTTGTTACCGGCAAATAGTCCGGATTTGCTGGAATATGCCTATCGTGCAGGAAAACAGAGTGTAACACTTGCAAAGCAGGGATTAAAACCATCAGATATTGTAACTATGAAGAGCTTTGAAAATGCCATTATGATACATGCAGCAATCTCAGGCAGTTCAAATTGTTTGCTACATATTCCTGCAATCGCACATGAATATGGAATCGAAATCACTGGTGAGACCTTTGATTTGCTTCACAGAGGGGCACACTATTTACTAGATATCAGACCGTCGGGTAAATGGCCGGCTGAATTCTTCTATTACGCTGGAGGTGTTCCAGCTATCATGGAAGAAATTAAAGAGCATTTAAATCTTGATGTGATGACTGTCACCGGAAAAACGCTTGGAGAAAATCTACAAGATTTAAAAGAAAATGGTTATTACGAAAGATGCCAAAAGTGGCTTGATGATGCCAATAAAAAGTATCAGATTAGTATTACCCAAGAAGATATTATTAGAAAATATGACAACGCAATTTCTACAGAAGGAAGCATTGCCATTTTAAAAGGTAATCTTGCGCCAGAAGGAGCAGTTATTAAACATACAACCTGTCCCAAAGAAATGTTTGTTGCAACTCTTAATGCAAGACCATTTGATTCAGAAGAAGAATGTATTGATGCAGTACTACATCATAGAGTTAGACCGGGAGATGCTGTATTTATCCGATATGAAGGACCAAAAGGAAGTGGTATGCCTGAGATGTTCTATACAACAGAAGCTATTAGTTCGGATAAGATGCTAGGTAAGAGTATTGCACTTATCACAGATGGCCGTTTTTCTGGTGCTTCAACAGGACCAGTTATAGGACACTGTAGTCCGGAAGCAGCAAGTGGAGGCCCCATAGCACTGGTAGAAGAGGGCGATATTATTCAAATAGATATACCAAAAAGAATTCTTGCAATAATTGGTGTTAAAGGTGAGAAAAAGACAGAAACCGAGATGAAACAGATCCTTACAGAAAGGCATAAAAAATGGTATCCAAAACCCTTAAAGTATAAAAAAGGTGTTCTAGCATTATTTAGTAATAAAGTGTCCAGTCCCATGAAGGGAGCGTATCTAGAATATTAGTACCATAAAAGGGGGCAGTCGGAAAATATGCCGGATTACAAAATAGGAAGATGATAACTTGAAAAGAGTTATTATCTTCCTATCTTGGGCTATTCCCTATTTACCGACAACCCCTTTGCGTTCATAGGTTTTTCCATATATTTCCACCCTCATGCAAGTATGTAAAACTTTAATGTTGAGTTAATCTTTTTAATATATTTGCGAAAGGTATGTACCATATACTAGGTCAAAAGGAGGTTGGAGCAAATGAAAAGAAAACCATACTGCTTTGTGGCAGTACTAACAATAATAATTGTGCTTATTAATAATTCTACTTTTGTATATGCAAAAAATAGTACTTTGGAGGATGCACTTGGAGAACGAATCGAACAATACATAGAAGAGCGCAGAGAAGGCACGGCATCTGTTTCGACTGCAGTTTTCAATGGGTCAGAGACTGTCTATTCAACACAATATGGGTATTCGAATGTAGAAAATCAGATTGAGGTTGATGAAGATACCGTATATGAGTGGGGGTCGGTTACAAAGCTTCTTGTATGGGTTAGTGTAATGCAGTTACATGAACAAGGCAAAATCGACATTGATGCAAATATAAATGAGTATCTGCCCGAGAACTTTCTGACAAAGCTCAACTATGACGCACCAATTACCATGATTCACTTAATGAGTCATACAGCAGGTTTTCAAGAAACACTTTATTCCGTGGAAACTGATGATTCTGAGGAGATAGTCTCTTTGGAGCAGGCACTTAGGCAAAGTGAACCCACTCAAATTTATGTTCCGGGTGAAGTATGCTCTTATTCGAACTGGGGAGTCTCTCTTGCGGCATATATTGTTGAGTGCATCAGTGGGCAAACAATTGACGCTTATGTTAAGACGAATATCTTTGAACCACTAGGAATGGAACATACATCACTGCTTCCGGATTGCTCTGATAATTCATGGGTCAAACAGCAGCGTGAAGAGCTATATTGCTATTCAATATATGAGGATAGCTTCGAATCCCTAGGACAATGTATATCCTATATTCTGCTTTATCCAAGTGGAGCGGCAACCGGCACCATTAATGATCTTCTTACATTCGCAAAGGAATTCGTACCGAATGAGGGAGAAACAAGCCGTCTCTTTGAAAATAAAGATACCCTTGACTTGCTATTGTCACCGACAAGCTATTATGCAGACACGCAGTTGGTACGAAATTGCCACGGCCTTTGGACTTTGCCATATGGTGAAGGCGTAGTAGGGCATAGCGGAAATACATCAGGATGTACTACAAGCTTATACTTTGATCCTGATTCTAAAATGGGAATAGTTGTTATGACAAATGAGGTTGGCGAAACAGCATATAGCTATGGCCTGCTTTCCGCCGTGTTTGGAGATTATGAAATGAGTACAAGCATAACATCATCTGACCGGGATATCAGTGGTATATACACCTCGTCTCGCGCAACGTTTAAGAATGGTATCGGTAAGGCATTTCGTTATATTGGTTCGCTTTTGCCACTAGGAGGAACCGAAGATCCTCAAGTCTATAAGGTTGTATTAGGTCAGGGAAAGGTTACACGAATAGCGGATAACGTTTATCTTATGGATAATGAAAATGGTCTTGCGACTATGGTAGTGAGAACAACAGATGATGAAGGTGTCACTAAATTGGAGAATTTTGTACAGGATATGTTTTTAGAAAATAGCGTGACATTTTTTGTGAAGATATTTGTTTTGCTGCTATTTGTTATCACAATTTTATGTGCTTTTGTAATGCTTATAGTAAATTTGATTAATTTGTTGTGGCGAAAATGGAAGAAAAAAGAGCGTATCAACATGGAAGATATTTTCCGGACTTGCATCTATATTATGATCGTTGCATCAGGGTGGCTTGTTTATTCTATTCTACTTTCGGACTATATAACATACCCTGCAACAGTAGCTATATGTGTCTTTTTATGTATTTTTTCTATTATAGCTTTTATTTATGGTATAATTACTGCCAAGAAATCCAATAAAGCGATTCTTATTATGGGAACGATAATGCTCAGTAATGTTATCTATTGGCAATGGTTTAACTTCATGAGCTTCTAACAGGGAGAATTATATGTACCGAGTATTGATTGTCGACGATGAAAAAGAAATAAGGAATCTCCTTAGGCTATATTTGGAGAAGGATGATATTTCTATAGTTGAAGCGGAGAATGGAATAGTTGCACGTAGGCTTTTTAATGAATATAAAATTGATATGGCCTTAATAGATATTATGATGCCTCAAATAAACGGCTACGAGCTATTGAAGGAGATACGGAGTAAAAATAACATTCCGGTTATTATTATTTCAGCCAAGATCCAGCCTTCTGATAAAATATTAGGACTGGAACTAGGAGCAGATGATTACATTACGAAGCCATTTGATGCACTGGAGGTAGCAGCGAGGGTAAAGGCAGGACTGCGTCGATTCTACAAACTTGGCTCCGGGAATAGCAACGAGGATGTAGTAATAAAGGTGCGAAACTTGACACTAAATCTGCATGAATGTGTTCTTTACATTGATTCTGAGAAAATTGAATTGTCATCTGTGGAGTTTAGAATACTTGAGCTTCTTATGGGGCAGCCGGGTCGAATATTTACAAAGGAACAGATATATGAAACAGGATGGTTGGAACAGGTGGCTGATGATAATTCTATCCGTGTAGCTATTAGTAAACTTCGTGACAAAGTAGGGAAAGAAAATATCAAAACCATACGAGGACTTGGCTATAGACTGGAGAAAACACTATGAAGGAAATAAAGAAATATCTATCAAAGGTATTTATGATAATTACATTTGCAACTATAGTTGTAATATCCGTGATTGACAGCATATTTGATGAGATTGCAGGTGGGATTATAAATGGCGAATCCATTATATTTGCACTTGTGCTTTATATAGGTGTTCATATTATAGTATTTCTTGTTGCGGCCGGATTGTTTACTAATTTAGCAAATAGGCGTATAGAGAAATTAAACGAAAAAGTTATACAAGACAAGAATCTTCTTTTTGCAAATGTAGCTCACGATTTAAAAACGCCACTGACTACTGTAATAGGGTATTCAAAGGCGCTCAGAGATGGCGTGGTCACAGAGCCTAAACAACAACAAGAAATGCTTGATGCAATAGCACTTAAATCTGAAAAGGCAAATGAACTATTAGACTCAATGTTTCAATACACTAAACTTAGTTCAACAGGATTTGATTTAGTAATTGACAAATATAATCTGGCAAGGCTATTGAAAGAAACTGTAGCTGATTTTTATGATGATTTTCAAGAGAGAAAAATTATATTAGAACTTGATATACCCGATGAACCGGTTATTGTTCGTATGGATCAAGTCGAAATGCGCAGGGCACTTTCTAACCTCATTATTAACGCGTACAAACATAACAAACAAAATGCCAGGGTGTTAATACAGATTCAAAAGGACCGAGATATTCGCGTGATTATTGCGGACGATGGTATTAGATTAAGTGAAAAGAAGGAAGAATTATTTGAACCTTTTATCAGTGGTTCCGAAGCTCGTGAGAATGCTGACGGAAGTGGTTTGGGACTTGCAGTTGTAAAGAGTATCGTCGACAAACATGGGTTTAAAGTTGATATAGAAGAAATGAACAAGCCTTATACCAAAGCATTTATTATTGAAATACCGGTTGTCAAGAATTATAGTACAACGTAAATCTATACTTGACATTACTATACAAATATGCGATATTTATTTAGTTAACTATCCCTCGTTGCACGCGTAAGCAAAGCTTCTATGGTGCTATGGGGGTATTTTGTTGCACAAAAGCAACTACTCCAAATAGGAGCACAATAGGCGTGAGAATGTATTTAGACATTCTGATTAAAAAGAAAGCGAGATTAGATGGAAACAGTATTATTTAAACAATTCGATATATCGGATGAACTTAAAAGAGCAGTAGAGGATATGGGATTTGAAGAGGCAACACCGGTTCAAAGCCAGAGCATCAGACCTATGTTAGATGGTAAAGACATGGTGGTGCAGGCGCCGACGGGAACGGGAAAGACCTGTGCGTTTGGAATTCCTATCATAGAGGATATTGACACGGATGATAAGAGCATTCAAGCACTAATATTATCGCCGACAAGAGAATTGGCAGTTCAGATTACTAATGAGCTTATGAAACTATGTAAATACATGTCAGGAGTAAAGACTCTTGCTATTTATGGTGGACAAAGCATTGACAGACAGATAATGGCATTGAAGAAAAGACCACAAATTATAGTCGCAACACCGGGAAGACTTATGGATCACATGCGAAGAAGGACGATAAAGCTTGATAAATTGAAGTATATGGTTCTTGATGAAGCAGATGAAATGCTAAACATGGGATTTAGAGAAGATATAGATACAATACTGGAGTCAGTGCCGGAAGAGCGCCAAACTGTATTGTTTTCTGCGACTATGTCAAAAGAGATTTTAAACATAACGAAAAAGTATCTTACAAACCCGGAAAAAATACAAATTACAAAATCGGAAATAACAGTTCCGTCAATTAGACAATATTATTTGGAAGTAAGCCCTGACAATAAGATGGATTTACTTGCCAGATTAATCGATGTAAATGATTTTAAACTATCTATGGTATTTTGTAATACGAAAAGAATGGTAGATGAGCTTGCACATGAAATGACAGCCAGAGGGTACTTGTCTGAAGGTATTCATGGCGACATGAATCAAGCTGGGCGAGATAGGGTTATGGCGAATTTCAAAGCCGGACGTGCTGACATTCTTATTGCGACAGATGTTGCGGCCAGAGGTATTGATGTTAAAGGTGTAGATGCAGTATTTAACTACGATGTTCCTGAGGATACAGAGTATTATGTACATAGAATAGGAAGAACGGGTAGAGCGGGAGCAGAAGGTATAGCATATTCATTCGTGACTAGAAGAGATATGTATCGTCTGCGCGAAATAATGAATTATACGAAAGCTAATATAAAATTCATGACCATACCTAAAGTTTCTGAAATAGCTGATATAAGAACAAATAAGGCACTTCAGACAGTTAGAGAAAACATTGGAAAAACCAATTTGACAAGATATGAAAAGGCAATAGAGGAGTTTTTGGCAGATAGCGAAAATAGTGAAATGACTATTCTTGACTTGGCAGCAGCATTTTTAAGTAATGAAGTAGGGGCTGATGAGCTTAAAGAAATAGAAGAAAGACCAAGACGTCAAGGTAGTGGTAGAGATGGAAAAGGTGGTGGTAAAGGTGCACAGCGCATTTTCATCAATATTGGAAAACTTGATAAAATAAAGAAAAAACAAATTGTTACACTTTTATCTGAGAAATGTGATATAAAAGAAAAACAAATTGATGATATTATTGTGATGGATAAATTCTCATTTGCAACTGTACCGGGTAACAAGGCGTATGATGTAATTGACGGGCTCAATGGATTGAAATATAATGGTCGAAAGATCAATGCAGAGATATCTACCAAATCCACAAGGAAGAGAAAGGATAGTAGATTCAGAGACAGAGATGGGAAGTCAAGAGATGGTAAGTCGAGAGATGGTAAGTTTAGAGATTATAAATTCAAAAGATAATAAGAGAAAGCTGTGCAGACAATGTTTGCACAGCTTTTCACAAAGCTAACATATTTTATTGGTAGAATATAGTAATTTAAATGGGAAAGAAATTTTGGAGGTGAAATATGGACCGCAAAACAATTTTAATCGTAGATGACGAAGATAGAATGAGGGTGCTGATTCGAGACTTTCTAGAAAGACAAAATTATAAAGTAGTGGAGGCTTCTGATGGAATGGAAGCTATGGACAAGTTCTATTCAGATAAAAACATAGGACTTGTTATTCTTGACGTTATGATGCCAAGAATGGATGGATGGCAAACATGCAGAGAGATAAGAGAAGTTTCTAAAGTCCCCATTATTATGCTTACAGCAAGGGCGGAGGAACGTGATGAGCTAAAGGGATTTGAACTTGGAGTTGATGAGTATATTTCCAAACCGTTTAGTCCTAAAATATTAGTAGCAAGAGTAGAGGCCATATTGCGACGCACGACCGGCGAAGATGGTACAGGGATTGTGGATGCCGGAGGAATCATCATTGACAAGGCGGCTCACGAAGTGATAATAAATGAAAATAAAGTTGAGCTTAGTTTTAAAGAGTTTGAGCTTTTAACATATTTTGTTGAGAATCAAGGGTTGGCACTATCGAGAGAGAAGATATTAAATAGTGTGTGGAATTATGATTACTTTGGTGATGCCAGAACCATAGATACCCATGTTAAGAAACTAAGAAGTAAGCTTGGAGATAAAGGCGATTACATTAAGACAATATGGGGTATGGGATATAAATTTGAGGTAAATTAATGAAGAAATCTTTGAAGAGACAAATGATAATGGTTTTTGCCGGGTTGGCAACCGTTATCTTATTAACATTAATAATATTAAATATTTCTTTCTTGAATCCATATTATGTCATGAAGAAACAAACGGAATTCGTCTCACTTTATAATAGTGTTAATAGTGTTGATGATGAACTATTCACTGATGAAGAAACGATGGATTGGGTGGTAAGACTTACTGAGCAAAAAAATGCTACTCTTTTGGTTAGAAGTGCAGACGGACTTCTATGGTTTACAAATGTTTCAGAATATTCTGCGAGTATACTAAATGACCAACTAAGTGGATACATAATGGGACAAACGCAGAAGACAGGCAGAACACTTAGAACTACTGAAAATTATCAGATATCTAGAGGACAAGACCCTAGAAATAATACAGAGTATATTGAAATATGGGGAACACTTGATAATGGGGCGACATTTATCATACGAAGCCCACTTGCAAGTATACGAGAAAGTGCGGAGATATCGAATTCGTTTCTCATATTTGTTGGCATGGGCATGATAGTTGTGTGTAGTTTATTAGTTTGGATTATAGCTCAAAAGCTTACTAATCCAATTAGAGAGCTAACTATTATATCAGATAGAATGGCTAATTTGGATTTTGATGCAAAGTATTCCGGACACGCGGTTAATGAAATAGGAGAGCTAGGTGCAAATTTCAATAGAATGTCGGATAATTTACAGTCTACGATTTCGGAGTTAAAGAAAGCTAATAACGAACTAAAGCAGGACATAGATCGTAAGGAGAAAGCCGAGGAAAAACGAACGGAGTTTATAGGAAATATATCACATGAGTTAAAAACACCACTTGCATTAATTCAGGGGTATGCAGAAGGGCTAAAAGATGGTATACATTCAAATACCAAGACACAGGAGTTCTACTGCGATGTAATTGTAGATGAAGCAGGTAAAATGAATGGAATGATCAAGAACCTACTTACATTGAATGAGCTTGAGTTCGGACAGGATAATACTGTTTTTGTAAGATTTAATATCACCGAACTGGTTGCAAATATTTTACACAGTATGGAAATCCTCTTTAAACAAAAGAATGTTAGTTTAAATTTCAAATATACAGAAGATTTCTATGTCTGGAGTGACGAGCTTAAGACAGAACAAGTAATTAGGAACTATATAAGTAATGCACTTAATCACGTTTCCAATGAAAATATTATAGAGATTAAGATTAATAGAAGCAAAGATAAAATAAAAATAAGTGTCTTTAATTCAGGGACTCCAATCCCGGATGAAGATGTAGAACATATTTGGGAGATGTTTTACAAGGTAGATAAGGCAAGAACAAGGGCTTATGGTGGAAATGGTATTGGACTATCAATAGTAAAGGCTATAATGGATTCACTTCACCAAGAGTATGGTGTAAAAAACTACGATAATGGAGTAGAGTTTTGGTTTGAACTGGATGGAAAGTAGATACTGTGGTACACTAAAGCGTAGATAATTATTATAGATTAATCTAAAGGAAGGTAGAATAAGTTCAGTGATTGCAATTATTGATTATGACGCGGGCAATATAAGAAGTATACAAAAGGCATTGGAAACATTGACAACAGAGGTGGTTGTTACACGAGATAAAAATATCATATTATCTGCTGATAAAGTGGTATTACCGGGTGTTGGTGCATTTGGAGATGTAGTCAATAAAATCAGAGATTATGATTTGGAAGATACTATTAACAAAGTGGTTTCGAGTAATAAACCTTTTCTGAGTATATGTATTGGATTACAACTTCTGTTTGACGAAAGCGAAGAGGCTCCCGGTACAAAAGGACTATCTGTTTTTAATGGTAAGATAATTAAATTTCCGAATGAAAAAGGCTATAAAGTTCCTCATATGGGATGGAATAAATTGACGAAAACCGGAGAAGGTAAGCTTCTAAAGGGGATTGAAGAAGGTGCATATATGTATTTTGTTCATTCATACTATTTAAAAGCAACTGATAGGAGTATCGTTAAGGCAACAACTGATTACAGTGTTGTTTTTGATGCCTACGTAGAAAGAGATAACATTTTTGCTTGTCAATTTCATCCGGAGAAAAGCTCGGATATAGGTATGAAGTTTTTGAGAAATTTTGTTGAGTTATAAAATGAAAAGGGTGAAATAGGAGAAGAGAGTTATGCTTACAAAAAGAATAATTCCATGTCTGGATGTACATGCGGGTCGAGTGGTTAAGGGAATTAATTTTGTAAACCTTAGAGATGCGGGTGATATAGTTGAGGTTGGAAAAGCCTACGATAAAGCAGGGGCGGATGAATTAGTGTTTTTAGATATTACAGCAACCTCGGATGGCAGAGATACAGTGGTTGATATGGTTAGAAGAGTTGCTGAAGAGATATTTATTCCGTTTACAGTCGGTGGCGGCATAAGAAGTGTAGAAGACTTTAGAACGCTTCTTAGAGAAGGTGCTGATAAGATCTCGATTAATTCTTCAGCTATTAATACACCGAGATTAATTAGCGATGCAGCAGAAAAGTTTGGCAGTCAATGTGTAGTTGTTGCAATAGATGTTAAGAAGCAAGATGATGGAAACGGATATAATGTATTCAAAAACGGAGGACGACTTGACACCGGACTAGATGCAGTGGAATGGGCAATGAATGTAGAGAAGTTAGGAGCTGGTGAAATCCTACTTACTAGTATGGATTCCGATGGAACAAAAGACGGGTATGATTTAGATATCACGAAGGCAATATCCGATTTGGTAAATATTCCTGTTATTGCATCCGGTGGTGCAGGAAAACTAGAACATTTCTATGATGCTTTAACAATTGGTGGTGCAGATGCAGTTTTAGCAGCATCACTATTTCACTACAAAGAATTAGAAATAAAGGAAGTAAAGGAATATCTTACATCTAAGGGCATTCCGGTAAGGTAAATGGAGGCAACCATGTCAGCAATAGAAAATAGTTGGAAAGCAGAATTAGCGGATGAATTTAAGAAACCATATTATAAAGAACTTTTTGCAAAAGTAAAAGAAGAGTATCATACACATGTAATATATCCACCATCTGATGATATATTCAATGCATTTCATTTTACACCTATAGAAAATGTGAAGGTAGTTATACTAGGACAAGATCCGTACCATAATGTAAATCAAGCACAGGGCCTTAGTTTTTCGGTAAGAAAGGGAATCGCTGTACCACCATCACTTGTAAACATATATAAGGAACTTCATGATGATATAGGATGCCCGATACCTAAACATGGAAATCTTGAAAAGTGGGCCAAAGAAGGCGTTTTACTTCTAAATACCGTTTTGACGGTTAGGGCTCATCAAGCAAACTCTCACCAAGGAATAGGGTGGGAGAAATTTACTGACGCTGCTATACGTGCACTTAATGAGCAGGATAGACCTATAGTATTCATGTTATGGGGGGGGCCGGCGCAAAAAAAGGGAGCATTTCTAAATAATAAAAATCATCTCATAATCAAATCACCTCACCCAAGTCCTTTATCAGCGTATAGAGGTTTCTTTGGCAGCAAACCATTTAGCAGAGCAAATACATTTTTGAAAGAAAATGGCATTGAACCAATAGATTGGTCAATAATATGATAAATATTTAGATATACACTTGACATCAGTGGGAGCATCCGTTATATTAAACATATGAACACATGAACAGACATTCATATAACGGAGGATAACATATGAAAGTATCATATACTATAGAAAACCTTAACTGCGCACACTGTGCGGCTAAGATTGAAGAAAAGATACAAAGCATGCCCGAGGTTCAGGATGCAACTTTAACTTTTGCAACTAAGAAATTGGAAGTTGAGGTAAACGATGAAAATAAAATAAAAGATAAACTTTTAAAGGTGGCTACATCTGTTGAAGCGGATGTTAATCTTGTGAAAAGAGATGCAAAGGTGGTAGTAAAGACAACAAAAAAGAATTTTTTTAAAGACAATATCATAGAAGTAATTAATATCTTAGGAAGTGCAATTCTATTTGTTGTTGGTTTACTGACAAGTGATACATTTCCGGTTGCATCGATGATTATATTTTTGGTTGCATATCTTGCATTAGGGTTTAAAATTATATTGCATGCTATTAAAAATATATTAAAGGGTCAGGTGTTTGATGAAAATTTCCTCATGAGCGTAGCTACTATAGCGGCTATAGCTATAGGTGATTATGCAGAAGCGGTTGGTATTATGTTGTTTTATCGTGTGGGCGAACTATTCGAAGAAATGGCAGTAGATAGAAGCAGAAGTCAGATAATGGAAGCTGTAGATTTGCGACCTGAGGAAGTGGTGGTTTTACATGACCACGGTGAGCATCGCATGCCGTCTGAAGAGGCTAAGGTAGGAGATGTGATACTTGTCAAACCGGGAGACCGCATACCACTTGACGGAGTAGTTGTTGAAGGTAAAAGTCGAGTGGACACGTCTCCAATAACAGGAGAACCGGTACCTGTAAGTGTACGAGTAGGCGCAAATGTTGTTTCGGGATGTATCAATGAACAAGGGGTATTAAAGGTTAAAGTTGAAAAAGTACTTGCAGATTCCATGGTTAGTAGAATCCTTGAGTCTGTAGAGAATGCGGCAGCTAACAAACCTAAGATGGATAGATTCATCACAAGATTTGCAAAGATATATACTCCTATAGTAGTTTTGATTGCATTAATAACAGCAATAGTTCCATCTCTTATTACAGGAAACTGGAACCACTGGATATATACAGCAGTGACATTCCTTGTAATTAGTTGTCCGTGTGCCTTGGTAATCAGTGTTCCATTATCATTCTTTTCAGGTATAGGAGCGGCATCTAAGAGAGGGATATTATTTAAGGGCGGTTTGGCTATTGAGAGCTTAGCCGAAGTAAGTGCCGTAGTTATGGATAAAACAGGGACTCTTACTAAGGGTAATTTTACTGTAAAGAAGGTAGTAAGCTCAGGTGCATTAACTCAGAAGCAGATTTTAACTATGGCAGCAGATAGTGAGCAGTTTTCTACTCATCCAATAGGATATAGTATCTTAGAAGAAGCGGGTAAGCAAAACCTACAGATAACAAAGCCGGAGAATGTAGAAGAGATATCAGGACGAGGAATAAAGGCTAAGTATAAAGAAGGGGAAATACTTGTTGGCAACGAAGTGCTTATGAATGACAATGGCGTTGATTTGCATAAGTACACTGAGAAAGAACAAGGAACAATAGTACTGGTCGCTTTGAATAATGAACTACAAGGCTGGTTATTAATAGATGATACGATCAAAGATGATGCTGATGTCTCTATCGATAAGTTGCACAGCATGGGAATACATACGGCAATTCTTACAGGTGATAGTATAGAATCAGCGCAAGCTGTTGGAAGCAAAGTTGGTGTTAAGCAGATATTTGCTAAATTATTACCGGATGATAAGTTGAATAAATTACGTATGCTTAGAGATACATACGGCAAAGTAATGTTTGTCGGCGATGGCATCAATGATGCACCTGTACTGGCTGGGGCAGATGTTGGAGCGGCGATGGGAAGTGGAGCGGATGCTGCTATAGAGGCAGCAGATGTAGTATTCATGAATAGCAAAACCGGATCTATTCCAAAAGCTATAAATATTGCTAAAGCAACAGGGGTAATTGCGAAAGAGAATGTTATATTTGCACTTGGAATAAAGGCAATAGTTATGATTTTAGGTTTTCTAGGTATGGCAAATATGTGGTTTGCGGTATTTGCTGATACCGGAGTAGCTATGATATGCATACTTAACTCTATTCGTATGCTATACAAAAAATTTGACTAGTGCTTGCAATTAGTGTCTTATTGTGCAACAATTTATAATATCATAACTCAAGGGAGAGCATCGATGAAGAGCGAAGACAATGTATGTTGTAATCATATACATGATAATTCAATTGAATATGTTGAGAAAAAGATGGCTGATAACGAAACAACAGCAAATCTTGCGGATTTTTATAAGGTCTTTGGAGATGCAACCAGGGTTCGCATATTGTGCGCTCTTATGATTTCTGAACTCTGTGTATGTGATTTGGCCGATATTTTATCAATGAATCAATCAGCTATATCGCATCAGCTAAGAGTCTTGAAACAAGCTAAGCTTGTTAAAAACAGAAGAGATGGTAAAACGATATTTTATTCATTGGCAGATGGACATATTCAGACCATCATTAGTCAAGGAATGGAGCATATAGCAGAATGAAAATAAAGAAAGTATTAACAGGTTTATTTAGCATTATACTTGTTGCCTTGCTTGCTTTGTTAGCATATATAATAATAGAAGGAATTAATCCAACTGAAAAAGGACTTGAACTTTTAAAAGAAGGAAAATATACTTCAGCTATAACAAAATTTGAGCAGGCAATTGATAAAGATATAAATATAGCGGATGCATATAGAGGTATAGGAATTGCTAAATTCGAGCAGGAAGATTATAGTGGAGCAAAAGATGCATTTACCACTGCCCTATCTAAAGGAGCAGAAGAAAGTGCGGCGATTTATAATTTCTTAGCTCTTATTGCACAAAAAGAAAACGATGTAGATGCTGCTATAGCTAACTATACTAAAGGTCTTAGCATAGAGGGCGCAAGTGATGATTTAAAAAAAGAGATGCTTGCTAATTTAGCAGTTTCATATGAAAATATTAGGGATTATGAAAATGCTCGAGAAACGTTAAGGCTGTATTTGGAGTTGGTGCCTGATGATACATCCGCAAAAAAGGAGCTGGACTTTTTAGAAACCAGATAAAAGTCAGATGAGAGGTAATATGATATCATTAGAAAAAGAAACTGAAAAAGTAATACTAGTCGGGGTGGCTCTTTCAAACGAAGAGGACACCCTGCTTTCTTTGCGTGAATTGGATGAATTGGTTAAGACTGCAGGTGCAGAAACTGTAGGTAGGATAATTCAAAGCAGAGACAGCATTCATCCGGGAACATATGTGGGAAAAGGAAAGTTAGATGAAATAAAAGATATGATTTGGGAGTTAGAAGCAACAGGAATTGTCTGTGATGATGAACTATCACCTATTCAAATCAGAAATTTGAGCGAAGAACTTGACGTTAAGGTAATGGATAGGACACTTGTAATTTTGGATATATTTGCAAACCGTGCATCAACAAATGAAGGTAAAATTCAAGTGGAGTTAGCACAGCTTAAATATACGCAATCAAGGCTCATTGGTAAGGGAAAGCAGATGTCAAGGTTAGGTGGTGGAATAGGTACAAGAGGCCCCGGAGAGAAAAAGCTTGAACAGGATAGAAGACTTATTAAAACGAGAATCTCACAACTGGGGAGAGAACTTAAAGAGGTAAAACGACATCGTGAGGTAACAAGAGAAGGCCGTAATAGGAATAAATTACCGGTGATTGCAATCGTCGGATATACGAATGCCGGTAAATCAACGCTGCTTAATAAATTAACCGGAGCAGATATTTATGCGCAGGATCAGTTGTTCGCTACACTGGACCCTACTACAAGAAGTTTAACGCTGGAAAGCGGACAGGAAATTCTCTTGACGGACACAGTAGGCTTTATTAGAAAGCTTCCACATCATTTAATCGAGGCTTTTAAAAGTACACTTGAGGAAGCGAAGTATGCAGATATAATACTTCATGTAGTGGATACATCAAGTTATGAAGCGGATATTCAAATGTATACGGTATATGAAACGCTCACTAGCTTAGGGGTTACCGGCAAAACTATTATAACTGCGTTTAATAAACAGGATTTACTGGATGAGAAACAGGTGATAAGGGATTTCAAGGCTGATTATAGAGTAGATATTTCCGCAAAGTCGGGAGAAGGGCTTGAAAATTTAAAACAAGTAATGGAGCAAGTTTTACGTGATAGAAAGATATATATAGAAGAAATATACTCATATAACGAGGCAGGAAAAATTGCAACTATTAGAAAATACGGTGAACTTATTAGTGAAGAGTATACCGATTCAGGCATTGAGGTTAAAGCGTACATACCAAAGGAAATAGCTGATAATGTCAGGGGAGGGAAATAGTGGGACTGACTTTTGTATTTGGGCCTGCAGGGTCCGGCAAATCATTTTATCTATATAATCGAATCATTAACGAGTCGATGAAGCATCCGGAGAAAAACTATATAGTATTAGTGCCTGAGCAGTTTACACTTTCTACACAAAGAGAGTTGGTCAGTAGGCATCCTAACAAGGGCATCATGAATATAGATGTTCTAAGCTTTGCACGTCTTGCATACAGAGTGTTTGAAGAAGTTGGTGTTAAAGAGCTGCCAATGCTTGATGATGAGGGTAAGAACCTGGTACTAAGAAAAATTGCGGGTGACTTTGACTCTGATTTAGTGATTTTAAAAGGAAAAATGCGAAAACAGGGATATATAAGTGAAGTGAAATCCGTTATTTCTGAGTTTACACAATATGATATATCTGAGGAGAGCATTGACGAAATTATTGATGACTTAGGAGAAAATAAAAGGCTGTATTACAAGCTCAAAGACTTGAAGACTTTATATAAAGGATTTAAAGATTATCTTTCTGATAAATATATTACTAAAGAAGAGGTACTAGATAGACTGAGTCAAGTAATTAAAAATTCTGATTTGCTAAAACATTCTACGATTGTTCTTGATGGATACACAGGATTTACTCCGGTGCAAAACCGAGTAATTGAAGAGATGTTAAAAAACTGTGATGAAGTCTTCGCATCAGCACTTATTGATAAAAACGAGGATCCATATGTCTATAGACACCCATACCAACTATTTGGCCTTACTAAACAAATGGTGTCATCACTGGTTAGGATTGCAGAAGAGGCTAAAATTACGATAAATGAGCCTGTGAAACTGTTTGATTTACCTCTTCCCAGATTCGAAGATAGAGAAACATTATCATTTCTTGAAGCAAATATATTTAGAAATAGACCGAATACTTTTGAAAATAATATTGAGGGCTTGAGACTTATTTCAGCAGCTTCAGCGAAAGAGGAAGCATATTTTGTTGTGGGGGAAATACGTAAACTAGTTCGTATATCAGGACTGAGCTATCAAGATATAGGGATAGTTGCAACTAATATGGATGTATATCGCGATTTTTTAACAAGTGCAATGAAATCTTTTGAAATTCCGGCGTTTATAGATCAAAAGAGAGATATATTAAGTAACCCTTTCATAGAATTTTTGAGAAGTTTTCTTGGACTATTCAAGGAGCAATTTAAGTATGATGCAGTATTTAGATTCTTAAAAACAGGACTAGTTGGATTTTCTGATTCGGAAGTTGAGTTGCTCGAGAATTACTGTTTAGGAGCCGGTATAACGAAACTAAAAAAATGGCAAGAGGTTTGGAATAGAACTGTAGGTGATATAACTAAAGACGAATTATCAGTGCTGAATCATCTTAGAGTAAGATTTGTTGAATTGGTTGAACCATATAGAATGATTCTAAAAGAAAGACAAAAGACGGTATATGATATAACGAATGTTCTATACGAATTCATTGTAAAAGAAGACATAGAAAAAAAGCTCAATTTTGCAGCAGAAGAATTAAGCGTACAAAACAATTTGCAACTATCGTTTGAATATAAGCATATTTATGGTGTCTTGATAGAGTTATTGGATAAATTTGTTGCACTACTAGGTGATGAAGTAGTAGGCATTTCTGAGTATATTGATTTGTTTGATGCGGGATTATTAGAAGCTAAAGTCGGTGTGATTCCACAAGGAATGTCTCAGGTTATAGCCGGAGATTTAACGAGAACAAGATTTGATGAGATTAAAATTCTTTTTATAATGGGTGCAAGTGATGATTTGTTGCCGGGAAATCTTAATAGTTATGGAGTGCTTTCGCAAAGAGATCGAAGCTTATTTGAAAACAAAGGATATGTTTTATCTCCGGGCGCAAAAGAAAAAGCGTTTACACAAAAGTTATATCTGTATTCGCACTTAACAAAGCCTTCCAAGAACGTTTATGTATCATACTATAGAAGTGCTGCATTTTCAAAATCCGTCAAACCATCATACCTTGTAAGCGAAATAAAAAAGTTGTTTAAAGAAATCAAAGAGGAAAATGTTAGTAGTATACCTTTGTGGGAGAGAGAATTTACTAAAGAGTTAGGAGTAAATTATATAATAGAGTCCCTTTGGAAAGAGGACGGGAAGTTTCCACCGGAAATAGAGGAATTGTTGGCCTTTTACAAAAGAGAAGATAAAGAGAGTGTTGATGATATAGTTTCAGCAAGATATAGAGAAAATGATATAAAAAATCTAAGTAAAAGATTAGCATCTCTTTTGTATGGAAAAGATTTTAAAGGCTCTGTGACTAGAATTGAAAAGTATTCTAAATGTTCGTATGCTCATTTTCTTGCATATGGTTTAGCGCTTAGGGAAAGAGAAGAATACGAATTTGAAGCTATAGATCTTGGAAATATATGCCATATGTCATTAGAAAGGTACGCAAAGAAACTATATAATAAACACATCGATTGGGTTAAAATTGATGAAAATAGTCAAAAGAATATTATTAGTGATTGTGTACGAGAGACAATAGAGGGGTATAAAAATGACCTTTTATTTGATACTTCTAAAAATAAGTACATGATCGATAAAATAGAAAGGCTTGTTGACAGATCAGTATGGGCACTTACTAAGCAGTTGGAACCCGGAGATTTCAAGCCTATGTACTACGAATTTGGATTTAAAGATGGTAAAATTGACAGAATCGACCTGTGCAGGGATGAAGATAAGATATATGTAAAAGTTATTGATTACAAAACGGGTAATGAAGATTTGAAAATAACATCTTTATATCACGGACTGAAGCTTCAACTGATGATTTATCTTCGAGCAGCAAAAGAAGCTGTTAGAGAACAGTTCCCGGGTAAAGATGTTATACCTGCAGGGGCATTGTATTTTATGGTAGATGACCCGGTGGTTGAAAAGCAAGACTCTAAGGAACAACTGGATATAGCAAAGCTTAAAGAGATGAAACTGAAAGGTGTAGTTAATGCTGACGAAAATGCACTTTCGCACTTTGAACCTATGAAGGATAAGTTTTCAACAATTCCGGTAAGTTTCACAAAAGATGGTAAACAGAATAAATACTCACGTGGATTTTCGCGCGAAGAGCTTGAGACTATGATGGATTTTGCGATGCATAAGATTAGTGAGAGTAAGAAAGGTATTTTAGATGGAACTATCAGTGCTAACCCGGTTAGCTGTGATTATTGTAATTACAATGATATTTGTGGGTTTGATGAGAGTATACCGGGTTTCGAAAAAAAGGAAATAATTAGTATGGATGATGATATATTACTGTCTCTAATGAAGGGAGAGCTTGAAAGTGAGCGTTAAATGGACGAGTGAGCAACAAGAAGCAATAGATGTACGTGAAAAAAATGTACTGGTTTCGGCTGCTGCCGGTTCCGGAAAAACAGCGGTACTTGTTGAAAGAGTTATTCAAATGATAACAGATGAAAAAAACCCGGTTAGTATAGATGAACTGGTCATTGTTACCTTCACCGATGCGGCGGCTAAAGAAATGAAAGAGCGTATTTTGCTCGCCATCGAAGAAAAGCTGTCCAAGGAGCCTGAAAATATGCACCTTAAAGAGCAATCTGTTCTTATACATAATGCAAGGATATCAACCATTCATACCTTTTGCCTTTCTGTAATACGAGATAATTTTCATGCTATCGGTATCGACCCTTCGTTTAGAACCGCTGAAGAGAGCGAATTAATCCTTTTGCAAAACGAGATTATTTCAGAGATGTTCGAAGAGTATTATGAAGAAGCAACTCTTGAGTTCATGGAATTTATAGATGCTTTCGGTAATAAAAGAAATGATGATACGGCAAAGAAAATAATATTGAAGCTATATAAAGATGCACAAGCTTATCCGGATTTTACGGGGTACCTAAACAAATGTATAAATGCATATTCGCCGGATTCTATAGAAGAATTTGAACAAAGCGAACTCGTGGAAATGATATTAAAAGACATCAAAAATAAAGTTGGAGCGCAGATACACAATGCTAAAACTGCACTTGATATTTCACGTGATTATGGTGGGCCAACACCATATGAGCCTATAGTAATAGAGCTGAAAAAAGGACTGGAGGCTGTTTACAATAAAAAAACATATGCAGAAGTATTTGAAACCATTTCATTAATAAAAATAGGGAGATTACCTAATGTTAAGATAGGTGAAAACTCTGACTATGATGAAGGATTAAAAAAAATAGGCGGAAATATAATAAAGACGATTAAAGCAGAAGTGGAAAATATAATCAAAATCTATTTTTTTCAGAGTACAGAGCAAATGCTTGCAGATATCAAAGTAAGCAGAAACCATGTTGAGATGATAGTCAAATTAACAGAAGATTTTAAAGTGCGATTTAGAGCCAAGAAACAGAGCAATAACATAATAGATTATAATGATATGGAACATTACGCACTTGATATACTTACAATACAAGATGAAAGAGGATTCACACCTTCTGAAATAGCAAGAGAATATGCAGGACAATTTAAAGAAATTATTATCGATGAGTATCAGGATAGCAATTTTCTTCAGGAAGTCATATTCAAAAGTGTATCAGGTGAGAGTTTTGACAGATATAATAGATTTATGGTTGGTGATATAAAACAAAGTATTTACAGATTTCGTCAAGCGCGCCCTGAGCTATTTATAGAAAAATACAATGCGTATAATAAAAGTGACGGTGATAAAAATGTTCGTATAGATTTGCATAAGAATTTTAGAAGTAGAGAAGAAGTTCTTGATGGTGTAAACTTTATGTTTTCGCATCTCATGATTAAGGAAGTTGGCGGAGTTATATATGATAAGGATGCATATTTAAATCTAGGTGCTGACTATCCGAAAGATAAAGATTCCGAGGTGGAGTTTAGTGTTATCGAAGAGGATGATCAAAACAGCAATGTTGAGATGGAAGCGAAATATATAGCATTGAGAATTAAGGAGCTAATTAAATCCGGCCGAAAATACGGAGATATTGTAATTCTTATGCGAAATATAAAGGGGATAGGAGACCAATTCGGACGTATTCTTGATGAAGAGGGAATACCGGCAGAGGTTACTTCCAGAGTGGGATATTTTACTCGTAGAGAAGTTAACATATTACTTGATTTTTTAAGTGTTATAGATAATGGAAAGCAAGATATTACTTTAGCAGCTATACTAAAGTCATACTTTGGTAAAATGACAGACGAAGAGCTGGCTACTATAAAGACGAAATATGAAAACATAAGATTTTGTGACGCTTTTTTTCTTTATGCAGATGGAGATATAGAAGAAGGAAGTGATGATCAGCTTCATAAGAAAGCAAAACATATTTCGGATATAATTAGATACTATAGAGCTCAGGCAAGGATTATGCCTATTCATGAATTGCTTTACAACATTATTCATGAAACCGGGTATCTAAGATATGTTTCATCTTTACTTAATGGGGAACAGAAATGTGCAAATATAGAAATGTTAATAGAAAAAGCAAAGTCATTTGATGCAACCAGTTATAAAGGTGTGTTCCATTTTATTCAATATATCGAGCAGCTTAAGAAGTATGAAGTAGATGAAGGAGAAGCAGGGCTTAATAGAGAAGATGTTAATTCTGTTCGCATAATGACGATTCACAAAAGTAAGGGTCTGGAGTTTCCCATTGTTTTTCTGGCGCAAACAGATAAATCATTAAAACACTCAGGTGGGAGTGTGCCGATTTCACTTAATGCAAGGTTGGGAATGGGAATTGACTATATAGATACCAAGAATCAAGTTAAGGGAAAGGGTCTTGTAAGGAATACGATCGAAAACGATGAACAAAGGGAGCAAATTGGTGAAGAACTTAGAATTCTATATGTTGCAATGACAAGAGCAAAAGAAAAGCTAATAATGACCGGTATGATGAAAAATACGGAAGTTACTCTTGAAAGCTATGAGCACTATAGTGTCCCATATCATTTGTTTAGTGGTGTTAAAAATTATCAGGAGATTTTGTTGCCGGTAATGATGACAAATAGAATGAATAATACTATAAAGCTAAATATTGTAGATCAAAACGAAATATATATAGAAGAAACACTTGATGATTTGTCAAATACAATAACTAAAGATCAGATTACTAACTTCGATGAACATAGAATTTATCACAAAGAAATGACAGAAGCTATTAAAATGCAATTTGCCGAAAACAGCGCTTTATCTGAAAATGATAATATAAAAATGAAGATATCTGTTTCTGAACTTAAAAAGCTCGCTTATGAGGAAGAGGAAGAAAGTGAAAAAGCAAAGGTTGTAAATATGTATGAATCTGAGGCGGAAAGTATAGTGCCCAAATTTATTAAAGGGGAAGAGAAACTAGCCGGTGCTAAGCGAGGTACGGCATATCATAGGGTAATGGAACTGCTTGATTTTAGAAAAACGTATAATTCACCTGAAGAGATTGAAGAATCGTTAAAACAATTCGTAAAAAATGAAACGATAACGGAGGATATATTAGAGGCAGTAAACGAAGAGGACTTATATGTATTTTTTTCCGGCATTTCGGGGAAAGAAATGTCGAATGCTGCAAAAGACGGGAAGTTATTTAAGGAACAGCCTTTTGTGCTTGGAGTTCCGGCATGTGAAATATACAAAAACACTGACTCAAAAGAACTTATACTGATTCAGGGAATTATTGACGCTTACTATGAAAAGGATAATAAGTTAGTTGTTTTAGATTATAAAACAGATAAAGTCAAGTCTACACATGAATTAACGGATAAGTATTTCGCACAGTTGGAATATTACAAAAAGGCTCTTGAACAGATTACCGGTAAAGAAGTGGAACGTAAAGTTATTTATTCGTTTACTCTCGGTGAAGAGATAGAAATTTAGAAGAATTATAGAGCGGCTTATAGAGTGTGGAACTCTACGAGCTGCTTTTTGATTTAAAATTTTTAAATATAGTGCTTGACAAACTATATTATACGTCATATAATATGCGTATAGAAATAATATAACGAAATTAATAATATAGGAATCCAAATAGTATTATACCGAGAGGAGTGAGTACATGGTTTTTAATACTGGTTCAGCACTATTAGATGCGATTGTATTAGCAGTAGTATCCAGAGAATCGGAAGGCACATATGGTTATCGAATTACGCAAGAAGTACGTGGGGCGATAGAGGTTTCAGAGTCAACATTATATCCGGTGCTTCGAAGATTGCAAAAGGATGAATGCTTAGAGGTCTATGATAAGCAGATTGATGGTAGAAATAGAAGATATTATAAGTTAACGGAAAAGGGAAGTGCTCAGCTTAATCTTTATAAAGTGGAGTGGAGGAATTATACCAAAAAGCTAAATAACATATTTGAGGGAGGTGCAATTGCATGAATCGAAGAGAGTTTATGTCTAAACTATCACAACTACTCAGTGGTGTGCCTATAGACGACAAGAATGATGCGCTGCAGTATTACGAAGACTACTTTGATGATGCAGGAGCAGATAGAGAGCAGGAAGTTATTCGAGAATTGGAAAGCCCGGAACGGGTAGCGAAGACAATCAGGTCAAACTTAGGTTACGCGTCATCAAAGGGCGAATACACAGAAACAGGATATTCAAATTCTGAATATGATAAGCAAAAAGAAACACCGGTTGACATAAAGAATAACCAAAAGGCACCAAGAGGTGATAATAACAAGATAATGAAGATTATTTTAACGGTTTTAGTAATTATAGTAGGAGCACCTATTATAATTCCGGTAGCGGTAGGTGTTATAGCCACGATATTTGGACTTCTGGTCGCTGCATTTGGTATCTTTTTAAGCCTGGTAATCATATCCATATGCTTAATTATAGTAGGTGTCGCATTAATTGTAGTAGGGTGTATATGTTTAATACCCCAAATCGCAGTCGGAATAACCCTTATAGGAAGCGGTTTGGTATTAGTTGGAAGTGGTGTTATAGCAACATATGGAAGTATAAAGCTTTGTGTTTCAGTATTTCCGGCAATGATTAGGTTTATAGTTGAGATTTGCAAAAAACCTTTTAACAGAAAGGCGGTGGCGTAATGAATGATAATAAAGGTAGGAAAATATTTATAATAGCTTGCATATCTATAATAGCTATAGGGGTTGTTGGAATTATAGCGGGAGTAGCCATGGGGGCTACTGTATCAGGTTTAAGAACAGCAATCAGGGATTATGGCTCTGTACAACTATATGACTACGATTACGACTATGATAACAACGAAGCATATAATCACCATAGTTCAAATGACTTATCTGATATAGGTGAGTATGATAATGTTAGAAGCTTAAATATTGATGTTAAAATAGGTGGACTTTATATAATCGAGAGTAAAGAAGTTAGTACTATTAAAGTATTTGAAGATACGAGTAGAAGAGCTTACATATAGTACGACAGCGAAGATGGTGAGTTATACATTGAAACGAAGAATAGAATATGGAATGATAGAGCGAATAGTTATATAGAAATATATGTTCCGGAAGGTTATACGTTTGATGAAGCTGATATATCTGTTGGAGCAGGTGAGCTTAATATTTCTGCAATAAATACTAAAGAACTTGATATAGATGTTGGAGCGGGTCAGGCAGTTATTCATGATTTTAATGTTGACTACTTATACATGAAATGTGGAGCAGGACAGATTACAGCGGCCGGAAATATCAACAAAGAGGGAGATATAGACGGGGGAATTGGCGAAATAGACCTATCACTAGATGGATTGGAAAGTGACTTCAATTATAATTTAAATGTAGGTGTAGGAGAAGTCACGGTAGGAAAAAATAATTTTTCGGGACTAGGCAGTCAGAAAACCATTTCAAATGATGCGGATAAAGATATAGATGTTGACTGTGGAATGGGTAGTATTAAAGTTGAATTTACAAAATAGAAAGGAGACCAACTATGGAACCGAGAAAATTGTATAAATCAAGAAGAGACAGAACACTTTGTGGGGTTTGTGGAGGAATCGCTGAATATTTCGGCGTTGATTCAACCCTAATTAGACTTGCAGCGGTATTATTTGCATTTATTTCGTGTGGCACCGCTGTATTAGCATACTTTGTGGCGGCGGTTATTATTCCTGACAATCCGGAATTTTAGGGTAGCAAGCAAAAAGTTACAGAATGTTAATTAGTATTAACTTGTATTAAAAGGCTGTAACAATTATTGAAATACATATTTTACTTTGATATAATCCTTAAATCGAATTAATAAGGGTGGTTTTATGAGTGAAATAGTGGATATTTTGAATATAGACGTAAGTAAATTAAGCGCAAAAGAAGTACTGGCGCAGATAATAAGTTATAATAAAAGCGAGGCAATAAATATAATTGAATTTCTTTCTTCTGAGGCCATGATTACATTGAATGAAAAAGAAGAACTAAAAGATTCAATGAAAAGCTTTGATTTGATACTGCCGGGAGACAAAGCAGTTCTCGAAGCGGCAAATATTGATGAGCCAAGGGTACTTGAAGAAGCTGAAAATAGAATGCTGCTAAAAACTGTATTTAAATATATGCATAGAAATAGACTGAGAATTTACCTGCTGGCAAATACAGAAGAAGAGACAAAAAGCTTTTTCAAATATATTTCTACATACTACCCAAACATTAAACTTATTGGGATGGCAAGGGTAGCGGATGAAAATCGGGCGGATGATATGCTTGTGAATGCTATTAATGGAAGTGAAATTGAGGCTATAATATCCATATTATCTACACCATTACAGGAAGACTTTATTACAAGTAACAAACAGGTGCTTAATGCAAAGATGTGGATTGGAATAGGCGATGAGAAAATGCTTCTGCCAAATGAAGAAGGTGGATTAAAAAAACTTGCTCAATTCGTCAAAAAGAAGATTTTAAAAAAGGAAATCCAAAAAAGTAGAACATTGTTATAAGAGGAAATTAACAAAAATTGTTGATTTCCTCTTTATTTTTTTGTTGATATGTATTAATATAAGAATGAGGGTGTGCGTTTTGAACACAAAAAGAGGGTTAAAATTGGTTAAAATGCATATATTATTGAGCGGAGGAGAAAGGTATGATATCTAATCAGATACTTCAAAACACAATTGACGGGTTAAAAGCTATAACAAAAGTAGATATTGCAATTCTTGATTTGGAAGGTAATATTATAACGAGTACATTTGTTCCAAGGGAAGCCTATGAGAACCCGGCGGTATCATTTGCAGACTCTGCAGCAGATAGTCAGGAGATTCACGGATACAGTTTTTTCAAGGTGTTCGATGAGTATCAGTTAGAGTATATTCTTTTGATAAATGGAAATACTGAAAATACTCACATGGTAGGCAAATTAGCAGTTTTCCATATCAAGAACTTACTCGTAGCATATAAGGAGAGGTTTGATAAGGATAACTTTGTAAAGAATCTTCTTCTTGATAACCTTCTGCTTGTAGATATATACAATCGTGCGAAGAAATTACACATTGACACTGAAGTCAGAAGAGTTGTATATATTATCGAAACAAAGCGTGATAAAGATAGCAATCCTCTTGATAATACAAGAAGACTAATCGGAAATAATTCTACGGATTACGTTACAGCAGTTGACGAGAAGAGTACAATTGTGGTAAAAGAATTAGATGCGAAGGATGGAGTTAAAGAGTTGATAAAGGTAGCCGTGAATCTTCGGGATATGCTTGTAGAAGACGGCGAAGAGGAAGTCCTTGTAGCATACGGAACCATAGTTGATGATATTAGAGAAGTATCGAAATCATACAAAGAAGCAAAGCTTGCACTAGATGTAGGTAAGATTTTCTTTGAAGAAAAAGATATCATAGCATACAGTACATTGGGAATAGGAAGACTTATTTATCAGTTGCCGATTCCATTATGTAAGATGTTCATACGCGAGATTTTCGAGGGTAAGTCCCCGGATGAGTTTGACGAGGAGACATTAACGACCATTAATAAGTTCTTTGAAAACAATCTAAACGTTTCAGAAACATCTAGACAACTGTATATCCATCGAAATACATTGGTATATCGTTTGGATAAACTCCAAAAGAGCACTAATTTGGATTTAAGAGTGTTTGAGGATGCCATTACTTTTAAAATAGCCTTAATGGTTGTAAAATACATGAAGTATATGGAATCCCTGGAGTATTAATCACAGGAGGATATTATGATTGAATTAAAGGATGTAAAAAAAGAGTATTCGAAAGGCATTGCCGCGTTAAATGGAGTTAACGTTAAAGTGGAACAAGGCGAATTTGTATTCGTAGTTGGTGACAGCGGTTCAGGAAAGTCTACTCTTATAAAGCTCATTATGAAAGAAATTGAGCCTACATCAGGTACTATTGTTGTAAATGGTCAGAATCTCGGACGCATGCGCAACACTAAAATAGCATTGTATAGAAGAGGAATAGGCGTTGTTTTTCAAGATTTCAGACTATTAAAGGATAGAAATATATATGATAACATTGCCTTTGCACAGCGAGTAACAGAGAAGACTACACGGATAATCAAGAAAAAAGTTCCGGCAGCACTTTCACTTGTAGGGCTAGCTCAGAAGTATAAGGCTTTTCCAAATGAATTATCCGGCGGTGAGCAGCAACGTGTTGCAATTGCCAGAGCAATAGTAAATGAGCCTGCTATTTTATTAGCAGATGAGCCTACCGGAAATCTGGATCCTACGAATTCTTGGGAAATCATGAAACTGCTTGAAGAAGCAAATGAAAGAGGGACAACAGTACTTGTAGTAACTCATAACCAGGAAATTGTTAATGAAATGAGAAAGCGCGTAATAACCATGAAAAAGGGTGTTATTGTGAGCGACGAGAAAAAAGGTGGTTATAAACATGAAGATATTTAGTACGATGGGCTATTGTTTCAGGCAAGGTCTTAAGAATATCAAGAGAAATAGCATGTTCTCGGTTGCCTCGATTGCGACAATGGCAGCCTGTATATTCTTATTTGGTATATTCTTTTCGATAGTAACAAATTTTTCTTATATAGTGGAAAAGGCTGAAGAAGGAGTTGCAATAACAGTATTTTTTGATGAAGATGTAACCTCGTCTGAAAAAAATGATATTGGAGAAAGTATAGATGATTTAGAAGGAGTATTAAGCACTAATTACGTAAGTGCAGATGAAGCATGGGAAAGTTATATTGAAGATTATTTTGGCGAGAATGCAGACTTAGCAGAAGGATTTAAAGATGATAATCCACTTGCAAGCTCAGATCATTATGAAGTATATATGACAGATGTTTCAAAACAAAAGGATGTAGTTAGCGAAGTCGAGGCTATCGATGGAGTTAGAAAAGTAAATAAGTCAGATGTTGTGGCTAATACTCTCAGTAGTATTAATAAGCTGGTCGGATATGTATCAGTTGCGATAATAGCAATACTGTTGGCTGTTTCAATATTCCTTATAAGCAACACTGTTACTATGGGTATTACGGTAAGGCGTGAAGAAATTGCTATTATGAAATATATCGGAGCAAAGAATGGATTTGTGCGAGCACCATTTGTTATTGAGGGGATAACAATCGGTCTGGTGGGAGCGATAATTCCGCTTGTAATTCTATATTTTGCATATGATAAGGTCGTTGAGTATATTATGACCAAGTTCAGTCTTTTGAATAACATAATTGACTTTTTACCGGTAACAAATGTTTACCATACATTATTACCTGTAGGTCTGGCCCTAGGGGTGGGGATTGGATTTTTAGGTAGTTTCTTTACAATAAGAAAACATCTTAAAGTGTAACTTGAGTTGTCACTATAATTAGAACTATATAAAGGGGAGAACTAAATGATTAAGGGAAAGAAGATGATTACGATTTTGCTTAGTTTAACGCTGGCGTTTACGATGTTTATTACTGCCGGTGCAACAGAGATTAGTGATGCTGAGCAAAAAGCGAGAGAACTTGAAGAACAAAAGAATTCGGCAGCTGCAGAGAAGGCACAGTTGTCAAACCAGTTGGATACGATATTATCCGAAATGGAAGAGACAAAGAACGCAATAGCTATTAAACTTATTGAAATTGCAGATAAAGAAGTTGAACTTTCTATTGCTAAAGTAACAGAGAGAGAACAATACGAAGCAATGAAGCTTCGAATTAAGTATATGTATGAAACCGGAAGTTCTCAGTTCCTTGAGATACTTGCGAGTGCAGAGAGTTTTAGTGACTTGATAAATAGTGCGGAATATGTACAAAATGTTTCTACTTATGATAGAGATATGCTTATCGAATTTCAAAATACTGTAAAGGAAGTTGAAAAACAAGAAGCAGATCTTAAGACTCAACATACCGAACTGGAAGAAATGGAAGCATCCCTAGCAGTACAGCAAAGTAATGTGGAAGAGATGGTTGCACAAAAGGGCCAGGAAATTAATGCTCTTGATACGGCACTATCGGCACAGAATCAATTAATAGCGGATTTAAAACAAGCAGCAGAAGATGCTGCAAGAAGAGCCGCTGAAGCAGCGGCCGCTGCGGCTTCCACAGCAAGTTCTACGCCTGTATATGGAACGGGTGGTGCGTCGGTAGTTACGGGGTCAGGACAGTTTTCCCATCCGCTGCCGGGCAGTAGAGTGACTAGTGGATTTGGATATAGAACGAATCCAATATATGGAGGTCAAGAATTCCATAAGGGAATAGACTATGCTGCACCATCGGGAACTCCTATATATGCAGCTGAGGCAGGTACTGTAACAGTTTCAGGCTATGGTCCATCAACAGGGAACTGGATAGCTATTAATCATGGAAATGGATTACTTACATACTATTTCCACTGTAGTGCATTATATGTCAATGTAGGAGCAACGGTTACCAGAGGACAAAATATAGCTGCGGTTGGAAGTACGGGTGATTCTACAGGACCGCATCTTCATTTCCAAGTTATGCAAAACGGAAGTGCAGTTAACCCATTATATTACTTATAGATAGGTGACAATATGAACAAGAAAAGCTTTTTAAAGGGCGCGCTTAGTGGCGCCCTTGTTATGTTTTTAATAGTGGGAACTATTTCCTGCGGAAATATTATTAAGAAAATGGACAGTGATTCTACTAACAATACGACAACAAATAGTGAAACAACCGGTTCATTTGAAGTAGATGATAAAATATCTGTATTAAGACAATATATTAATGAAAAATATATGGGAGATATAGATGATGCCGATTTAGAAGATGGTGTTTATAAAGGCCTTATAAGCGGACTTGATGACCCATACTCTGAGTATTATACAGAAGAAGAGACTAAGCAGTTATTAGAGAATATTAGCGGTGAATACAGCGGGATAGGAGCTATTCTTTCTCAGGACAAAGACTCCGGCGCCATTACTATTCTTCAGGTTTATAAAGATTCTCCGGCAGAAGAAGCGGGTCTGATGGCTGAAGATATTTTATTGAAAGTTGGAGATAGAGAACTTACAAGTAAAGATGATATATCTGAAGTGGTTACACATATTAAAGGAAAAGAAGGCACAGCCGTTGAGTTAACGGTGTATAGAGAAAAGACGAAAAAAGAAGTAACAGTTAAAGTTACAAGACGAATGATAGAAGCACAAACGGTAACATATGAAATGAAAGAAGACAACATAGGGTATATTTCGGTTAGTGAGTTTGATGAAGTTACGACGGATCAATATGAGAAGGCATTGTCTGATTTAGAAGGTCAGGGCATGGAAGGCCTAGTGGTTGATCTAAGAAATAATCCGGGCGGGAGTCTTGGGACGGTAACGGCTATGCTTGATTTAATGCTTCCGAAATGTCTTACTGTATACATGGAAGATAAAAATGGTGAACGAACGAACTTTGAATCAGACGCAGAGCATACATTTGACAAGCCATTAGTTGTATTAGTAAATGGTAATAGTGCAAGCGCTTCGGAAATATTTGCAGGTGCTATACAAGACCATAAAGCGGGAACAATTATGGGATCGCAGACCTATGGCAAGGGAGTTGTACAAAAAACTTTCGATCTCGAAGATGGCACTAGTGTGAAGCTTACGATTGCAGCGTACTTTACTCCAAATGGACGTAATATCAATGATGTTGGAATAACACCTGATAAGGAAGTTGAATATAAAGAAGATGAGGAAAATCCGGATGCTGACAATCAGCTTCAAGAGAGTATTAGTCATATTAAAGAAGAAATAAACGCACAGTAGAATCTACGAAAAGGGGATGTTTTACATTCCCTTTTTTTGTGCCTTGTGGTAAGATATATATGTTCGGAACCAAGCAGAAATATATATCTTGCAATTTGGCGAGGACAAAATAGTGATAAAAGTAGGAGAATAAAAAGTGATAAATAAACTGGTTGAAAAAATCAAGAATACAAAAGCTCCAATTGTAGTAGGTTTAGATCCGATGCTAAGCTATATTCCTGATACATTAAAAGATAAGGTTTTTTCCGAAATGGGGGAGAGCCTTGAGGCAGCAGCAGAGATTATATTTGAATATAATAAAGCTATCGTTGATAAAACATATGATCTAATTCCTGCAGTTAAACCACAGATAGCAATGTATGAACAGTTTGGAATACCGGGACTTATTGCATTTAAAAAAACCGTGGATTACTGTAAATCGAAAGATCTTATAGTAATAGGTGATATAAAGAGAGGCGATATTGGTTCGACTTCTGAGGCATATGCTGTCGGACATTTAGGAAAAGTAAAAGTAGGAAGCAAGTTCTTTACTTCATTTGATGAAGACTTTGTTACAGTTAATCCATATCTTGGTTCAGATGGTATAGAGCCATTTCTCAAGGTTTGCAGAGAGGAGGACAAAGGTATATTTGTACTGGTTAAGACATCAAATCCTTCAAGTGGGGAATTTCAGGATCAATTAGTTTCAGGAAGGCCACTTTATGAGTTGGTAGGTGAACAGGTTGCTAAGTGGGGAGACAGTGTACCGGGTGATAATTATAACAATGTAGGTGCTGTTGTTGGAGCAACATATCCTGAAATGGGAAAAGTTCTTAGAAAGTTAATGCCAAGGACATTTATACTTGTTCCCGGATATGGAGCGCAAGGAGGCCAGGGAAAAGATTTGGTACATTTTTTCAATGAGGATGGATTAGGCGCAATTGTTAATTCTTCAAGAGGAATTATTGCTGCATACAAACAAGAGGCATATAAATCATACGGAGAAGAAAATTATGCTGATGCTTCAAGAGCTGCAGTGATTGATATGATAAAGGATATAAATAGTGCATTGGAGGGAAGATAGTTGATGCAAAAGTTTGAAGAAACCGTAAGAGTTATTTCACAGAAACAAATATCAGAAGATATATTTGATCTTTGGGTAGAGACCAAAGAAATTGCCGGGATAGCTAAAGCGGGTCAATTTGTATCGTTGTACGTAGAAGACGACTCAAGACTTTTGCCAAGACCGATTAGTATATGTGAAATCAAAAATAACACTATGCGTTTTACATATAGAGTCACGGGTGAAAAAACGGGAACTAAGGCTTTTTCAAAGCTTGTGAAGGGAAAGGAAGTTCGTATAATAGGACCTTTAGGAAATGGATTCCCTCTAAAAACAGGCAGTAAAGCATTGTTGATTGGAGGAGGAATAGGAATACCTCCTATGCATGAGCTTGCAAAGGAAAGAAAAGGACAAAGCATCGTTGTAGCAGGGTATAGGGATGAGACTTATCTTGAAGAAGATTTGCGCTTAGTATCAGACTTATATATTGCGACGGAGACCGGAAGCAATGGAACTAAGGGGACGGTAATTGATGCTATTAGAGAAAATAAACTTAACGCAGATGTAATATATGCATGTGGACCAATGCCTATGTTAAAAGCAGTGAAAGAGTATGCTATAAATGAAGGTATAATGGAGTGCTATATTTCACTTGAAGAGAAGATGGCGTGTGGAATAGGAGCTTGCCTTGGTTGTGTGTGTAATTCTAAAGACATTGATTCACATACCCACGTTAACAACAAGCGAGTTTGTAAAGAGGGACCGGTTTTTTCCGCATGGGAGGTAGAACTTTGATTAATATGAAGGTAAATATTGCCGGTGTTACTTTTGATAATCCTGTCATGACAGCATCAGGAACATTTGGTTCAGGAGAAGAGTATTCTGAGTTTGTGGACTTGAATAAATTGGGTGCCGTAGTTACAAAAGGTGTAGCAAATGTTCCGTGGGAAGGAAATCCAACACCTAGGATAGCTGAGACGAGCAGTGGGATGTTAAATGCCATTGGTTTGCAAAATCCCGGGATAGATGTATTTATAGAGAGGGATTTGTTGTTTCTTGATAAATTTGATACAAAGATAATTGTTAATGTGTGTGGCAGAACAGCAGAAGATTATTTAGAAGTAGTTGAACGTCTTTCAGATACAGCAGTTGATTTATTGGAAATTAACGTTTCATGTCCAAATGTAAAACATGGCGGTATAGCTTTTGGTCAAGATCCAAAATGTCTAAGTGATATAACCACTATGATTAAACAAAAGGCAAAGCAGCCGATTATTCTAAAACTTAGCCCAAACGTTACAGACATTACAGAAATGGCAAAAGCAGCTGAAGGAAGTGGTGCTGATGCTTTATCACTTATTAATACAATTACCGGAATGAAAATAGATATTCATAAAAGAAATTTTGCTATTGCAAATAAAACAGCCGGACTTTCAGGTCCTGCTATTAAACCCGTTGCTGTAAGAATGGTTAATCAGGTTGCAAATGCCGTTGATATACCGATAATTGGAATGGGAGGAATCTGTAATGCGGAAGATGCAATTGAATTTCTATTAGCAGGTGCAACAGCCATTAGTATTGGAACAGCGAACTTTAATAATCCGAGTGCAACAATAGAAGTAGCAAAAGGTATAGAAAAATATCTAAAAACTTATGGATATAGCGATATAAATGATATAATAGGATTAGTAAACCGGTAAAACCGGATAGGAGGAGCTTATGGAGCAATACAAAGAAGAGTTTATAGAATTTATGATAGATTGTGAAGTTCTAAAGTTTGGAGAATTTGTAACCAAAAGTGGGCGTAATACACCTTTCTTTGTGAATACAGGATTTTATAGGACGGGCTCTCAGCTTAGAAAACTTGGTATGTTTTATGCAAAAGCAATTGAAAGTGCCTTTGGATTTGATTTTGACGTACTATTTGGACCTGCTTATAAAGGAATTCCTTTAACTGTAGCAACATCTATTGCCATTAGCGAGGAGTATAATAAAGAAATTAAATATTGCTCAAATAGGAAGGAATTAAAAGATCATGGTGACAGAGGAATATTACTTGGAAGTCCTATAATGGATGGAGATAAGGTGATAATTATTGAAGATGTTACAACAGCCGGAACATCAATTGCAGAGACGTTACCAATAATAAGAAACCAGGGGATGGTAATTCCACTTGGACTTGTCGTTTCTGTAGATCGAATGGAAAGAGGACAGGGAAAGAAGAGTGCGCTATCTGAAATAGAAGAGAATTATGGACTCAAGACAACGGCTATTGTAACAATGGAAGAAGTAATTGAACATCTATATAACCGCCCCTACAAAGGAAAAATTATAATAGATGATAAGTTGAAAGAATCTATAGATGAGTATTATGACACATATGGCGTCAATTAGGAGAAGAGTATGAGCGAAAAAGTATATAAAACAATGGGTTTATCAGGTGCTACAGGCATAGTTTTAGGAATAGTAGTGTTGTTGGTTGGAATAGCAATAGGTACCATTTCAATAGTGATGGGTACACTATTGATTAAGAGAAGAAAAGACTTAACTATATAGTAGGGATGGTGCACTTATTGAGAAACAAAAAGAGTAATAAAAGACTCTATATCGGCAGAATGTTTTTTGTCTTATATATTGCGTTTATAATATATTTTCTACTGTTTTCCGATTGGTATGGAAGAAGCCAGAGCGCGCAGTACAATTATAACCTTACACCTTTTAGAGAGATAACAAGATTTTGGGAGTATAGAGATCAAATTGGTTTATATACAATGTTTATAAATCTTTTTGGTAATATAATTATTTTTATTCCATTTGGCTTTTTTGTACCGATGGCAAGTAGAAACAAAAGCTTTTTTGTTGCTGCATTACTTAGTTTAGCTCTGAGCCTTGGAATAGAGATATTTCAACTTTTGACGCGAATAGGAAGTTTTGATGTAGATGACCTTATATTAAATACTATTGGAGGCATCATTGGATACATAATATATATTATCATTTCAGCTATCAGGAGATCCGGGAATTGAAGAAAAAAGTAAGTAAATTAGAAAAAAGAAGAAGAAAACTTGTAAAAACAAAGTATGGGCAGGAGAGAATAGAGAACGCCAGGGGTGGCGCGAAGTCACTAATCCTTGGAATTCTTGTTGTTCTTATTCTGTCTCTTAGTTTGTTGTTATCCTTTTATACGCAGGGAGATGTAGGAGTGATAATTGGAATTATCGGTCTGATTGCAATCTACACATCCGTTTATGGTATCTATTATGCAGTTAAAGGGTTTAAGGAGAGAAACAAAAAGTACCTTCTGTGTAAGATAGGTATTGCGCTAAATAGTATACTGTTACTTGTTTTTATATTATTGTTTATTAGGGGGCTTATTTAATGGTTGAAGAACGTTATGATTTAGTGATTGATAGAATAAAAGAAATTAAAAGGGAGTCTCTGGTTGAAAAAAAGTACCAAGATTATTTCATTAATATATCTGAACTGATATTACAATTGGATAGAGGATATAAGTTAATCAGTGAAAGAGGGCTAAGCAATGTTGATATAGATACATTAAAGGAAATAAATACTACTTTTTACGAAGACATTATGCCTGAAAATTATGAGAGAAGCTATGCAAATCCTGAGTATGCTAATACAATCCTTGGAGATGATTATGGAAAACAATTAAGCTTTCTATATGCAGAAATTCGGAGTGCTATTCCGTATGTATATGAGAGTAGACTTTATGAGTTAACAATTATCTTAGAGTTAAATACGGAAATATATTCCGTATTTACAAGAGGTGATGTAAGCACGGAAGCGATAAACAGCATTATATATTGGTATGCAAGTGATTATTGCGACGTATTTGTAAGAGAAAGAGTAATTGAACAAATCAATCCCGGTAAGGACTTTGCAATTCAGGTTTTAAAGGCATGGGATGCCGACGATTTAAGATACTTATATATGTTTGGTGAATATATAAGTGAATCAGAACTAAGGACAGCACATTATATTAACAAGCTCCCACAAAATGAAATCGATAGAATGGCGGAAGTTTTTACTGAAGGATTTCGAATGGGATTTGAGAATAACGGCAAGGACCTTTCTATAAAATCGAGTGTCAACATAAGATACACTCTTGGATTTGACAGAGTAGTGATAAAAGCTATAGATAATTTTGCTAAAATGGGTCTAAGTCCTATTATTTATAGGTCTTCTATGAGTGTATTAACAAAGAGAGGACAAAGTAAAATTGGTTTTTATGGTGGAAATCCGAATATGCAGTATGACTATGACCACCGCAACGACCAAGGATTGTTTTTGGATAAGAAATTTGTAGAAAGAAAGCTGGAGGTACTAAAGGCGACATATGAAGAAAATGCGGAATTAGCCGGACAAATGGCAGGTCCTGCTGTAATAGAGATTTTCGGGGAAAAGCCATTTATACCTACAAAAAAGCAATCAGAAATATCTCTTCGAAGAGAACAGGAGAAGTTAGTTCCTGTCTATGATGGGAAGTCGGCGTCAATTACAAATGAGTACATTAAAGGAGAAGAGAGAAGCTTTACGATAATCGCATTCCCGGTGCCGGAGATTGGAGAGTCATTTGAAGAGATATTTGATGAAACTATTAAGATTAATACTCTTGATGCAAAGCTCTATGAAAATATTCAAAAAGGAATAATTGATATTTTAGATACAGGAGATTATGTTCATATTTTAGGTAAAGATAATAACACGACAGACCTAAGAGTGGCATTATCTGTTCTAAACAATCCGGAGAAGGAAACGTTGTTTGAGAACTGTGTAGCAGATGTCAATATTCCGGTTGGTGAAGTGTTTACGTCTCCCAAACTTGAAGGAACTAATGGTGTGTTGAATGTTTCACAGGTTTATTTGAATGGATTAGCATTTAAGGACTTGAAAATCGAATTGCAAGATGGCATGGTATGTTCTTACAATTGCAGTAATTTTGACAATGATATCGACAATAAAAAGCATATTAAGGAAAATATCCTTTTTAATCATGACAAACTTCCGATAGGAGAGTTTGCAATAGGAACAAATACGACAGCTTACGTTATGGGAAGAAAATATGCTATAGAAGATAAGCTGCCGATACTAATAGCCGAGAAAACAGGGCCTCATTTTGCATTGGGAGACACATGCTATAGTAGAAGTGAAGATGTACGGGTGTACAATCCGGATGGTAAAGAGATAATAGCAAAGGATAACAGTTGTTCTATACTACGTAAAGAAGATGCTGCAAACGCTTATTTCAATTGCCACACGGATATAACTATTCCATATGATGAAATAGGCGAAATAAGTATTATAAAAAAGGATGGCAGTAAAACCGAGATTATTAAGGATGGTTTTTTTGTATTAGAAGTAGCAGATGCGCTAAACGAACCATTGAAAAAAGCTATCAAATAGGGTACTATAATACATGGATTTAGATAGAGCAAATCAATGACATGATAACAAGGAGAATAAGAATGGGAAAAGTTGGAATCGTAATGGGCAGCGACTCAGACATGAAGACGATGTCAAAAGCTGCTGATATGTTGGAAAAGCTTGGAATAGAATATGAAATGACCGTAATTAGTGCACATAGAATGCCGGACATATTTTTTGACTATGCAAAGGCAGCAGAAGGTAAAGATTATAAGGTCATTATTGCAGGAGCAGGTATGGCAGCACATCTTCCGGGAATGTGTGCGGCAATATTTCCGATGCCTGTCATTGGAGTTCCGTTATCATCAAAGAATCTGGATGGTGTTGATGCACTGTATTCAATAGTTCAAATGCCACCGGGAATTCCGGTTGCAACCGTTGCAATTGATGGGGCAATGAATGCAGCCATTTTAGCAGCTAAAATCATGGCTACAAGTGATGCCGATTTACTTAACAGACTTAAAGACTACTCAGAAGAAATGAAAGAAGCTGTTAGTGCTAAATCAGAAAAGCTTGCAAAAGTAGGATATAAACAATACATAAAAGAGATGTAAAAGGAGACTAACATGGATTATAAGAACGCCGGAGTTGATATAGAAGCTGGTTATAAGTCAGTAGAAATGATGAAGGAGCACGTAAAGTCCACTATGCGACAGGAGGTCCTGACTAACCTGGGAGGATTTTCAGGAGCATTTTCAATGGAATCATTTAAAAACATGGAAAAGCCTACACTAGTCTCAGGGACGGATGGGGTCGGTACAAAGCTTAAACTAGCGTTTCTATTAGATAAACATGACACGATAGGTATAGATTGCGTTGCAATGTGTGTCAATGACATCGCATGTGCCGGCGCAGAACCATTGTTTTTTTTAGATTACATTGCATGTGGTAAAAACTTCCCGGAGAAAATTGCTACTATAGTAAAAGGTGTAGCTGATGGATGCAAGATGTCTAATGCAGCTTTAATCGGCGGTGAAACTGCAGAGATGCCAGGGTTTTATCCCGAAGATGAATATGATCTTGCAGGATTTGCAGTTGGAGTTGTGGATGAAAAGAATCTTATCACAGGGAAGGATCTTTCTAATGGAGATGTTTTAATTGGTATAGCTTCTTCCGGTGTACACAGTAATGGATTTTCACTGGTTAGAAAAGTATTCGATATGTCAGAGGAATCATTGAATAAACAATATAAAATGCTAGGCACTACCTTGGGCGAAGCTTTGATTGCTCCTACTAAAATATATGTTGAGGCACTTAAAAATGTAAAAGAAATAGGAGTAAGAATAAAAGCTTGCAGCCATATCACAGGTGGTGGTTTTTATGAAAATATTCCAAGGATGCTGCCGGATGGTATAGAAGCTGTTATAAATAAAAACAGTTATGCTATACCACCAATTTTTAAGCTGATTATGGAAACGGGAAACGTCTCTGAAGAAGATATGTACAATACTTACAACATGGGAATAGGTATGATTATAGGTGTAAATGAAGAAGATGTTGAAAATGCAATTGAGGCAATAGAGAAGGCCGGAGAAAAAGCATTTGTAATAGGAAAGGCACATACAGGAGATAAAGGAGTTAAAATATGCTAAGAATAGTGGCTCTTGTATCGGGTGGTGGAACAAACCTACAAGCTATTATTGACGGAATAAATAATGAGGAAATTACGAATACAAAAATAGTCGGTGTAATCAGCAATAATAAAGATGCATACGCACTTGAGAGAGCAACTAACCATGGGATAGATAACGCGTGTGTTTCACCTGGGGACTATGCTAGCAGAGATGAATTTTACAAGGGATTTCTAAGTAAAGTACGCGAGTATAAACCGGATTTAATTGTTCTTGCAGGATTTCTTGTTGTTATTAGACCCGAGATGATTAAGGAATATGAAAATAAAATCATAAATATTCATCCTTCGCTTATCCCTGCATTTTGCGGTAAGGGATTTTATGGACTAAAGGTTCATGAAGAGGCTCTTAAAAGAGGTGTTAGGGTTACGGGTGCTACTGTACATTTTGTAGATAATGGAACGGATACAGGCCCTATTATTTTACAAAAAGCTGTAGATGTACTACAGGGTGATACACCAAAAAAATTGCAAACAAGAGTTATGAAAGAAGCAGAATGGGTTATATTACCAAGAGCTATAGATTTGATTGCGAATAATAAGGTTACTATTAAAGATGGCAGAGTAGAGATACATCCGTAATGAAAGGAGCTTTATGAAGGTATTAATTGTTGGCGGTGGTGGAAGAGAGCACGCAATAGCTTATTGTGTTGCAAAAAATGATAAGGTTGAGAAAATATATTGTGCGCCGGGTAATGCCGGAATAGCAGAATTTGCAGAGTGTGCGCCTATAGGTGCAATGGAATTTGATAAACTTCTTGCATTTGCTAAGGAGAAAAAAATTGATTTATGTATAGTGGGGATGGACGACCCACTTGTAGGCGGACTTGTAGATGTAATGGAAAATGCAGGAATCAGAACCTTTGGTCCTCGAAAAAATGCGGCTATTCTAGAGGGATCAAAAGCTTTTTCTAAAGATCTCATGAAAAAATACAATATTCCTACAGCAGGATATGAAAATTTTACCGATCCCGATAAAGCATTAAAGTATCTTGAAACTTCCAGGTTTCCTATAGTTTTAAAAGCAGATGGGTTGGCTCTTGGAAAAGGTGTTTTGATATGCCAAAATTTAGAAGAGGCAAAAGCCGGTGTCAAAGAAATTATGCTCGATAAAAAGTTTGGATCTGCCGGAAATGAAATGGTCATAGAAGAATTTATGACAGGACGAGAAGTTTCGGTATTGTCCTTTGTGGATGGCAATACGATAAAGACTATGACATCAGCGCAAGACCATAAAAGAGCGGGTGATGGAGATACGGGATTAAATACCGGAGGCATGGGAACGTTTTCACCAAGTCCATTTTATACTAAGGAAGTTGAAGATTTTGCAAACAAATATATATATCAGGCAACAGTTGATGCCATGAAGGCGGAAGGAAGACCTTTTAAAGGTATTATATTCTTCGGACTCATGCTAACGCCTGAGGGTGTTAAAGTTCTCGAGTATAATGCCAGATTCGGAGATCCTGAAGCACAGGTTTGTCTTCCAAGAATGGAGAATGATTTAATAGAAGTAATAGAAGCTTGTATTGATGGAACACTTGACAAGATTGACCTTAAATTTGAAGACAATGCAGCAGTTTGTGTAGTTCTTGCTTCAGATGGATATCCTGTTTCTTATGAAAAAGGGTATGAAATTACAGGTCTTGAAGAATTTGATAAGCATGAAGGATATTACTGCTTTCATGCAGGAACAGCGTTTAAAGATGGAAAAGTAGTTACAAATGGTGGTCGAGTTTTAGGTATAACAGCAAAAGGAAAAGGCCTAAAAGAAGCTAGAGCGAACGCATATGAAGCGACTAAATGGGCTAAGTTCGATAATAAGTATATGAGAACGGATATCGGTAAAGCCATAGATGAAATATAGTTTTTTAATTTTAGATATACTACAATAAAAATATGCCATATTCGAATGATTCTTAATAACTGAATTCGAATATGGCATGTTTTCTATATCTAATAATCTCCGGTTTCGGACATATAATTATCTATATAGTTTAATCGTTTCTCTATGCTGCGTGTTTTACGACTTATGGTATCCAGCAGTGCTTCGGCAATAAACTGTGCGCCAACAAGTGAGTTGAAAAAAGTCGGACTGTCACATCTGACAATTAAGATTTCGGTAGCATACTTTGCCAAATCAGCGCTAGGTTTATCCGTTATCACAACTACTTTTGCACCTGCATCTGAAGCCATCTTAAGTGCTAATTCATCTGTCTTTGAATATCTTGGGAAACTAAATATAATTGCACAGTCGGATTTATTGATGTGGCACATATGGTCAATAGGGCTGATTGAAGAAGTGGTCAGTTCAACACCTGATAGCATTTGTTTTAGGTATAAGAAGAAATAATTGCCTAAGCCGGCATTGCCCCTTGAAGCTATTATAAACTTATTCTTGCTGCCAATAATAGAGGAGGCTGCTTCTTCAAAAGAAGATACTGTATTATCTACAAAAATCGCCTGTAGATTTTTAGCAACCACTTTGAAGTGTCTTTTTAGGAATTCGGAATCATTGCCTAACTTTGCTTGCTCTTGTAATCGTCTGGCTGGATTTGTAATTGAGCTGGATATACTCATGACTCGATCCTGATACTCTCTTCTAATATATTTTTGAAAATCACTAAATCCTTCAAAACCTAAAGAACGACTGAAGCGTATAACAGATGATTCGCTCACAGAAATTGCATTTGCTATCTCAGTAGATGTCATAAAACAAGCGTCGGAAGAGTTGTCTAATATGAATTGTGAGATGACAAGTTGTGTTTTTGTAAGGTTTGAAGAGGAAATTAAATCTCTTAAATCGTTCATAGCTAACTCCAATCTTAATCACCAGATATCAGACAATAATAGTTTAGTGTATATATAAAATCAGACTTGTTAAATTTGTAACTATTATTGAATAACATCAATATTTGTGCTAATCTAATTATACAACAAATGAATATGATTTTTCAAGAAGAAAAGAGAATGAAAAAAAATATTCATAAACAACTAAAAGTTATTAGGAGGTAATCAAAGTGAAAGTTGGATGTGTAAAAGAAATCAAAAACAAAGAGTTTAGAGTGGGTCTTACACCGGATGCAGCGAAATCTTATGTTAATGCGGGTCATGAGGTTATAGTTGAGAAGGGATTAGGTTTAGGTTCAGGATTTACGGATGCTGAGTATACCAATGCCGGTGCTAAGTTTGTTGATACTGCAAAGGAAGTTTGGGATAGTGTTGACATGATGGTTAAGGTTAAAGAACCGTTACCTGAGGAATATCCTTTATTCAAGAAAGATTTGATTCTATATACGTATCTACATTTGGCAGCAGATAAGCAACAAACAGATGCATTGCTTGGATCCGGGGTAAAAGGCGTTGCATATGAAACACTAATTGACCATACAGGTGGAACACCTCTATTGGCACCTATGAGTCAGATAGCAGGAAGACTAAGCGTTCAAGAAGGTGCAAAATATCTGGAGAAGACATATGGTGGTGCAGGCGTATTGCTTGCAGGTGTACCGGGAACAAAGAAAGGTAAAGTTGTAATTCTTGGTGGTGGTTCAGTAGGTACTAACGCTTGTAAGATAGCAGTTGGTATGGGAGCGGATGTTACCATTATGGATATCAATCTTAACAGATTAGCATATCTTGACGATATTTTTGGCGCTAGAATACATACTGTTGTTTCAACTGACGCCAACATTGAAAATGAAGTTAAAGAAGCAGACGTAGTAGTTGGAGCTGTATTAATACCCGGTAAAGCAGCACCTAAGATATTCAAGAAAAAGTATCTTAAGGAAATGAAGCCGGGGTCTGTATTTGTTGATGTTGCTGTTGACCAAGGCGGTTGCGGTGAGACAACAAAAGTAACTTACCATGATGATCCTATTTATGAGGTAGACGGAATTGTTCATTATTGTGTAGGAAATATGCCGGGTGCTGTTCCGAGAACATCTACAATAGCACTTAATAATGCAACCATAAGTTATGGACTTCAGATAGCAAACAAGGGATTGGAGCAAGCTTGTAAGGATAACAACTATATTTATTCAGCAATAAATACATATGATGGTAAACTTACTTGTTTGGCAGTTGAGGAAAGCTTTGACGGATACACATATACAGATCCTAAGACATTGTTTTAAGAGTTAGTTAATAAAGAATTTAGATTAAAGGAACTTACATTTAATTGTAAGTTCCTTTTTCATCTGCTATAATTTGTTATATGCTTTATATAACAGAGGTGGCCTATGTATTTGGAAATAGATTTTAATAGTAATGAAGCGATTTATGTACAAGTAAGAAATCAAATCATTATGGAAATTGCATACAGCAATATTAGGGAAGGCGATTCGTTGCCTTCGGTTAGACAGATGGCTAATATACTGGGAATTAACATGCATACGGTAAACAAAGCGTATGGTATATTACGTGAGGAAGGGTATATCCAGCTAGACAGAAGGAGAGGAGCCGTTATATGTGTGGATCCTGACAAAGAAAGACTTTTAAAAGAGATCAAGTCAACAATGAATATTGTTATTGCGCAAGGACGATGTAAGAATATAACCAGAGAGGATATACATAGACTGGTTGATGATATATTTGATGAATATTAATTTTAGAAATAGTGATACTAGAGAGGAGACGGATATAAGATGAAATATACAAAACAAGCTATAGAGAGTATGGACATAGCAAAGAAAGCGGCGAAAAATGCAGATCATCCATATGTAGGAACAGAGCATTTATTACTGGGACTTTGCAAAGCTTATTCGGGAGTAGCAGGACAGATATTAGCAAGTAATAATGTGGCAGAAGCGAGTATACTAAAAGTGATAAGCGAATTAGTTGCACCTATAGGTTCTGTCGCCAGAAAGTCAGCACCGGAAATATCACCGAAACTAAAGACGGTTTTGCGAAGTAGTGAAGTATTTGCAAATCAAATGAAATCGAAGGAGGTAGGAACAGAACATTTGTTGCTTGCACTGATGCAGGAGAAGGATAGTGTTGCGACTAGAATACTTATAACGCTTAACATAAATATTAAAAAATTATATATGGACATAGCAAATGCTACCGGTAATAATGCTAAAGAATTGTTTGAAGATAAAATGCAGGATAATCCGGAAAAAAAGGGCGAATCTATATTTGATCAATACGGTACGGATTTGACGTTATTAGCAGAAGAAGGCAAGCTGGATCCGGTAATAGGAAGAAAAGAAGAGATTAATAGAATTATGCAGATTCTTAGTAGACGTACGAAGAATAATCCGTGTCTAGTAGGTGAGCCGGGTGTTGGTAAGACTGCAGTCATTGAAGGTCTTGCTTCACAAATTGCATCAGGAATTGTTCCGGAAGGAATGCTTGACAAGCGTATTTTCACTATGGACTTAGCCGGTATGATAGCAGGTTCTAAGTATCGAGGTGAATTTGAAGAGAGGATGAAACGACTTATTACAGAAGTTAAGGCGGCTGGTAATATCATCCTTTTCCTTGATGAGGTACATACGATTATAGGTGCAGGTGGAGCTGAAGGTGCTATTGACGCTTCAAATATTTTGAAACCATCCTTGGCGAGAGGAGAACTTCAATTAATTGGTGCTACAACAATTAGCGAGTATAGAAAACATATTGAAAAGGATGCAGCTTTAGAGCGACGATTCCAGCCTATTACGATAGATGAACCAACAGAAAACGAGTGCGTAGAGATTTTGGAAGGATTAAGTGATAAGTATGCGCAGCATCATAGTGTACAGATTACTGAAGAAGCTATAAAGTCAGCAGTACACCTTTCTTGTAGGTATATTAATGACAGATTCCTACCGGATAAAGCAATAGATGTTTTGGATGAGACATGTTCCAAGGTGAGTTTAAGGGGATTCAAGGTGCCGGATACATTTTACAAGCATGAAGCAGATATTATTTCTATGTCTGAGCACATGGAAGAAAGTATAAAATCCGGAAATATGAAGGAAGCAGCGGCAATAAAGGTAGAGCGTGAAAAAACACAAAAAAAACTTGAACAGGCTAGAAAACGATTTGCCAAGAAAAATGCTGATAAATCAGTTGTAGTTACAGAAGAAGATATTGCCGATGTTGTTTCGCAGTGGACATCAATACCTGTAAGCAGACTAAATGAGTCTGAAGGTGCACGATTAAATAAACTAGAGCAGACCTTACACAAAAGAGTTATTGGACAAGAAGAAGCAGTAACCGCAGTTGCAAAAGCAATAAAAAGAGGAAGAGTTGGTCTCAAAGATCCGAAGAGACCTATAGGGTCATTTCTATTTCTCGGGCCTACGGGAGTAGGTAAAACAGAATTATCAAAAGCACTAGCCGAAGCGGTTTTTGGTGATGAGAATTCCATGATAAGAGTTGATATGTCTGAGTATATGGAGAAACATTCTGTATCAAAAATGATAGGTTCGCCTCCGGGATATGTAGGATTTGATGAAGGTGGTCAGCTAAGTGAACAAGTAAGGAGACACCCTTATAGTGTTATTCTTTTCGATGAGATAGAGAAGGCACACCCCGATGTGTTTAATATACTATTACAGGTTTTAGATGATGGTCGTATCACGGATTCTCAAGGTAGAAAGGTTGACTTTAGTAATACTATAATCATTATGACGTCAAATGCCGGAGCAAAAACTATTATTGATCCAAAGAAACTTGGTTTTAATATAAAGGAAGATGCCTCTGACGATTATAAGCGAATGAAGAGCAATGTAATGAATGAAATAAAGAATGTATTTAGGCCGGAATTCTTAAATAGAATCGATGAGATTATTGTATTCCATCCATTAAACGCTGTACATATGAAGCGGATAGTTGGCCTTATGTGTAAAGAACTGATAAATCGAGCTAAAGAGCAGCTAGGCATAACTTTAGTTATAAAAGACAATGTAAAAAAGCATATAGTAGAAACAGGAACGGATATTAAATACGGGGCAAGGCCACTTAGAAGAGCTGTTCAAAATCAACTTGAAGATAAAATGGCAGAGGCACTTCTTGGTGGAGAAATCAAAAGAGATAGTACAGTAGAAGTAAACTTATCTAAAAAAGAAATTAAATTTGTCTCAAAGGCTACAAAATAAATTGGATTTGCGATATAATGCTATCATAATACCTGTTTAGGAGGAATAAACAAATGTCACTTAATAAAGAACTTTTAATAGTTGAAGCGGACAATACTTTGAGTTTTGGTGATTATACGTTAGATAAAAAGTCTAAAGTGGAAGACTTTGAGTTTAAAGGAGATATCTATAAAGTGAAGACGTATTCTGAAATCACAAAACTTGAAAAAAACGGACTTTTTGCATATGAATCCGTACCGGGAACTAGAGTTGAACATTATCAGGCGAGCGAGAATACTATTTCATTTACAGTCACAGGAAATCGTGATGCACAGATAACACTAGAGTCGGAAGCCGATAGTGAATATGTTGTTTATATGGGGGATGTCAATGTAGGAGATATGTTGACAAATTTAAGTGGTAAGTTGGTTATAAGCACTGAATTAGAACCGGAAGAGGAAATGTTAATCAAAGTAGTTAAAAAATAAGACATTAAAAGGGTTGACGCATTGTCAACCCTTTTTAAAAGGAGAATGATGGCAAAAGGAAAGAAAACGGTTTTTTTCTGTCAAAACTGTGGACACGAAGAGAGTAAGTGGTTGGGGCAGTGTCCAATGTGTAAAGAGTGGAGCACTTTCGTAGAGGAGAGTGTTACAACCAACAAATCCGGAAAACATACTCAATCACGTGATATAAAGGCAGTGTCACTTTCAGGCATATCTACAGATGAAAACGACAGAGTTGAAACCGGTATTATCGAGCTCGATAGGGTTCTCGGAGGTGGAATAGTCCATGGCTCACTAGTATTGGTAGGTGGTGATCCGGGAATTGGAAAATCGACGTTATTATTACAGGTGTGTCAAAAATTATCTGCAAAAAATAAAAAGGTATTATATATATCAGGAGAGGAATCTCTTAGACAGATAAAATTACGTGCGAACAGAATAGGTGAGTTTACGGATGATTTATCACTATTATGTGAGGTTAACCTTGAATCAATACGAAGCATAATAGAGAAAACAAGACCTGAAATGGTAGTTATTGATTCGATACAAACTATGTATAATGAGGATGTGACCTCGGCACCCGGTAGTGTGTCTCAAGTTCGCGAAACTACTAATCAATTAATGCAAATTGCAAAAGGATTAAATATTTCAATTTTTATCGTTGGACATGTTACCAAAGAGGGAACTGTTGCAGGTCCAAGAGTCCTGGAACATATGGTAGATACGGTTTTATACTTTGAAGGTGAGAGGCATGGAACTTATCGAATTTTAAGAGGGGTTAAGAATCGGTTTGGTTCAACGAATGAAATAGGCGTATTTGAAATGAGAAAAGAAGGGTTAGTGGAAGTGAAAAATCCTTCTGAGTTTATGCTTAGCGGAAGACCGGAAAATGCATCAGGTGCAGTAGTAGCTTGTGCAATGGAAGGAACCAGACCGGTGTTAATAGAAGTACAGGCATTGGTAACATCTACAAATTTTAATCTGGCAAGAAGAACGGCAGCAGGCATGGATTATAATAGGGTTAATCTGTTGATGGCAGTTATAGATAAAAGGGTGGGAATACACTTGTCAAATTACGATGCGTATATAAATATTGCCGGAGGCTTAAAACTCACAGAACCGGCAACGGATTTAGCAGTCGTAATGGCAATAATATCAAGCTACAAAAATAAAGCAATACCGGAAGACGTTGTTGTTTACGGAGAAGTAGGACTTAGTGGTGAGGTTAGAGCGGTTTCAATGCCGGAACAAAGGTTGGCAGAAGCAAAGAAACTAGGTTTTAAAACTTGTATAATGCCAAAGGTTTCAACTAAAGGATTATCTAAAGAGGATGGAATAGAAATTGTAGGAATAAGTACAATTAATGAAGTGATGGGATTAATGAGGTAGTTAAATAGTTAAATACGATAGGAGATGTTTATAATGCAAATACAACATATTGAAGAAAAAGAAATGTTTGAATTATTATCTGATGAAGGTAATCCGGCTGGTGAGATGGACTATCGTGTGGCCAATCCACACTTGATTTATGCAACACATACTGAGATTTACAAAGGATTTGAGGGAAAAGGATATGGCGGTGTATTGCTGGAAGCGTTGGTAAAATGGGCAAGAGATAACGGAAAGAAGATTTACCCGACTTGTCCGTATGTTGTCAGAGCATTCGATAAAGAGCCGGAGAAGTATGTTGACTTGGATGCTCGCTTGTAGTTTTAGCATTAGGATTTTTCTTGTAATCAATAAACTTTACTGCTAGAATGAAGTCAAAACAAAACTTGTAGAGGTGATTAAATGATACAATCTCTTGATCGTGGGATGTTAATTCTTTCGATTTTAGAACGACAAGGAAGTGCAAGTGTTACAGAGATTGCAGAGGAACTTGGTGTTAATAAAAGTACTGTCTCTAGATTAATCGAGACTCTTAAATCACATGATATGGTTCAAGTAGACACTGCAACAAAAAAATATCGCTTGGGTTTTAAAATTTTATATCTGGGAGAGGGTGTGAAACGAAATATAAACGTAATAGCAATTGCGCGCCCATTTTTATCCAAGCTATTTGAGGAGTTAAATGAAAGTGTACATTTATGTGCCTTTAATAATGATGCTGCTTATGTGGTAGACCAAGTGCATTCGAACAAAGTTTATAATCTGGCGGCGAATGTTGGAATGATTGAACCACTGCATAGTTCATCAGTTGGAAAATGCATTCTTGCATTTAGCCCACCATCAAAGGTTGATCGCTTATTAAAAGATTATTCTTTGACTGCATATACACCTAAAACTATTACAAATATTAATGATTTAAGGAAGAACCTTGCCGTAATACGAAATCAAGGTTATGCAATTGATAATGAAGAGATGACGCTGGGAGTTAGGTGTATTGCAGCACCTGTTTACAATTATCGAGGAAGAGTAAATTATTGCTTGGGAGTTTCGGGAACAACTACAAATATCAAGCCATCTACAATTGAGAGATATATATCTGCTTTAGTTTCTATTAGTAATCAAATTAGCTTATCATTGGGTTACAAACCCAGTCGTTAGTTTTTCAAAAATAATACCAAATTAAAAATAATCAGAATTCAAGTCTACCGTGAGGGGTAGACTTTTATTTTGAATTCATATATAGTAAAAGTGCATAAAAAACTAAAATAAACATGTGCATAATCGCTAAAATACACAAGAGTTGCATAATGCGCAACCGTGGTACGCATTGCGCGTTGACAAAAATATAGCGTTTATATATTATTCAATTATAGATTGTGAGACTCCAATTTTAAATTAATAACAAAAAAACGAGGAGGAATATATGCGTATTGCAGTAGTAAATGAGATGAGCGCTCAACAAAAGAATAGTGACATTATTAAAGCCTTGGAGGAACGAGGACATGAAATTTTAAATGTAGGTATGACCGGAAATTCACAATTACCGGAATTGACATACATTCATACCGGTCTGATGACAGCAATGCTACTAAACTATAAAGCAGTTGATTTTGTTGTTGGTGGATGTGGGACAGGACAAGGGTACTTAAATGCGGCGATGCAGTATCCGAACGTTTTTTGTGGATTGATTTCGTCTTCGCTGGATGCTTGGCTATTTACACAAATTAATGGAGGCAACTGTATTTCACTGCCTTTAAATCAGGGTTATGGATGGGCAGCTGATGTGAATTTGCGATTTATTTTTGACCGAATTTTTAGTGTCGAAAGAGGATGTGGATATCCTGAAGAGAGAAAGGATTCGCAGCAGAAATCCAGAGAGACGCTTTTAGATATCTCTAGAATTGCGCATAGACCATTTGCCGAAATAATAGATCAGATGCCAAATGAAATTGTGAAGCATGTTCTTAACTTTCCGGGCTTTATTAATACATTAGGAGAGCATTACGAAATAAAATTACGAAAATATATTGAGGACTAATTATGAATGAAATGATTGAATTAAGAAAAAAACGTGCCAAAGCGATTAAAACACATGGCACTATCCAAAGAGCTGTAGAGGTGGGTGAGCTAAATCAATATCAAAATATTAGTCTCAGTGAAGCAGTGGTTTTAGGTCTGATTAATCAAGGCGTCAGCACATTTATTGGAATTTTTGGACATGGTATGACTGATGTAGGTGAGGTGCTGCGCATTTATGAAGAGGAAAAGGCTGTTAAAACCGTCAATGTACGAAATGAAGTGGAAGCGTCGCATGTGGCGTCAATGCTCAGATGGAAATACAATGAGGTTCCGGCAGTATTTACTTCAATCGGACCGGGTGCATTACAGGCTGCTGCGGGTTCTCTAGTCCCATTGTCCAATGGACTAGGAGTATACTATTTAGTAGGAGATGAAACAACTCATAGTGAAGGCCCAAATATGCAGCAGATTCCAAAGAGAGAGCAAGAGTTATTCTTACGACTTTTTACAACCTTAGGACATGCATATTCATTGCATACAGCAGAAGCAATATTTACAGCGCTAAAAAGAGGCGATGCAGTAGTAAATGGAAGTGCAGCACAATCGCCATTTTATATGCTTCTTCCCATGAATATTCAACCTAAAATAATGGAAAAATGTAATTTAGTTGAATTCACTCAAAAATCGGAAAAATCAAAGATTGTCAGTGCTGATATGAATCTCTTTAATACCGCAGTAAAAGCTATTTGTAATGCTTCAAGAATTACGGTTAAAGCAGGAGGTGGTGCTGCAAATATTACTGCGGAAGTATTGGACGAGTTTTTGGAACTTGCGGATGCGGTGTATGTACATGGACCGAAAGTGTCTGGTTTATATCCGGATTCGAAGCCCCGTAATATGAGTGTTGGTGGCTCGAAAGGGTCGATAAGTGGTAATTATGCTATGAACGAGAGTGATTTGATAATCGCCATCGGAACAAGAGGTGTATGCCAATGGGACAGCTCGGGAACGGCATTTAGGAATGCAAAGAAGATTATCAATATTAATTGCGACTATGATGACTTGGGACAATATAACAATAGTATACGAATACAAAGTGATGCAAAGGAAGCTCTTTTAATCTTGATTGAGTTACTGAAAGAGAAAGATAAAAAAGTAACTGAATCTATGTGGCTAAATAATTGCATTAGCAAGAGAAGAGAATGGGAAGCATTTAAACAATTACGATACGATAATCCGATTTTGTATGATGAGAAACAGAAAAAAAATATATTAACTGAACCGGCAGCTATTAAAAAGACAGTAGATTTTGCACAACAAAAAGGATGCATAAAAATATTTGATGCGGGTGATGTTCAGGCAAATGCATTTCAAATAGTAACAGATGAAGAACCGGGACAAACTATAACAGATACAGGGTCTTCATATATGGGATTTGCAGTATCATCAATGCTCGCATTTGCACTTGCCGGAGGCAAAGATTATCCTATCGCATTTACCGGTGATGGCAGCTTTATGATGAATCCACAGATATTAATAGATGCAGTTCAGTACAAACTAAAAGGGATGATTGTTTTGTATGACAATCGCCGCATGGGTGCGATTACCAGCCTTCAACATTCTCAATATGAAGTTGAGTTTAAAACAGATGACACAGTGGTAGTTGACTATGTGAAAATGGCTGAATCTGTGCATGGAGTAAAAGGATTTTATGGTGGAGAAACCCTAGAAGAATTTGAAGCAGTATTAAATCAAGCATATGAGTATGAAGGACTATCACTAGTACACGTTCCTGTATATTATGGAGAAAATGAGCTTGCAGGTCTGGGTTCATTTGGTGATTGGAATGTTGGCAATTGGTGCGAAAGAGTACAGAAACTTAAACACGAACTTGGTTTTTAAACAAAAACAGGAGGATATAGAATATGAGTTATCAGATTCCAGAGAAAATGAAAGCATGGGTATTGGGTGATCCGGGAGTACTTACACTTGAAGAAAAACCGGTACCACAACCGGAAAAATCAGAAGTACTTGTTAAAATTGACGCAGTTGCAATTTGTGCAACGGATTTAGAAATTATTGAGAATGGACCACCGGCGTTAATTCAAGGTGGAGCACCCTTTAATAAAGGATTTACACCAGGTCACGAGTATATGGGTACTGTAGTGAAATTAGGAAGTGGCATTGACGAGTATAAAGTAGGTGATAGAGTTGCAGTGGAAATACACGCGGGATGTGGAAGATGTGAGCGTTGTCGAGAGGGTATGTATACATCTTGTCTTAACTACGGACAGAATTATGAAGGACATGACAAAGGACATAGAGCAAACGGGTTTACAACCGATGGTGGTTTTGCAGAATATGCAATAAACAATGTAAACACGCTGGCACATGTGGGTGACGATGTTTCTGATGAAGTGGCTACTTTAATTGTAACGGCAGGCACTGCAATGTATGGACTAGATGCTCTAGGTGGATTGATGGCCGGACAGACATTAGTAGTATCCGGTCCCGGACCTATAGGCTTAATGGCAGTAGCTGTAGGTGAGAGCTTAGGAGCCAACCCGGTATTACTCTGCGGTACTAGGGATAATAGATTAGAGGTGGGACAGAAACTTGGAGCTGATTATACAGTAAATGTAAGAAATGAAAATGTTGTAGAAGCAGTGAATAAAATCACAAATGGTGAAGGCGTTCATTATGTAATGGAATGCTCAGGAGCTCCAAATGCTATAAACGAAGCATCAAGCATGGTTAAACGAGGAGGAAGAATTTGTTTGGCAGCATTTCCGTCCAAGCCCGTTGAAGTTGAAGTTGCCGCATTGGTTCGTAACAACATATCAATGTTTGGTATAAGAGGTGAAGGTAAGAGCGCTGTACATAGAGCAGCATCATTAATTAGTGAGAAACGATTTGATGCATCTTTAATTCATACTCATACATTTGGATTTGAGGAACTCCTTACAGCACTCAAGTATTCAAAAGAAAGAATAGATGACGCAATTAAGGTTGTTGTAAAGATACCGGGATAGGAGAATGATTGCATGCTTCAATATAAAGAATATTATATGCCAAAATCAATTGATGAACTTATGCAAGTAATTAAAGAGAATGATTCTGCTGAGATAATCTCAGGAGGAACAGATCTCTATGCAGAAGAGAGGGAACCTTTAGATGATAACAAGATAGCAGTGGATATCAGCAAAATAAAGGAATTTTCTATTATTGAATCAAATAATGAGACTATTACATTTGGTGCAAGTACTACCGTTCAACAATTTATTGAAGAGGCGGTATTAGTTCAAGATGTTCCTATTATGAGGCATGCAGCCAGTTACTTTGCTGACCAGCAAATTAGAGAGATGGCAACAGTAGGAGGTAATATTGCAAATTCATCACCTACCGGCGACATGATCCCACCACTACTCGCAATGGGTGCGAAGATTCATACAATCAAATGCATTGATGATGATATATGTGAAGATATGACGCTGATTGAAGATTTTATCAAAGGTGTAGGGAAAAACACACTGTCTTATGGGGAGGTTATTCTATCAGTAACATGTCCTAATGTATCCGATTATGGATGTGCATTTAAAAAAGTCGGACTAAGAAGATCTCTATGTATTTCTACAGTTAGCTCTGCGTTTTTAGTTAAAGTGGATAAGACAAAGAATGTATTTGAAGATGTAAGAATTGCATTCGGTGGAATATCACCGATTCCTGTGAGGCTAAGAGAAGTAGAAAAAAGGCTGATAGGAAGCTCCGTTACATATCAAGTTGTGCAGGAAATGCTGAAGCATATACCGGAAGATATAGTTCAGTCTAGGAGTAGACGAGAATATAGAAAGACGATAGTTAGGAACTTTTTATTAGCAGGTCTTTTAGAGGCATTGGCAGAGATAGACATTGTTTTTGAATAAGTGAGGTAAAGCATGAGTGTTGAATTTGTAAAAATAGAAATGAAGATAAATGGAAAAAAAATCAGCAAGGTTGTTGCGCCATCTATGAGATTAGCTGATTTTTTGAGAGAAGAACTTCATTTGATTGGAACAAAAAAGGGATGCAATGCCGGAGAATGTGGAACTTGTTCTGTCTTGATTGATGGTTTACTTAAAAAAAGTTGCCTAATTCCCGTTATAAAGGTAAATAACTGCGAAGTATTGACAATTGAGGGTATTGGAGCAGATGGCATTGATATAATTCAAAAATGCTTTATTAAAGCAGGTGCGGTTCAGTGCGGTTACTGTACTCCGGGTATGATAATGACGACGACAGCACTATTAAAGGAGAATCGTCATCCGGACAAAGTCGAAATCAGAAGGCGTTTAGGTGGCAATGTTTGTAGATGCACCGGATATGCCAAAATAATTGACGCAGTAGAGCTGGCTAGAGATATTTTAAACAATGACAAGAGTAAAAAGCGCTTGGAGACCACGGCGCCAAAAAGTGGTAAAATAATCGGCTCCAGTGTAGAAAGAGTTGATGCCAAAGGCAAAATTACCGGAGCACTTGAATACGCTGCAGATATGAAAATGCCAAGAATGCTTTATATTCATCTCGTCCGAAGCAAAGAAGTACATGCGAAGATTAATAATATTGACGTAGAAAAAGCTTACGATATGCCGGGTGTTGAAGCAATTCTAACGAGCAATGATATTCCCGGTCAAGACGGGTTTGGAGTTTATTATCATGATCAACCTGTACTGGCAAAAGGGAAAGTGAGATATTACGGAGAGCCGGTAGTAGCTATTGTAGCAGAAACATTAGAAGAAGCGGAAGCTGCGGAAAAAGCCGTTACAATCGAATATGAAAAATTACCTATAGTTTCTTCGATTGAAGAGGCTATCAATTGCAAAGCAGTTCTTCATGACGATTATCCGGAAAATGTAGTAAGCAAAAGTGTAGTTATGAAAGGTGATGTAGAGAAAAAATTCAGTAATTGCGATTATATTATTGAACAAAGTTACTCAACTCAGTGTGTGGAGCATGCATATCTTGAGACAGAAGCTGGTATATCATACCTTGATCCGGACGGAGTGCTGGTAGTAAAATCATGTGACCAAAATATTATTATGCATAGAGCATTTTTATCCAAAATTCTTGATATGCCTATGAATAAAATTCGAGTTATAATGACGCCGGTAGGCGGTGGATTTGGTGGCAAAGAGGATATGATTTATCAGGGGATTTTAGCTGTTGCTGCAGTTAAAACAAAACGTCCTGTAAAACTGGTTTTTTCCAGAGAGGATTCAATGATAAGTAGTAGCAAGCGCCATCCGGTTCTTATCCATCATAAAATAGGAATTAATAAGGGCGGCAAGATACAGGCTATTGAGATTGAAATACAGGCAGACGGTGGCGCATACTGCTTTTCGACAAAAGGAACTGTAGGAAAAGCAGCAATAATTGGAGCAGGCCCTTATGAGATTGAGGATGTAAAGGTCGTTTCAAAGGGATATTACACGAATAACACACCATCAGGAGCTATGAGAACTTTCGGGACTCTACAACCGACATTTGCTATTGAATCTACAATAGATATTTGCTCGGAACAGTTGGGTATAGATCCAATTGAACTGCGTTTAATAAATGGATTAAAGACCGGAAGCAAAACACATACCGGTCAAGTCTTAGGGAATGTTAGCTATAGTGAGACTCTAAAACAATGTGCGAAAATTGCAAGTTGGGAGTCGGGCGCATCAAACATTAGAGGACAGATTAGAGGAGATGTTAATGGTAATCAGATTGTCCGGCCGTATATACCAGGATGTGAATTTAAATCAGAGAAGGCCCTGGAATTGTGTAGGTCCAGATTTAAATATGGTCGTGGTGTAGGGACCGGATGGTACGGGATTGGCCGTTGCGCAACAGTGGATAAGGCAGGTGCGTTTGTTGAAATAGATGATGGTGGCACTGCTATGGTCTTGACAGGTGTTACCGAAATCGGTGAAGGAATTTTAACTGTTTTATCTCAAATTGCAGCAGATGAATTAGGTATTTATCCTGATGATGTTACTATAGGCGACAATGATACTGCTCGCGTACCGGATGCAGCCCATGCAGGGGCAAGCAGACAGACATACCTAATTGGAAATGCAGTAGTTAATGCTTGCAGAGATGCAAAAGAAAAATTCATAAAAGAAATAGCGGCATATTGGAATGTTGACGCTTCTTCAATATGCATGGAAAATAAAAAAATATTTGTAAAAGGACATTCTTATTATAGTCTTACACTAGCAGATGCTGTCGAAATATGTAAAAAGGTACGAGGTGTAGTACCTTTAGGTTCCGGAAGTTACACGGCACATCATGAAGCGCTTGATCCTATTAGCGGACAAGGCAATCCTTGGCAGGCATATGTGTTTGGATGCCAAATTGCTGAGGTTGCAGTTGACACATTGACAGGAGAAGTCCATGTTCTTGGAATCTGGGCCTCACATGATGTCGGAAGAGTAATTAACCGACAAGGTGTGGAGGGTCAGATAGAAGGCGGCGCCGCTCAGAGCATTGGTCAGGCTATAATGGAAAATTTTGAATTTAGAGAAGGGGTGCCATTAAACCGAAGCTTTGCAAAGTATATTTTGCCTACGAGTGTGGATATACCAATGTTTCATAGCAATTTGGTTGAAGAAAGAGATCCTTTTAGTCCACTGGGAGCTAAAGGTATTGGCGAACCGGCACCATTACCAACAGTACCTGCAATTGTAAATGCAATTTATGATGCTGTTGGTGTACGCGTAACTGATCTTCCGGCTATTCCGGAGAAGATTTTAAACGCGATGTCAAAACAATAAAATAGGTTCTACTCTATTATATGAGCGGAGGAAGGTTTGATGAACAAACAAGAAAATGTTTCAGGGAAATCAAAGGGTTTATCAGGAGATATAAAAGGCTGGATTTATATAGGCATTAGTGTATTGGCATTAATTATTATAATGAATATAAATTTACCGGCAACGTTATCGTCTTCAGGTGGTGCAGCATTGACAGCAGAGGGGCAAACAGCATTAGCTATTTTGGTTTTCGCACTTCTGCTATGGATAACGGAAGCTATACCTTTTCATTTTACAGGGCTGCTTGCAATGGCATTACTAGCACTATTTGGAACGGATACATTTGTAAATATTGTAAAGACCGGATTTGGAAATAATAACGTAATATTCTTTATTGGTGTTTTTATTCTAAGCGCTTTTATAAACAAATCAGGATTAGGTAAGAGAATAGTAAACATATGTCTTTCGGTTACCGGTAATAATACAAAGTATATTATTTTAGGATTTTTAGTAGTAGGAGCATTGCTTTCAATGTGGATATCTAATATGGCAGTTGCAGCTATGCTCATGCCTTTAGCCAAGTCTCTATTAGATGGTGAAGACATAAAGCCAATGGAAAGCAATTTTGGAAAAGCACTTCTTATATCTGTCGCATGGGGAAGTTTAATCGGAGGTTTTGGAACACCGGCAGGAAACGGCCCTAATCCGGTAGCAATTGGATTCATGAAAGATATGGCTGGAGTAGATGTTTCGTTTTTAGAATGGATGAAATACGGCATACCGATTTCGTTACTTCATATTCCGATAGCATGGCGTCTGATACTATTAGTATTCAAACCGGAAATACAGCACTTAAAAAAGACAAAAGAAGAAATCAAAGAAGAGTTTGCAAATCAACCGAAGTTTTCACGTGACGAAAAAGTCACACTAGTTATTTTTGCTTTAACAGTAATATTATGGGTATTTTCTTCACAGATTTCATCGCTTCTAGGTGTGGATATTCCTATTGCCTTACCGGTTATTTTAACTACTATGATATTTTTCTTACCGGGAGTTAGCGGAATTCAATATAAGGAAATTGAGAAAAGTATACCATGGAGCAGTATAATCTTGGTACTTTCCGGAATATCACTCGGTATGACGCTCTATGACACCGGAGTTGCAGACTGGATAGCTCTTAGTTTATTAGGTAATGTAGGTGAATTAGGGTCGGTATTAATGATATTTGTTGTAGTAATAAGTATTTCATTTATGAATATTGCTCTTTCTAGTGCTACGGTATCAGCTAGTATAGTAATTCCGATAATTATAGAATTGGCACTAAATTTAAATATTCCTATAATGGCTATAGCATTCCCGGCGGCACTGGCAACTTCACAAGCGTTTATTCTGATTACATCAACACCAACGAATGTAATTGCATACTCAGCCGGTTATTTTTCAATAAAAGATTTTGCAAAGGTAGGAGTTATGATGTCTGTAGTTTCGTGTGCAATAGTAGCATTGGGCGTGTATGGTATAGGCTTAATAACAGGATTGTACTAATTTATATAGGAAGGAATCGTTAAATGGAACAAGAACAAAATTTTGAAGAAATCCGTCGCTTAAGTGCAGATATTAGGATAGAAACTACAAAAGCCATAGGAGAGGCCGGATTTGGACATATTGGAGGATCGGCTTCTATAGCGGATGTACTGGCAGTTCTTTATGGAGGGATGATGAAAATCAACCCTCAGAATCCGGACTGGCAGGAGCGAGACTGGATGGTATTGTCGAAAGGGCACTGTGGTCCGGCACTTTATGCAACGCTAGGACTGAAAGGATACTTTCCCATAGAATGGCTAAAAACTGTAAATAAACCGGGGACACGTCTTCCCAGTCATGCTGATTGTCAGAAGACACCCGGAATTGATATGACTACCGGATCCTTAGGGCAAGGCATGTCATCAGCAGTGGGGATTGCTTTAGGAAATCGTCTTAACGGACGTGATAGTTGGACTTATTGTATCGTTGGAGACGGTGAAACTAACGAAGGTGAAGTTTGGGAAGCTTGTGAGGCTGCAAATCATTTGACGTTAGATCATTTTGTCTTGTTCGTTGACTGGAATAAGAAACAGTTGGATGGGCGTCTGGAGGCAATATGTGAACCACTGGATTTAGAGGAAAAGTTTCGTGCATTTGGATTTGATACTGTAACAGTAAAGGGATATGACGTAGAGGCTATCTGGAATGCAATATCAAATGCTAAAACCATAAAAGGAAAGCCACATTGCATTATACTTGATACAATCAAAGGACTGGGAGTTCCATTGGCGGAGGAGCAGGAATTTAACCACTATTTAACATTTGGCTCTGAAGAAGCAGAAAAGTCTTGCAAAGAGATTGAAGAACGTCTGAAAAATGGTACGTATCCGGGAGGTGATTTCACATGGTAAAGCTACGTGACAAAATAGAGGTTTCATCTGAGGAAATGCGTGCTGCGTACTGTAATGCACTAATAGATGAAGCAGAAAAAAATGAAAAAATCATCTCGCTCGATTGCGATTTGAGCAACTCATGTGGTACAACCGGTTTTATCAATAAGTTTCCGGAACGAGCATTTAATCTAGGTATTCAAGAACAAAATGCATGTGCAATGGCAGGAGGATTATCAAGGACAGGCATGGTACCATTTCTGCATACTTTTGCAGTATTTGCAACTAGAAGAATTTATGACCAGATTTTTATGTCATGTGCATATGCAGGTCAAAATGTAAAGATAGTAGGATGTGATTCCGGAGTTAGTGCAGCCTTTAATGGCGGAACACATATGGCATTTGAAGATGTAGGAATTATGCGTGTAATGCCGCACGTTACGATTGTAGAACCATCTGATCCGACAATGATGCGTTCTATAGTAAGGCAAGTGGCAGAGACAAAGGGTGTATTTTATCTACGTATGCCAAGGAAAACAGTTTATGATCTGTACGATCCGAAATCTGAATTTATAGTAGGAAAGGCAGAGATCATTAGAGAGGGCAGCGATGCAACTATTATTGCAACTGGTATAGAAGTGCGCCACGCTCTCGAGGCAGCTGAAATGCTTACTCTTGAAGGCATATCTGCTCGTGTAGTAGATATGTTTACTGTTAAGCCGATTGATGCACAGTGTATAAAGAAGTGTGCAGCAGAAACCGGGGCAATAGTTACATGCGAAAATGAAAGTGTAATAGGAGGACTTGGTAGTGCAGTAGCGGAAGTGCTTGTAGAGTCCGAACCGGTCCCAATGGAGAGAATTGGCGTATGTGATGAGTTTGGAGAGGTTGGCCCTCAAAACTATTTGGAAGAAAGATTTGGTTTAACAGCACCTTTTATTGTGGAAAAGGTAAAAAAGGTTATTGGACGAAAGAAATAGAAAATAAGATAGGTATTTAGGAAAGCGAGGAAGTAATGAGTAACGAAATCAAAACACTAAGGCCTTTTATCAACGGACAGTACGTAGAGTCTAAAACAGAAAAGTATACAGATGCTTTTAATCCAAGTACAGGAGAAGTTATTGCCAAGGTTCCATGTTGCACAGCTGATGAAGTAGAAACAGC
>JBKEBP010000096.1:0-6855 GCA_047973235.1 Suipraeoptans sp. | reverse complement strand
ATCATGGAGTCCATTTCGAAATATGCCCCGAATAGAGGGCTCCTGACAGTAGATTTTACCATAGATAACTCAATCGGTGGACTATTATAACGACTTCAACCAAAAAATAGAAATAAAGCTAAATATATCACGATACTTATAATATCATCGGAAGTAAAAATGAGTGATAGGGTCGCCGGAATGATATATCCCCTGATTGATAGTGTTGCTGCGAAAAAAGACCGTCTGATTATTATCCACAGTGATGGCAGATCAAAAGATGCGAATGATATTGATACTTTTTTGTCAGAAGAGGTAGATGTGTTTCATTCCGATTATCTGAGGCTTTCGACTTCATGTGAAAATCTCAAAACGTCAATTAATGGAATAAAGTATCTCGAATTGAAAAATATGCTGAAAAAATATTTTTCAGGTGAAATTAGTTTTGTTGGCCCTATTGCCGGAAAGCAATCTGTAAATATTGAAATGTATAAAGATATTTGCAGTAGATGTAAAAAAGAAATCTCTGTTGTCAGCGGTATTGTATTTCCGAAAATACAAATGCCGCAATGGGATAACCCTTTCTGGCAGTATTACAATAGATTATTACCTCTATATTCATTGCCAAGTGAATGTTCCAAACAGATAAAGAGAGAGATCAATCTATTGAGAAAAAAGAATATGGATATAACTCCACTGATTTATTATCAGAATATTGAAATAGAAGAAAGTAATTGGACAGTGATGTGTCCTTATTGTAAAGATGTTATTGATGCTTATGAGCCGGATAATAAGCGGATGGGGTATTTTTTTGATTTTGACTGGCGGATGAATGGTAATCTTCGGTATCACTCGATTCTGATAGATGCCGGTCAGGAATTGATCAATCTTTTGGGTGAGATGTCAGAGCCTAACCCTCATGCATATTATAGTGGTTGGATAGAATCTAAAAACATACAGCCATGAGTCCTGAACTATTTAACACATTTGTAGATTGGTTTATCGGAGCTTTGGGTATCTCTGTATTGGTATTGATAGCTTTTACCCTTGCAATGGGCTTCTACGATTGGATAAAAGAGAAATGTACTCATCGAAAAATGATAGAAGAACAACACTATCAGGACTTGGTGGAGTCTGCAAACCGGAAAATACAAGTCATCAACAGACAGATACAATCATTGGATAAATGTTCTAAAGAAATTGAGGGTATGACTGAAATTCTGAATAAAAAGACGGACTCATTCCTACATACCCTTCAGGAAAAATTGCTTCAATACAGGGAAACAACGGCTGTTTTGAAAGATATTGATGGAAATATTCAAAAATCGGCATCTGTGATTAAAGAAAATCCCCTGTTGAACAGTATTGAGGATCTAGCCGGGTTATTAGGAAAGAAAGCCGATATTTTAATGCGTACCATTGAGAAAAATGCGTCGAATTATCAAGGGACTGCAATACTTCTGAAAAGAATAGATGCCAATATGCGTCTATCGGCGGCAAGCATCAATGAAAGTGCTGTATTGTTGGAAAAACGGGATAAGGATTTGCAGAATGAAATAAGCATACTTCTATCACTTGAAGGAAAGACAGATAAGGAGATAGATTATCTGATCCATTCCTATAAAGCGAAAAGTAAGAACAAGTTTGGTTTACAATTCAATCAGGAATCGGAATTGTCTTTTTACCTGGATTACCCGATAGATATTCTCCCGATACCAATGACAGCGAAAAATATATTTAGAAATAAGTTTAAATGTGAGTATCTGGAAGATGTATTGTCAGTGATGCTTTTACAGCAAAGAAAAGGGCTGACCTATAATATTCGCAATATGGGCAAAAAATCGATTGTTGAATTGGAAAATTATTTTTGTGAGATTGGCTTATTGACAATAAATAACAAACACTATACTTCCGATTTAATCTTTAACTGGGGCGGATGACTGATGTATTTGTTTAATTCGTATATTTGTAATATATATAAAATAGAAAGGTTATGAGGGCTAATCAATTACAAACCCGAAAGAAAATCCTGATGAATAGTATATCAAAGATTAAGGACGAGACCGTCCTCTCTGAGTTTGAAGTTCTTGCCAATAAATCTTTACCTCTTGAACATTTTACTAAAGCGGAATTAATAGCTAGAGCTAAAATATCTTTGGATGATGCGAAAAATAATCGTGTCACTACTCAAGAAGACTTAGAGAAAGAATGTGAACGATGGTAAACCTGAGTATTCCTATTGTTTGGACTGATCTTGCTAAATTCCAATTAGAAGAAATTTTTCACTATTATAAATTAGAAATAAGTCTTACTATTGCTAAAAATATTCGTTTCCAAATATTTTCTGCTACTCGTCAACTAAAGAGATTCCCAGAATCCGGAGCCATTGAATATAATCTTGAAGAACTTCCTGTAAAATTTCGTTATTTAGTACAGGGTAATTTATTGGTATGAAGAGGGATCAGTGCATATTTCTGACCTTTTCGATTGTAGGAAAGACCCTGAAGGGATAAAAAGCAGAATAAAAATAATACTTTTATACTATAGCTGGAACTATTGCTTATAAAATATCCGCTTTAGTATTGGTTCATCAGATAGTAGCATTTGGGCTTTAAATTTCGAATTCACTAACTTCTCAGCTTCAATATTTGTTTCAAGTTTGACAGTAACATTATAATAAGATTTATTAGAAATAGAATCTGACTGCAATATCTTTCCGATTTCATCAATAGTGCCAGTAGTACAGCTTTCAGAGGAAGAAATTAATATGTTTACTTTTTGTCCAATATTAATATTCTTAATTTCTTCTATCGGAATTTTGCATTTGCCCCATAAAGAATAGAGATTATTGGATGTTATTGCAATTATATCATTTTTATTAACAGGAGTAGAATCAAGATCGTTAATAACTAGATCTTTAGTTCTTGACCTTATAGATATAACTGAATCGGTAGATATTATTATACCTAAAGATGAATCTTCCGTATTTCGATAATAGATGCCCGAAATTGGGGCTCGTATTTTATCAATGTAAGGTTTTGCTGCAATAGTTATGTCAGTTGTATAATATTGGGGATATGGAATAGTATAAGCTAATAGTAATACTAACAATATAACTGCGGATATAATGGAAATTCCAATCCTTAATAATCTCGGGGGGACTTTACCCACAATATTGCGTACTTTCTCACTCCGCAATTCTATATCTTTATATTTCTTTTCTTCGGACATATTTTAGTTTCCCAATTCAAGTTGATTCTTCACTAAGTGGTAATATTTCCCTTTGAGGCTGGTAAGTTCTTCATGATTACCTCTCTCGGATATCTCCCCATTATCCAATACAATAATTTGGTCTGCATTTTTAACTGTACTTAACCGATGGGCAACAACAATAACTGTTTTACCTTGATAAAATTCATTGAGGTTATCGAGTATTACTTTCTCGTTATTTGCATCCAAGGCATTAGTAGCTTCGTCCAAGAAAATAAATTGAGGGTCTTTATAAACTGCACGAGCAATCAAAATACGCTGTCTTTGTCCCTGACTCACACCTTGTCCTTCCTGCCCAACTACTGTGTTATAGGATAAAGGTAGGTTAGATATGAAGTCATCAATATTAGCGATTCGGGCGGCTTCCCGAAGTTTTATCGTATTTATTTCATTCTCCGACACCGCAATATTCCTAGCTATAGATTCGGAGAAGATATAACCATCCTGCATAACTGCCCCACATTGGGTACGCCACCATGTCAGATTAAACTTATTCAAAGGTTCATTGCCTATATTTATTTCTCCCTTGACAGGTGAATAGTTGCCTAACAATAGTTTTATTAATGTAGTTTTCCCGCTTCCGCTTGCTCCGACAATAGCTGTTATTTTTCCTTCAGGGATCGTCAGGTTAATATTATTAAGTACTTTCTTTGAATATGGACCTTCGTATTGAAAAACCAAGTCTTTTATTTTTATCTCTTTTGGTGTATTAGAAGGTAAGCCTTTTATATCTTTGTCTTTGTCTTTGTTTTCTTCATCATCTTTGTTATGGATTTCGCTCATCCTTTCCAAACTGATACTTACATCTTGCCATTGGTAGATAAAATTCATAATTTGCTCTACCGGAGAGTTTAGTTGCCCGATGATATACTGAACAGATAACATCATACCAAGAGTCAGTTCTCCATGAATAACCGCTGTTGCAGCCAATACGGTTATTAATAAGTTTTTTACTTCATTGATACAGATACTCCCGGCTTCCTGTGTTTGTTGTAAGGATAGGGATTGCATATTTACATCGAACAGGTCTGCTTGCGTATCTTCCCATTCCCAACGTTTGCGTTGCTCACAACCCTGTAATTTGATTTCCTGCATACCGTTAATCAGTTGGTATGTTTTACTACGGTTGATAGCTTGTTGTTCAAAGGTCTTGTAATCTAAGATTCTTCTTTTTTTTAGGAAAAATAATATCCAAACTCCATAAATAATACTTCCTAAAAGAAATACAAGAAATATTTTCAGATTATAAATAAACAAGACTATACCGAAAACGACGAAGCTAAATAGTGAGAATAGCAGATTAAGCGATTGTGCTGTCAGGAATCTTTCTATACGACTATGATCTTCTATTCGTTGTAATAGGTCTCCCAAAAGTTTGGTATCGAAAAACTTCATGGGTAGCTTCATCAGCTTGATAAAGAAATCAGAGATTAGAGATATGTTGATTCGGGTACTAATATGTAATAGAATTCTGCGACGGATAAAATCAATACTCGTTCGTCCGATGATTAAGAATAATTGTGCTAATAGTATCAGCCATATGAAACCAATGTTTTTATTACCAATACCTATATCTACAATGGCTTGTGTTAGAAATGGGAAGATCAGTTGAAGTAAACTCCCTACAAATAAACCTATAATGAGTTGTCCGAAGAATCTTTTGTAGCGTTTGAAATAAGATGAAAGGAATTGAAGTTTTCCTTTCACTTTGGGACGCTGTTCTCCTTGCTGCACGTAGAATTGTTCTGTTGGGTCTAGCAATAGAACCACACCTTTTTCTTCACCGTTCATTTTGGTGCTTATCCAATGTTCAGAGAATTCTTTTTCATTATATTCTAATAAGCCTTTTCCAGGATCGGCAACATAAAAAATAAAGCCTTTTTTCTTTTTTTTTATCTTATATAGAACGACAAAGTGTTCTTGATTCCAATGTAAGATGCAGGGCAGAGTGGCTTTTTCTATTAACTTTGTGAGTTCTATTCTACCACCAATTGTTTTAAATCCAATTTTTTCGACTGCTTTGCTTATCCCTAAAAGAGAAACTCCACCTATAGTAGTGTGACATAATTCCCGCAATGTATCAAGATGATATTCTTTTCCATAGAAGGAACTTATCATACTAATACAAGTGGGACCACAGTCTTTAGCATCTAATTGTTTGTAGAAAGGAAATCTCATCTGAATTTAAAAGAGTTTTATGGATTTTATATGATGCTATCAGAGATAAATAACACTTTGGTGTTTATGGGTATTATAAAAAACTACTAATTAACTTATGTATAGCTTCTTCTTTGTTGTATTCACATAATGTTTTAGGCATTTTTGTCAATCCTCCTTCAATACGGAATGATGCAGCTCTACATCCACCACAGCATAGATATCGTAAATTGCAATCTTTACACCCTTCTATAGAGTCTATATTAGGATTAGTACGAAAAAAAATAGATTGTTCGGATTTAATCAAGTCTAAAAATGGTTGTTCAAGGATGTTCCCATAAGAAAACTTTTTGTAATGTAGATTATGGCATGGATAAACATTGCCTAGAGGGTCAATACTTATAACACCTAAACCAGCTCCACAGAATAGGCGTTTTGGAGGTAGTGGTTTTTTCTCTTTACTTTCTGATTTGATTAAGGATTTATACTCATTAATATTAGGCATAAGCTCTTTTTCTGCTTCATTATTTGGAATTACTAAAACCCTCTGATATCTAGCCTCGTTTAATTCAGCAAAATCTTCAACAACCTTTAATCTTGCTTCTGAATTTTTTGTATAAGTGGAGGATATTGTAACATCTAGTTGGTCAAAAGTCTTTTTGATAAATTGGATATTTTTTTTAAAAAGCTCAGCGTTGAAATTTTTTCTTATTTCTTCTTTTGTTGATAAGTTGTCACAACTAAAAGTAATTTTATCTATTTTGCTCAAAATCATCTTAAAATTCTCATTTTTCTCAAAATCATTCATGCAATTAGAAATAATCTCAACTGTAATATTTACATTTTTAGTCTTAATATACTCGACTATATTTAATAAGTCCGCATTTAAGAAAGCCTCACCTCCAGTTAATACAATGTAATTGGCATAAGGGGATATAGAATCAATTATTTTATGCCAATCTGACAGATTAAGAGAGTTATTATAAATTCTAATATCTTTGTTGTAGCAATATACACAACCCAAATTGCATTTGTAAGTAACGTGTAAGTAATACTTTATAGGAGGTATATCTAAGCTTACATTTGATGAACTTTGATCTGAATTTATATCCAATATTCTAGATTCTTCGACCTTATTTAAAATAGAAATGACATGATTATGGTACTTTTCAGAAATATTTGAAAGTATGTAATCGATATCTTTATATTTATATATGATATTTAATATGCATAATGTTGAATAGTCTATTTTTAGAGCAGCATGTTGATTTGAATTATAGAATATATACTTTTTATCGGATATATTGTATATAAAAAAAGTTTTCTCATTTAGGATTTCCATAGGAAGAAATTTTAAGATTAATTAAAGAATTATCTCTGCCAATAAAGGTAAAAGAGGGAAATTTACTTCCCTCTTTATGTTTAAGTAAGTAAAAATATTTATTGATA
>JBKEBP010000086.1:0-13551 GCA_047973235.1 Suipraeoptans sp. | reverse complement strand
AAAAAAAGTCATAAAAACAAAACCCTGAACTAAATCGACATGTGATAAAACACGATTTATTCAGGGTTTTGCTAATTTTCAATTTTTGAGGTCAAAATCGGTTATTTCCCGATAGCCCCTTGAGAGATAACTATATTCTAATTATGAACATCGCCTGCAACTACCACAGCCCTGTGACTCCCACAGTCTATCGGCTGTTTTGGCCCACTTCTCGGCTGTTTCTATACATTTATCTGAGAACTCTTCTGCACTTTCCAGATTTTGATAGTCTGTACTCTTAGCGCCGCTTTTATCTACAAGTTCAGTCAGTCTACCCGGATTATCAAGTACCGGACATGGTCTTAGTAAATTATCGTTGAATGGCTGATTGTCATGATAACCCATGAATAGTGGTGACTGATATGCTTCAAGAAGCGTCTTCTCTCTTATATTAGAATCTGAATAATGTATAAATGCACAAGGCTCGATATCACCATTTGCATTGATATGCATATAACTTCTTCCACCGGCAATACATCCACCAACATACTCGCCGTCATTCCAAAAATCAACAGTAAATATTGATTTGGTACTACGATATTCTCTGATTTTATGGTACATCATTTCTCTTTGTTCTGCAGTTGCCATAAGACTGGGCATTGCACCTTTACCTACCGTCATGTATGTAAAGAACCACGCAAATTTGGCTCCCATCTCTATCATTTGGTCAAAATATTCTTCACTTCCTATATCATCTGCGTTTGCACTCGTATAGCAGCACGAGATTCCAAATGGAAGCTTCTTATCTCGCAGTATCTTCATCGCTTTTACAACTGAATTAAAGGTACCTTTACCTCTTCTCGCATCAGTAGACTCTTCAAATCCTTCTACGCTAATTGCCGGAACAAAGTTCTTAACACGCAACATCTCCAATGCAAACTCTTCATCTATTAACGTTCCGTTAGTAAAACTTGAAAACACACAATCCGGATGCGCTTCACAAAGTCTAATCAAGTCTTTCTTTCTAACCATTGGTTCACCGCCTGTATATAGATATACATATGTACCAAGTTCTTTTCCTTGTTTTACTATGTCGTCGAGTTCCTCATAAGTCAGATTCATCTGATTACCGTATTCCGCTGCCCAACATCCCTGACATTTCAAGTTACATGCAGAAGTCGGATCCATAAGAATCGCCCACGGAATATTACAGTTATACTTTTCCTTGTTTTCATTCTGTTTTTGAAAACCAATCATGGATGCATTAATTATAAAGTTCTCAAATAATCTGTTTCTTACTCCCGGATCAATGTCTTGCCACAAGCTCATGACCAGTTTGTACCAATTACTATTCGGGTCATCTACTACACCTCTTATCGCATCCGTTTGTTGCTTTAGTGTACCCTTTTTATCGTACTTTTCAATCCAGTTTAAAAGTTTAGGCAAATTAGCCTGTGGGTCCTTATCCATATATTCTATTGCTCTTTTAACTGCAAAAACTTCCATGTTTTGTTTTAACTCCATATACTCACCTGTCTCTTTCTATGCTATTTTACCTTCTGCTTTTAACCACTGTACTTCATCGTGAATAGTGTCTCTATATGAACGAGTTGTATAACCTAACTCTTTTTTAGCTTTCGAAGAATCAAACTCATTATTTCTTGCCAAGTTATAAATTGAAAATGTTGTCAGCATCGGATCATCACCCGTTTTCTGCGCTTTCTTCTCCATTATTTTCGCCATAAAGTTAGCAAGCTTTATAGGAAGGAAAAATCCAATCTTCTTACAACCACTTTCTTGGGACACCATCTCACTGAAATCTTTAAATGACACCTCTTTGTTCCCAAGTATATAGCAGCTGCCACTCTCTCCCTTATCCGCCGCAAGTATAGTGCCTTTAGCCAAATCTCTAACATCACATAGATTAAATGAACCATCTATTCCCGCAGGCATCTCTCCATTAATAATCTTAATTAGTGTTCCGGTTGTCTCACCTATAGCAAAATCCTCAGGTCCAAGTATGCCGCTCGGATGTACGACGCAGGCATTGAGTCCTTTTTGACTGACAGCATTTAGAACCGCTTGTGTCGCCAATGCTTTAGACTGGCTGTAGCATCCCACTACCTTATTCTCGTCAAATTTTCTAACTTCTCTTATCTTACTTCCTTTCGGAATTTCCGGAATAGCACCCGTACTACTGCAATATACAAGCTTTTCAAAAGATTCATTCTCTAAACATAAGTCAATAATGTTCTGTGTGCCACCAACATTTACATTCATGACCTTTTGATTGAACTCCGGATTAACTGTTACTATACTCGCAATATGAAGTACTATGATTTTATTACCTGCCGGAACATCAAATAATTGTTTGAGCGATGTTACGTCACATAGGTCCCCCTCTACAATCTCTGCTTCATCAGGTACAAATCTAATTGCAGGGTCATTCGGTAAAACAAATGCCCGAACGGATTCACCCCTATCGATTAACTGTCTACAAACTGTACCACCTAAAAATCCTGCTGCTCCTGTTACTAAATATGTCGTTTTCTTCATCTTCTTATTCTCCTATTTTTGTATTATTTAAAACTGTATTATATGACTTGTCCTTCGTTTCATCTACTTCCTCTAAAAAGGTATTGACAAATTTCTTCTCGATAGTTTTGTATGCACCTACAAATGTATCCTCTATGCTTTTGTATGTTTTTGTTACTTTCTCAGCTGTTTTTCCTACTTTTAATTTATATTGCTTCATTTTTGTTTTCCTTTCTTTTAATAGTAGTTTGTTTGCTTTACTGGGCTAATAATAAGATATCAACATTGTAAATGTGTTTGACTTTTGTTTAAGTTGTATTAATAGTGCACAAAAAAAAGAGCTGTCGTGAAACAGCCCTCTTGTAAATTATTCAATTATTTTTACTCAAGCTCAAAAGCTCCGGTATACAGCTGATAATACTCGCCGCGTTTCTCAATTAGATTTTCATGGCTTCCTCGCTCTATTATCCTTCCATGTTTCATTACCATTATCACATCTGAGTTTTTAACTGTCGATAGCCTATGAGCAATAACAAAGACTGTCCTTCCTTTCATAAGTGCATCCATTCCTTTTTGTACTATAGATTCAGTCCTTGTATCTATTGATGAAGTTGCTTCATCGAGAATCATAACCGGTGGGTCATTTACCGCTGCCCTTGCAATAGCCAGAAGCTGTCTCTGACCCTGCGATAAATTACTGCCGTTTCCTGTAATCTGCGTTTCATAACCTTCCGGCAGTCTTGTAATGAAATCATCTGCACCTGCAAGCTTTGCAGCCTCAACGCATTCATTGTCTGAAGCTGTTAGATTACCATATCTAATATTATTCATAACAGTTCCCGTAAATAGATTGGTATCCTGTAATACTATTCCTAGAGATCGGCGTAAATCATCCTTCTTGATTTTGTTTATATTGATTCCGTCATAACGAATTTTACCATCAGCTATATCATAGAATCTATTTATCAAATTTGTAATCGTTGTTTTACCTGCACCTGTTGCACCTACAAAAGCAACCTTTTCACCCGGCTCTGCATATACACTAATGCCGTTTAGTACCTGTTTATCTTCTACATAAGAAAAATCAACATCATTAAGCGTTACCTCACCTCTGACTTTTGTATATGTTACCGTCTCATCTAATGTATGCGGATGTTTCCATGCCCATATACCGGTTCTTTCCTCAGTTTCTTTTAATTCACCGTCTGATTCTATTGCATTGACAAGTGTAACATATCCTTTATCGACTTCAGGCTCTTCATCGATCAGTTTAAATACCCTCCTAGCCCCTGCCAGACCTTGTACTACTACATTTACCTGCTGTGAAACTTGATTAACATTTCCTGCAAACATCTTTGTCATATTGAGAAATGGAACTACTACGCTAATTGATATAGCCATTCCCGAGATACTAATATTATTAACATTAAAAATAAGTAATAAGCCACCCACAACTGCCACAACCACATACAACAAATTCCCTATATTATTTAAAATAGGTCCCAGCATATTAGCAAAAGTATTTGCCTTTCTCGCTTCATCAAATAGCTCATCATTTAACTTGTCGAAATCCGCCTTACTCTCTTCTTCATGATTGAAAATCTTGATTACCCTTTGCCCTTTTATCATCTCCTCGATGAAACCCTCTGTTTTACCAAGAGATATTTGCTGACCTGTAAAGTGTTTAGAAGAGTTCCCTCCTACTTTTCCGGTAATTACAATCATAATAGTTATACCAAGTAAAACGACTATCGCTAACCATACACAGTAATAGAGCATAATCCCAAGTATTGTTATTACAGTAACCGATGAAATAAGTAGTTGTGGAAAACTTTGTGATACAAGTTGCCTTAGTGTATCGATATCATTTGTGTAGTGACTCATTATATCACCGTGGTTATTAGTATCAAAGAAACTAATTGGTAGGCTCTCCATTCTGTTAAACATTTGCTGTCGCAACTCTTTAAGTGTCCTTTGAGTGATTGTCGCCATCATTCTATTGTATACAAATGCTGAGACAAGCGATAATACATATAATACAACTAATATCCCGATTATTGTAAATAACTCCCGGGATATGTTGCTCCAATCACCAATCTTCCAGTTGTTTTCTATGACAGCTATGATTTTCTGCATAAATATCGACTGCGAAGAACTTGCAACCGCAGTAAATAAAATACAGAAAATTACTATAGGCATTGACAACTTATTATATTCAAAGACAGACTTAATCACTCTCTTGGTAATCCCTGATTTCTTATTCATCAGTGCCACCCCCTTTGTTCTGTGAGGTGTATGTTTCACTATATATACCACCTAATTTCATAAGCTCATCATGAGTGCCACTTTCACTTATATGACCTCCATCCATAACTATGATATTGTCAGACTCTTCTACCGAGGCGGTCCTCTGGGCAATAATTATCTTCGTAGTCTCCGATAAGAATTTCTTCATAGAATTTCTAATAAGAGCATCTGTTTTCATATCGACGGCACTCGTCGAGTCATCTAGTATCAAGACTTTTGGTTTCTTAAGTATAGCTCTTGCTATGCAAAGCCTTTGTCTTTGACCACCTGATACATTACTACCACCCTGTTCTATATAAGTATCATATTTATTCGGAAATCCTTGGATAAATTCATCTGCACCGGCTAGTTTACATACATCTATAAGTTCCTCATCCGTTGCACTTTTATTTCCCCACCTGAGATTCTCCTTTATTGTACCTGAGAATAGAACATTTTTTTGCAAGACAACGGCAACCTCATCTCGTAAAACTTCAAGATTGTAGTCCCTAACATCAACACCTCCTACCAACACTCTTCCATCTGTTACATCGTATAGTCTGGAAATTAATTGAATAAGAGACGATTTCGATGAACCTGTTCCACCAATTATACCTATAGTTTCACCTGACTTTATATGCAAATTAATATTCTCAAGTACCATTCGCTTTGCATTTTTAGAATATTTAAAAGACACATCTTCAAAATCAATATCACCATTTTGAACAATTGTTACTGCATTATCCTTATTACTTATGGTGCTCTTTTCTCTTAAAACCTCCACAATACGTACCGCCGATTCTCCAGCGAGTGTAATCATTACAAATACCATAGAAAACATCATAAGAGAATTAAGTATCATAAAGCTATACGTTAAAAGAGCAGAAAATTGGCCTACGTCTAAGTCAATTCCCCTAGATGTAATGATTGTATATGATCCAAAGGATAAAACAAAAATCATTACTACATTTAGGCTAAACTGCATCATTGGGTTGTTGAGTGCAAGTATCTTCTCTGCTCTGGTAAAATCGACTCTAACATCTTCCGCTGATTTGTGGAACTTCTTTTTTTCATACTCCTCACGAACAAATGATTTTACCACTCGTATTCCATTAATATTTTCCTGAACTGACTCATTAAGTGCATCATACTTTTTGAATATTTTTCTAAAGATCGGCATTGTCTTTCTAATTACTGCAAACAGGCCGACCCCTAAAAACGGAGCAACCACAAGGAAGATTAACGACATTTTGCCGCCCATAATAACCGCCATTACAAATGCAAATATAAGCATGATTGGTGAACGAATCGCCCCTCTTATAATCATCAAGTAGGCCATTTGTACATTTGTAACATCAGTTGTAAGCCTTGTAACCAATGACGAATCTGAGAAACTATCTATATTTTCAAATGAAAAATTTTGAATATTATAATACATATCCTTTCGTAGATTTCTAGCCAGTCCACATGCTGCAGTCGACGCAGTCGATGCACCCAGTGTGCCAAATAATAGTGACAACATAGCCATAACAATAAGGAGTCCTCCATGCATCAATATAATCTGCATAGAGCACCCCGCCTTAATCTGATTAACCAAGCTTGCTATAACAAATGGAATTATACACTCCAAACTTACTTCCGCCACCATCAAAATTGGTGTAATTATTGAAACCTTTTTATATTCTCTAATACGTTTTACCAGTTCTTTAACCATATATCTACCTCTGTCTTCTAATTATGTACTTATAATATAACAGTAAAAAACATTTTTCTCTAATAGAAATGGTTATATTTAGTTTAGATCTAGGAAAAACTATCAATGATTACGAATAAGCCGACAAGCGCCGCCAACACTCCGAATATTATCCCTGAAAGCGCATTGGCAAAGCTATTGTTACCCTCAGCGGCGAATGACATAATAGCCGTCTGTGTTAGCACAAAGCAAATCAGTGTAGATGCAAAACTGATAGCCCTGAGCGCCTTTGCTTCCAGCGCCCTACTTTTTCGCAGTTTAATCGCTTCTCGAATGTTGATGCCAAACTCAACGAAAGTATACAGAGCGATTACAAGTGCAACATTCATATCATATACACCTGTCTGACCGTCGAAGAAAAGCCGAACCGAATACAGCACATAACAGATGCTTGCCGTAGATATGATGATTCCAACATAACGGTAGCTTCTTATTTGTTTTTCACCCTCCTGAGAGTGCATTGTAACTGCAACAAAACGGGCGATTCCCATACCGCCGCTATACATTGCATTGACGAACATAAAGAAAGATCGCGTAAACAAACTGAGCGTCGACTTCGCCGCCACAAGAAACGCATCTTTCAAAATCGAAACACGAGCAAATATCAGTTTTTTTCGCTTAACAAGTGAAGAGACGATCCGAATACTCTCCATTGTGTTTTTATAGCCGCACAAAGAAACCAAAATGATATCAAGGGCAATCAGCAGTCCTGCTACACCAAACGCGACCGCAGATAAGCACCCCATCACGTCGGCCTCCTCTGATGCAAAAACGTGGAGCAACAGTACAACAATGAGGGATAGTGGCATAGAGATGACAGCCCAATTTACAAGTCGTAGCAATCGCCCCGCCAAAGACTTATCTTGCCAATGAGCAATTTGCTGAAAACATAGGCACAGCAGCAACGCCACCGGTAATGTAATTACATAAAATGGCACTCCACTTTGCATACCCACGTCAGGGTAAATGGGTAAGAGGATACCTGCAAGAATTATGACCATAGCTGGAATCATCAAAACAAAGCCTATTAGTCTACCCCCCCTTTGCCTGTACTGTTTCGATCTTTTCTTGCAAAAAGGCAAGTCGTAATTGAAGGAACGCAAACAATACACCACTCACAGCGCAGAAAAATACAAAGTAAGAATTGCTCTGCCTAGCTACAACAAAGAGTGGCAAGGCAAGCAATAGATTTGTCCAAAAGAAATGTCTATTTTTCACAATACGGCCCATACCATACTCCTATCTCATCGTTACTCTAATGTGTAAGAGAAAGCGTTGCTTCAAAGATGCTACCTTTTCCAACTTCACTGGTGGCAGTCAATTTAGGATGTTCAGTGTTTGTTCGACAACTGTAAATGCAGCGATTCCAATTGTCGCATACTCGTGATTACATTACTAATCAAAATACGGTATAAGTGTTTTGATATTGTTCAAGAATTGTTTAAGAATTATTAATTCGTAAAGTATAATCTAGAATTCAATCTGAAATATAAGGCTATTTCTACTATAACGTTTTGATCATTATATAATCCTCATTCTCCACATGATTAGCTTTTTCACTTAATATTTCGTACCCAAGACGTTGATAAAACTGAACAGCAGGGTTATTCTTTTGCACCGAAAGTGAAGTTTTTTTGTACCCGCTCTCTTTTAGTAATTTGAAAAGTTTGTTCATAAGCTTTGTTCCTATGCCATATCCTCGAAACTCAGGAAATATAGAAATAGCAAGTTCCGGTGTATTATTATCTATGTGTCCGTATGCCGGTATTATTCGTGTCCATGCTGCGCCAACGACCTGACCGTTTTGTTCTGCTACTACACCTAAGTCCCCACTCATAGTACCAAACTCTTTGATGTAAATAAATATTTGAGGGTCATTGATAACGCTTCTCGGCGGTATGGCTTCTCCATTGGGGATATAAATGGCTTGATATAAAAACTCATTCAAACAAATATAATCTGATTTTAGCATGGTTCTAATCTTAGCATTTATCTTGTGCGCAGTGATAATTGTATAGCTATTAGCATTAACTGTAATTGATATGCCCTTCCAATACACATACCAATTCTTACCCATCTGCATGATTAAATCGGCTTTTTGTAAAGCTTTTTTACACCACACGACAACATCATCAGTATTTAAATCAAGGTTTCTTTTTATGCGTTCTACACCCAACTCTGTAGTATGCAGTTTATCTATGTTTTCAATTAGTTCATTCATTTATGTTAATCTCCATATTCTAATTTATCATTTCTTCTGCGAACTCATTTCCTAGATTTCTACCTTAAGATCTTAAAACAAGCTTCATTTTCTAATCGGAGGACCTTATATCACTATTCCAATGCCAGCGTTCATTCTGATAAGTTTCTGTTACTCCATCAATTTTATACAAGAGACGTTTTATTATATCAATTGCAAGCTTTCGTTGCAATTTATTATGATATGACTGATTGTAATAATTTCTCAAACAATTATAGCATGATGTATTTTCATCACAACATTTTGTTCTAACCTTTTCAAGTGCTGCTTTCAAAGAACTTACAATTGCCTCTCCAGTAATAAGTCTCTTAATATGTCCAGCACCACCTGGAACATTATCGTATAAAAGAATATCAAAGCTCTGCCCTGGGTTCATTTCCAATACTCCATCTATATCGTTTCTCTCAATCCCAAGCGCCATACTTATTCCTTCAAGGAAAGCATATAAGAATGAAAGCGCCTGTGCATATCCAACTTTACCTATTGAATCAAGCATAGGAATTGTAAATCTAGCTACATCAGTTTGGAATTTATGACCTAAACGTATATATTCAAGTTCATCACAATTACAATCAAATTGTTTAACATTCTTATGTTTCTTTAATGTCTGCGGTGTTCTACGTCCTTTTTTCGCAATGTCACTATATCCACATACAAGGCACATATAAAAGCCTGACTTATTCATCACAAGCAGCTCATCATCACTGCTTGTTTCAATACCAATTGCAGTCCCTAAAACAATTCGTTGTTCATCTGTTTTACCATTACCAACATATGATACTTCACCTGCATACGATCTCTTAGGTTTCACCCTAGTACTTTCCTTGGTTTCACCACTCTTGAAACCATAAATAGGTTCAATATAATACTCTACAATTTCTGTAGAAACCGAAGTCCTACAATACTTACACTCTGTATTATCGCTTTTACTTAAAAATACATTTATCGTCTTACAAGTAGGACATGTTACAAACCAGTTCTTTGAAAACTCAGACTGTTTCTTTAATGTTATATATTTGGAAGTACATTTTTTTCCATCTACGATAACTTCAGAATCCGGGGCATATTCCGAGATCGCCACCTTCAAATCACGGCTCATATCATATTTATTTATCAGAACACCATTGTCGTACACTTGCAAATCAACGACATCCACAGGAAATCCATACTTAGGGATAACACAGTATTTTGAAAGGTATTTAATAACATCTTCTTTTTGCAATCTTGATATTTGGTTCATATAGTATGTAACATTTTTGCTTGCCTGTTCATCTCCCTGTTCCTGTTTTTTTACAGCCTCATCTTTTGCTCGTTCAAACTCCTTCTTCGTCTCAAGAATGGTTTCAACAAAATGAGCCATCTTTTCATCATCTCCACCCATTTCATCAAACCACTTAAAATCTCTATATTCAGCATAAACTGGTTCTGGAAGTATTTTTTTATTTATATAATTATTCAAATCATTTGGACGTGAAGCCATATATTCCTTAAACATATCAACACCTCCACCGTTTATGACAAGTGCGTCTAGTGTTTTGAAATACTCCGGATAATGTCTAAAGAAATATCCCAAGCTTGTAGCCATTAAATGTCTTACAATTATTTTCTTATTTACAACATTGAAATGTGGTGGATTTATAACACCAGATATCATTTTTTTAGGCTCCGAAAAATACGTATAATCATGTGAACCAGTTCCACAATATGTCAAAATATATGCAGCGCTGTCCTTTCTTCTACCAGCACGTCCAGCTCTCTGCACATAGTTAGCCGGTGAAGGTGGGACATTTCGCATAAATACAGTTTCTAGTCCACCAATATCAATACCCATTTCGAAAGTAGTAGAACAACTTAGAATATTGATTTTCTTATTCTTAAAGTCATTTTGATATTCTTTTGCCTGCTTTCTTTCAAGTTGTGCTGTATGCTCCTTAATGACAATACTTTCAATCTTTTTATTTTTATACTGCTGGCGGTAATAGTTTGTTTTTAACGCCTCATCCGGATCCATTTCAACCAATATTCCTTGACATCTATCTTGCACACATTTATCATTAATGTTGTGTGGTGTTAGTCTTCCACATTTGTTACACTGGTAGAATTTCGACTTTTTGTAATTCTTTAATATGTATCTGCTGGCATCAATTTGATATGCTTCCTTCTTTTCATGCTTGATTAAGAATTTGTCGTTGCCTTCCATATCACTAGCCTGTACAAGTAAACTAAATACAATCTCTAATGCACTTTTAGCAGTGTCAGCTTCAATATCAAATGCTTTCATAGCATAACGTACAGTCATATTGCTCTCGCCTGTTACAGGTAAAAAGCTTCTCACTCCATTAAAGCTTTTATCCTCAGAATCTCCCTTTTTAGATTTTTTAGGATTACTCAGCATCATATAATTACAGAATCTTCTGTATTCCAGAATATCCTTTCTTTCATCTGGAGTTAGTGTTGATTTCACATAACTAATTGCAGGAACTGTTTTAAATATGCCAAATACAACCTGCATAAACGTATATAGCTTTTCCTTATTAATATTACAACCTGTAAAAGCTTCCGCTATTTCCTCATCACTAAAGGCATCTATAATGTCTTTAACGTCCAAATCAAAATAATAAAGCCCAATACCTTCTCCATCATATGCACCGTCTACTCTAAGCAAGTCAACTAGCACAGCTGCCCAAGCATTTTTATGCGTACTCATTTTATTCTGGAACAAATCACTTGTCTTTATCTTTTCTTCAAGGTACGCTGTTAGTTCATCAATATTCATATCAGCATAATTCTGGCTGACTATAACTTCCCAAATCAAGCGTTTACGAAGCATGCGAACATGATTAGAATCAAAGAATACTGCCGCAAAACTTGCCTGCTGTCTACTATCAGAAAACGCCAAATACTGCTTAATTTTTTTTCTGTTTTCTTGTCCAGACATTTTAACAATTGGTTTTAGTGACATTTTCTTAACTTTCTTTACTTCCTGTTTGCCCTCATCAATAGCTTCATAAAGCACCTGCGCTACAAGTGCAGTTCCTTCATCTTTACCAATATTAAGTGCCTTAACAACTCCTAATTTTCTTTTATGTCCACAACATGGACACTGAGAAATATTATTGTAAATAGAATCCTCGACGTTTTCTTTTGCGTGTATCACCTTATAAACTGTAAATCGATATTGCTCATCACACTTGCATTTTTTAGCATTAAGATTTGCAGTAGCATGAATTTCTCCACACTTCGCACAAACCTCATATGGATCAATACTTCCCTTTTTAAGCTCTTCCTCATTTACTGTATTTTCAAGTAGAAAAAAATCAATCTCTACAAATTCTTCATTCCCATAATTCTCATAAATATCAACTTCTTTATTCTGAAGAAGATAATTCATTTGATCATCATCTTTTCTCTGCATTTTCCCAATGATATATGGTGAATTACAATATCTGCAGTTACCAACCTCAAAAGCCTTCATTCCATCAATTTCATTAGTTTTTGTAAGGCTCAATTTAGGCTCCTTGCCATATGTGATGTATGCTCCAGATAATGGGCGCACAAACGAATGGTATTTCAAATCAAATAATCCAATACCATCTTTTTCTGCTGCGTTTATAATATCTATCAATGCAATCAGTTCATCCTGCGTAACATACTCACTCATCTTATCATATATAACTGAAAAATCTTTGCTCCCATTTTTAAGTAGTAAACTTAGATCATGAACATTTTCATCCCTTGAAAGCATTTCATATATCAATTCTCTTGCATTAGAAGCCACTCCTGAAAAATACTTGACAGTAGTAGTCTTAATGTCATCAAATGACTCTACCGTATTCTTTATTTCTATATAATCATTTCCTGCAATTCTATATTCAGCCTTATTCTGAATAGTTATCCTTTTTGAGAATATGATATCTGCTACGTCAAATTCCGCTGACGTTAAGTTTCTAGCGAATCTAACAATATCTTCTTCCGATTTACCTTGCTCACCTAATGTCGCACTGGTAAGGATAAACTGTGGTCTTCTCAGTGCCAGACCTGTAAGTCTTCTTAATAATAAAGATAATTCAATTCCCAACGAACCCTTGTAGGAATGTGCCTCATCAAGAACCACATACTTCCAATTCCGTAATCTTTCAGGTTCAAAGATAGCGTAATCATTAGGTCTAATAAGCAAATACTCTAACATTGAATAGTTTGTAAAAAGAAGATGTGGTGGATTCTCACGTATCTCAGTTCTAGATACAAGTTCATTATCCTGAATTATCACACCATTCTCCTCACCTAGTTTTCTTCTATAATTTACCGATGCATTCTCAGGTGTTTCTCCTGTAAAAAAACCGAATGTTATATCAGTGCAAGTACTCAGTATTTTTCTAATCAGATCTCTCTGGTCAGTAACCAGCGCATTCATTGGATATAATAAAATGGCTCTAATACCAACATCCTTCTTTCCCTTCTCAACATCACTTAATAGTTCATTTAAGATTGGATATAAGAAGCTTTCCGTTTTGCCTGAACCAGTACCAGTAGTAATAATTGCACTTTTCCCACTATTAATAAGCTTTATTGACTCTTCTTGATGAGAATATAAAGGTCTCGTAAAATTAATATCATTCAAGTTTCGGAATGATTTACAAACCACATCTTGATCTATTAGATAATCTAAATTGTGACCACGTTCAAAAGGAAAACTCATGTCAACGTAAGGGCCCTTAGATAACTTTTCCTTTTCAAG
>JBKEBP010000083.1:0-2335 GCA_047973235.1 Suipraeoptans sp. | reverse complement strand
GTCTCCATCTTGCTTTACCTGCTGCAGTTAGAATACTATCAGATTCCAGACTTTCTCCAATTTGTTTCAGGCTTGCTCCTTGCAAATACTCCAAATAAATACGTTTTACAACCTCTGCCTCTGTAGAGTCAATAATCAGATGACCTTCATCATCTTTGGTATATCCCATAAAACGATTGTGGTTCACCTGTACCTCACCGTTTTGGTAACGGAACTGCAATCCCAACTTTACATTCTTGCTTAAGGATTCCGATTCCTGCTGTGCAAGACTCGCCATAATTGTAAGCAGCACCTCACCCTTGGAATCCATAGTGTTGATATTTTCCTTCTCAAAAAATACAGGAATATTCTTTTCCTTTAGCTGTCTAATATATTTTAGGCAGTCAAGGGTATTCCTAGCAAATCGGCTGATGGACTTAGTAATTATCATATCTATGTTACCAGCCATACACTCCTCAATCATACGATTAAATTCTTCACGCTTTTTAGTATTAGTACCAGAAATACCGTCATCAGCGAAAATCTTGGCAAACTCCCATTCTTCATTTTTTTGTATGAAATTGGTGTAATGCTCTATCTGTGCCTCATAACTTGTAGCTTGCTCATCGCTGTCAGTACTTACACGGCAGTACGCTGCGACTTTGAGTTTTGGCTTATCTTCCATTGTTACCGTATTGCCTACACGCCTTCTTGCAGGGATAACTGTTACACTTTTATTCATCTTCTGTCACCTCACCTTCTATCAATCCATATGCAAATTCGACTTGTGCAAATGGATCTGAATATTTTAACTGTACCTTTGGCATGGCAAAACGCACCATTGCCTCCGGCTTTGCCTGCTTTGCAAGTTCTCGAATTCTTCCAAGAGAACCCGCCCTTGCAACTCTCATTTCTTCGGCTTTATCAAACGTTTCTTTATCAATTATGGAAGGATAGAAGTCATCTCCAAGGTAATGCCTGTTTCTAAGCATCCTACCGGCACTACTATGGGATAACTTTAATCCTATCTTTTCAGCAGCTGCCGTAAGTGCCAAGCCAGAAATATATCCTTCGTAGAACTCTCTGATATTTTCAGCCTCTTCTTCATCAACCATTGCTCTTCCATCTATGATTTTGTATCCATAAGGTGTGTGTGCCATTATCCCACCAACCTATCCTTAAGTTCTAATCCACATTTTAATATGAATACAACTTCCTCTCTTGAAACCACCATAATGCTATCCACGTGGGCAAGGAGTACATCATCATCATAATCGGTCAGCATTTCACTTCCAGCCACAAATTTTATTAGCCTTTCCAAAAAATCAAACCTTGTTCTATCACCGCTTACAGAATGTATCAGCCTATTTTTTTCTGCCTGTAACATTTCTTCTTCCTGAATCAAGATGTTGTTTTCGCTGTTAAATAGTGCAGGTTCTAAAAGCCCACTTGCCATCAGACTTGTAAGCACCTGCCTTTGTTCCATATTCTTTTCAAGCTTTGTTTCGTACTCTTGAATTTGCAGTAATCGGCCTTTATCATCCAACCCCTGTAAGTTTCGTAACAAAGGCTTTAATACAATTTGATGTGCAAAAATCAGCTTATTTATCATGGTAAGAAATGCTGTTTTGATTCCATCATCCGTAATATATTTCATGGAACAGGAATGCTTATCATTGATATGATTGTTACAGCACCAAGCAACATAGGCTTCGCTTGGTTTATAATGTTTTCTTCGTTTAAAAGTACCTCCGCACTCCCCACATATGATTTTCCCTGAAAAGCCATAACGGTTTTGATATCTCCATGTATTTACGCCGTTACCTTTTTCCTTGCCTCGCTGATTCATGATTTCATTTGCCTTATCAAATATATTATGGCCTACAATTGGCTCATGGTGGTTTTCACATAAATACTGGTCATGTTCTCCATAATTGATATGACGATTAAAACTGCTATCAGTATATGTTTTCTGGAAAATAACATCTCCCGTAAACTTCTCATTGCGAATAATTGCATTGACAGTTCCGGGAGTCCATTTACTACCTTTTTTACTTGAAATGCCACGCTCATTTAATTCTTTTGCAATCGCATGAGTACTCTTTCCTTCAAGGGTATCTGCAAATATCTGTTTAACAACTTCTGCCTGCTCCGGTACAATTACCATTTCTCCATTTATGTTTGCATATCCATAGGGAGGATAAGAAATAATGTATGTACCATTTTGAAAACGTTTCTTAATGCTCCATTTTTCATTTTCTGAAATAGACACCGATTCACTTTCTGCAAGACTGCTTAAAATGGAAAGCATCAATTCACTTTCCATAGAGCCAGTATTGAGATTTTCCTTTTCAAA
>JBKEBP010000058.1:0-9766 GCA_047973235.1 Suipraeoptans sp. | reverse complement strand
ACGCCATATTCACTCGATAACTGTGGGAAAGAATAGTTCCCAGTATTATACAAATCCACTAATTGCTGCTTAAATTCAGGTGTGTATTTGTTTTGATTTTTTGCCATGTTGAACAGCTCCTTTTCTTTATGTTTGTTATTATAAAGTGTTCAACTTTTTGTGTCTACTGTTATATACTATCACCATAGTTTATTAAAATATATCATAACATTTCTACAGCACTCACGATGTGATATCGTCTTATGATGAATATTTCTGTTTAGCAAGTTTTTTATCTAACCGTTTCTTCTCACTCTCGTATGATATTGTTGACACGATGTCATCGAGTGGTTCATTTTTAGAGTTTATAAAACTTTCCAGCATCATTCCATAATACGGTTTCTTACGAATGCTCTTTTCAAGGTTATCGATACTCTCAGATATGTCCTGGCAACATCTGCTTATCAGCCAGCTAGTAAAAGAGCGTTTTTCCAATTCCACTTGTCTATCAAATTCTTCATTTTCCGCTCGGAATGTTTCTTCATCATCCGGTTCGGAAAAATCAAGTTCATCATAATCGATGTCCTCAATTTCGCTATCTTCCTTTTCTTCCAGTTTATCTATTTCATCCTGGTAACTGTCAATACCATTCTGCGATATATCGTAATTTTCCATAAACTGTGAAAGTAAAAATGTATCTGAAAGAATACTTTCGTCATATAACTCACACGCCTTTTGGCTTTCTTTACTGGCCAGTTCCTTTCTCATCCATTCAGGCATATTTCTTATGATATCTGCTGGGTAAAATGATTTCAAAAAATCTTCATCCGGATGATTTAAGGCGTCATATGTCATTGGAGACATCAATATGCGTTTTCGAATAACAAATTGAATCTCTTTATATTCCGAGAAAATATATTCTAGTTCGTTAATTTCTGCCTCACTCAGAAACTCCTTTTTGTCATCGAGCGTGCGCCTGAAAATAGGAATTATCTCCGGTAATTGCTCCCATGTTATTTGAATAATATCCTTAGGTTCAGCATACTCGTCTATCTCCTCTACACCGCAGGCAGCTACAAACTCTTCATGAGCTTTCCTCTCCGCACGTTGATATGGGGTAAGCTGCATCATGACCTGCTTATGACTCTCGTAATTCATAACAACTGAGTAGTACTCCTGCAGCTCATGCCATGCCAGCTTGTTATGTTTTTAATTGCCGGCCAGCTCCACAATAAACGAGACAAAAAAGGAACCGGCAGCACCTGTGGTTAACGCAAATACAATATTATACAAATTAGATTCCTGTGAGATAACCGCCATCACAATTCCAAGTATCGCAACAACAACCGTTGAAAAAACTGCACAGGCAATCAATGTAGTTTTTGGATAAAAGCAAATGCTAAAAACTGCAATGCTTCTTTTATCCTATATTTGAATCTCATATGTACATCCTCATATCAGCTTTCCATATATTTCAATGCAACGCTGCTTTCTATATTCTCGATCAGGATACTTTTGATGCAATATGCCCCCAATAGCCGCCATTAAATCTTTCCCATCGTAATGGCTGTTGACAACATCAAGCATATCTTTTGGAATATCGTATACAATCGGTTCATCCTGAATAGCGACCACGCCATCTGAAGTTGCGTATCCAACAAGCGCCTTCTTCAGATCATTAATTGTAGGGAAAATGGTCTTATCAACACCGTCACAGTCATATGCAGCTTGAAGTTCATCCATGGAAAACACAACACTGTGCTTAATCTGTTCAATATAATCATGGAGTTCCGTTACACCCTCATTGGGGAACACTTTCTTTCCAGCATCCATCATATGATAAACCTGCTGTGATAGTTCTACCGAATGCTTAAATCGCAGCTTCTCAAAATGCCAATTTTCCTGGAGTGGGTTTTCATTCCGCATCGGATAGATATAGCCGCTTTGATAAGCGCATCGTTGTAGCGGCTGATATCCAATCTGCAACGCAACGCCGTCCATATCTCCGGATTGCAGGTAAAACCTTGTATTACGCTCCGGCATTTCCATCGGATTACCATTGTGAAGATGCTCGAAGCTCCAGTTCATGAAGCCGCCACCATTCAAATAATCAATAATCCAATCTGGTGCATGAAAGATATAACCAAATTTCGTATCTTCGTTCTGATCGATATCTGCTTGTGTAAGAGGTCTGTATGAATCCGTCTCAGGCACATACTTACAGGTTGCAAAGAATAGCGCTGCCTTAAAATCATTTGTCAAACCCATAATGCTGTGCAAGCGCATCTAAATTCAAATCGCTGAGCTTGGCTTCCCAATATGGAACAACGTTTATATTCCAGATTAAGTTTCCAAATTGCCATTTCCTCAGGTGCGCAATGACCCGAATCAGTTCTTTCTCTTTTTCATCTATACAATCTGTCAAAATGCGGTTCAGGGAAGGAATCGACCTGTGGTAGTTTTGTATTTCACCCCGGAACAGCTGACGTTTGCTTGGAAATGTGATAATGCGCGGCCCAAATGGCATCTGAATCACAGTTCCGCTTATCTGTGTTATCTCATATTCTTCAAGAAGCCAATCTGTTTTCTTTGTGTATGTACCGCTTCGAATTGCTTTATCTCTTTCAACCACCTCATTCTTAACAACTTCTGCCCATGCATCGTCTTGTTCTGCATAATTCAAAAGTTGATTAATATCATCAATCGTAATATCGTGGATAATATTTCTCTGAGGATCTTCAAAGAGCCAGTTGCTTTTATTGTATATCAGTTTCGATGACATAACCTTCCCTTTTCTTTTTGTGGTGGCACGATATTCACACAACCTCAAAGAACGTATCCGGTCTCTCTGGATTGAAAATCTCATTACAGGTCATGACTGCGATCAGATTCTCAGTTTCACTCGAGGCTTATAAATTGATATTGTCAAACCATTCTTTTTCAAGCACATCTGCAATTCTCTTACAAGCAAATCCATCACCATAGGGGTTACTTGCCTCGCTCATTGCCTCATATGCGTCTTTATCTTCAAGCAGCTGCTTAAAGTTATCATAGATAACCTGCTCGTCTGTACCTACCAATTTTAGCGTACCTGCTTTGATACCCTCCGGTCTTTCAGTGGTATCACGCATCACAAGCACGGGTTTTCCGAGCGAAGGTGCTTCCTCCTGTATTCCACCACTATCAGTTAGAATCAAATAACTTCTTGCAAGGAGATTGTGGAAATCCAGCACCTCAAGCGGTTCTATGATGTGGATTCTGTCACAACCACCTAATTCCTGTGCCGCAGCTTCACGAACAACAGGATTCATATGAATCGGATAGATAGCCTTCACATCGGGATGTTCATCCATAATACGTCTGATGGCACGGAACATATTATGCATAGGTTCACCTAGATTCTCACGACGATGTGCAGTGATGACAATCAAACGACTATCAGATGCCCATTCAAGTTCGGGGTGAGTGTAATCCTTGCGCACAGTTGTTTTAAGTGCATCAATGGCGGTATTACCCGTAACATAAATATTATCAGGATTCTTTCCTTCTCTGAGCAAATTGTTTTTTGACAGCTCTGTTGGGGAGAAGTTGTATTTGGCAACAATGCCTACAGCCTGACGATTAAATTCTTCAGGATAGGGACTATAAATATCGTATGTACGAAGTCCGGCTTCCACATGACCCACATCAATTTGTTTATAGAAACAAGCCAACGCAGTCACAAATGTTGTACTTGTATCGCCATGAACAAGCACAACATCCGGTTTAACTTCGTCCAGCACATCGCCAATGCGATTTAGAATGTTGGTTGTAATATCGAACAGCGTCTGCTTATCCTTCATGATGGACAGGTCATAATCCGGCACAACATGGAACGCTTCCAAAACTTGATCAAGCATCTGACGATGTTGACCTGTTACGCAGACCACTGTGTTAATATTCTTTCGTGTCTTTAGTTCATTTACGAGCGGACACATTTTTATTGCTTCGGGTCTTGTGCCGAAGACAAGCATAACTGTTTTCATTTCGTTACAAATCTCCAATCTGATGTTGTTATTTTATACAGCGCAGCAGCTGAAATCATGGTTAGTAGAAGAACTATCAAAATATTAAGAAATCGGCTTAATGTTACCTCCATAACATTAAACGAGCTCAATATAAACAAATGATGTGTGATATACACATAAAATGACAATTTATCAGAAACTTCAAAAATCTTGTTATAATGAAGTTTGATTTTGCTAAATCCCCAAAACATAACAAGAAAAAGCGAAATTCCTAATGCTGCATGTGCATATCCTTCAAATAATTCATAAATCTTCTCAAACGTCCCATCAAAGCAATATTCAGTAAAATAATTAATATATATTCTTAGAATATTTACGATAGTTGCACAAGCCAACGCAATTATAGCTCCTATTCTAAGAACCTTTTTACCATATTTCTCATACAAACACCCCACAAAATAACCTACTATATAACAAACAATGTAATATATCTTAAAATCAGTATAGAATGTGCCATATATGACTATAAATGACAATACGAGCATCTGTCGCATGAATATACCTGCGGCTTTTCTTTGCATTAACTGACGCCTTATGCTATGTAAATATGGTGTAAAGAGATAGCACAACAAAATATATGGTATAAACCACAAGTGATTCAGTCCTTGAATTGTGCTAAGCCCAAGTATCGATTTTATTGTATTAACTAATGTCAATTCTCCGGGTCGAAAACACAAAAATAGAATGATGATGAACCAAATATACACGAAAAATGGAATCAGTATCTTCTTTCCCTGCTTGCTCATAAAATGGACTGGATCTTCGACTTCTTTAAATGAATACAAAAATCCACTCATGACCAAGAAAATTTGTACTCCAACGTTGAACCACCATGCGAGCTCCATGTTATAGTATTGCATTATGTGACAAGCTACGATGGCGCAGGTAGCCAACAGTCTAATGAGGCTGATCTCATTTATGCGATTAGACCCCCCCCCACATTTTGTAGGTGCTACGACCTTATTCATCTGTTACACTCCTCTAAAAATTGCTCAAACGAATCAAATGCCGGTTTTGTTGCGTAAAAATTTTGGAAAAAGACTTCTTTGTTCATTGCGCTCAGCGAAAAAAGCTTTTTATATTTTTCCACCACTTCTGGTGTATGTGGTAAATATAGCCATGCAAATGCGTTAGTCATGTCATATATATTCGGATCTTTCCCGTATTTTTCACGCCATTTTGCGACATACAATTTTGCAGCTACTATCTCTTCTGATTTACGTTTCTGGTAAAACTCTTCAATTGTACAAATCCCTCTTGCTGGATTTCCGGCGATGACCATGCCGTTCGGATATTCACCAGATACGACAGCTCCGGCTCCCACAATGGAATCATCTCCAATATGTGTACCCATCAAAATGATTGCATTTCTACCAATAAAAACGTTATCACCTATGTACGTGTATCTAGCTTCACCAATATTTGTGTACTCCCCCCCCCCGCATATATTTGCAAGGACACCTCTGCTAAAATCGTGGCAAAGCACTGTAACACCCTCAGTAATTTTGGTGTAGTCTCCTATGTGCAGCATATGTGGTCTTTGCACATCTATGTTGGTTTTATGAGGTGCCCAAAATTTGCAATGTACCCCCACATCCACATGATATTTATCACGCAATGTTCTAATAAATCGCTCACTTGAATAACTATCCGGATACATAAGCCTTAAAATTAATTGTTTCATGTTCATCTATTTTCCGCCTTTTTATTTTTGTATTTTCGATTCACCTGCCACTCTTTAAACAATGAAAATACTTTCTGAGGTACAAACAAGTGAGTAAATGCAACTCTCTTTTCTCGTTTTTCAGAAGCCTTTTTTGCAGCTAAATATTGCTCGCAAGCGGTGCGATTATCCAGCGATTTGACACTTTTGAGCATATTTTCGAGATTCACCTTTCTCAAAGATAATTCCCAATTATTTACAGCATCATTTCGTACGCTCTTGGAAATCTCAGGCAAACTATCAGCTCGATCAATATAATACTTCATAGCCAAAAAAAGGCTCTCTTCATCTATTTCAGATAATGGCCAATAATATCCATCACTTCTTGAATATGTTTTCTTAACCTTAACCAATCGACCATTTGATTCATTTATGACTTCATTCATGGGTTCCGCATCTGTTGCAATAACTGGCAATCCACAGGATATTGCTTCATACAGCGTTAATCCGAGTCCATCAAGTTTAGCGGGATACACATATACATCACCTAAATGGTATAAGCCAGGAGCCGCAACTGTTTTTTCAATAATTTCAATGTTGTATTTCTCTGCTTCTTCTTTAGCGATTATAGAATCAATGTTAATCTGCGTATGTATCACTAATTTTGCTCCACTTGCGCCAAGATTATTTGCGATAAAGGTTTTTACAAGTACATTAGTTCCTTTCCGATTAGACATCCCCATTGAATGAAAAAACACTATTTTATTCCCATCATACTCTCGCTTCTTAGGCGCATACAAGGAAGTATCACATCCCCAAGGAATGTAAAAGCACTGTGGATACCAAGAAAACACACTGTAGTGCCTTTTAGTATTGCATATCAAGAAATCATATACGCCAAACGATTCCACTGTGTCCTCTCGATAATAGTCAATGTAAGCACCGTGCATCACCGAAGGAACAACCTTTTTTGCATAGCAAATGGCGGTTACATCTCTTTGTTCATTCCAAATTACCACATCAATATGGTTGTCAGAAATCCACTTTACGATTTCCTTCGGATTGACACCGTCTTTACTGTCAATTCTAGCCCCTTTGTGGACATTAACGCCATCTACAATCAACGTCTCGTCAAAGTATTCTCCACCTCTTCCGAAAACGAATACATTCATTTTCGGCTGAAACAGCTTCGCGTAATTTATAGTAACATACGTAGCGCCTCTATGAAGCCAAGTAGATACCAAACCTATATTTTTAATTTCACCCATGTCATCTTTCCCCATTCTTCGATAACTTATTTTTTACAAATTCGATTATCTCACTTAATCCGCAAAGAATATCTTTTTTGTACATCATAAACATCGTTAAACTACATATACAATATCCGACTACACTCAACACATTAAACTTGACAAAAGTATTGTAAAGCGCATATGCAAAGACAATGCATGTCAAAACAGCTATTTTGCCAATCCCGTAATCAACTTTATAACACTTGACCGATAAAAATGTTCTGACAGCAAAGAAGACTATGTATGATATACCTGTCGATATTGCTGCTCCTTTGCAACCGTAAATCGGAACCAATATTGTGTTTCCAACGATATTCACAACGCACGAAAGCAGACCAACGACAATATGATAGCTGCTTTTTTTCGCAAAAACAATCCCGTTCACTGTTGTTTCCGATATTGTGTACATAATCGGATGAAAAGCCAAGCAAGGAATGATATATGCGGCCAGTCTGTATTTTTCACCCAAAAGAAGAGCAAATACATCTTTGACAAGTATCAAACAAAGACCCACAAAAAACATCAGGATTGTTACGTAAGTGTTTGCCCTTGCATAAAATTCCCGATCATCAGGTTTTTGCTCATAATGCTCCACAGCCATCGGCGTCCACAGTGTGTTGATCGTTGACTGTAGAATAGCGAATACATTAATCAGAGACATTGCACTTGAGTATATGCCAACATCCACATATGTTCCATATTGATTCAATGAAATTTTATCAATACTCTGAAACACTGTTGAAAGACCCATTGAAACAATAAAAGGCAATCCATACTTCACCAATGACCGCAAATCTAGTGAATCTTCCTTGTCGAAGTTCATCCAAATCTTTCTCTCGCGGATTACTCCTATCAACACTTCTACTATAATAGAAATCAGTACACAAATTACTAGTGCCAAGAGATGGCAGCCTTGAAATAAATAAACAGCTGGTATTGCTAAAGCCACATAAGATAACTTTCTGGCAATTTTTATAAAGGAGTATGTTTTGCTATCGTACTGGAGTCGTACCAGTAATGAAGCAAATCTGCTAAATAAATCCAATACAATGCAAATGCACAGAAAAAAAGTTATTATTATATCAAATTCAAATTTTATAATATTTTTCCAACATAGCAAAAAGAAAACGATGCAAAGTAGAACTGATATTCCTATCGGAATGAAACAACATTTTCGTAACAAGCTGGATTTATATCCGATGGAATCATTTTTATAATAATAGCGAACAAGGGACTGATCTAAACCAAGGCAAAGAACCAGTACAGCCATTGATAAATACAAATTAAAAATAGATAACTGTCCATACTGCTCTGGATCGACTAATCGCGTAATAATCGGTGTTGTCAGCACACCAATTATCATTGTAATAATTGTACCAGAGGCAAGCGTTGCAAAATGTGATATAATTGATTTTTTCTTCTCCATATAACGCTAACCCTCATAATTTTTTTCGAAACTTGGTATTTTTTCTTGTCACAAAACATGAATCCTTTATCATCAGTGCAAATCCGAACCAAATAAAATAATAACCTTGTAATGATGAAGGACCTATAGTAGATAGCGCAAACGCGATACAGAACATCACTCCAAATTTGTATTTATCCCTAATAAAACCAGTGGTAATCCACAAAAGCCAAATTATGAATATAATCACTGGAATTATACCACAATCTAATATCCATTCCAATGCAAGATTGTGAGGAGATCCTCCACTAAGTGTAACAGCTGAGCCAAAACCTCCGCCCATCCAAAACGTCTTATGGATTGCTGCTATAGTGGCTCTCCAAATGGGTAATCTATCTTCATCGGCGATTTCAATGTGATTTGTAAAAAGTTCAGAGCCAAATATCTGTTCTCCAACCGCAATCACAACAATGCAAGCAATCACTAGATATCCAAGCTTTTTTTTCCCCTCTGAATAGAATAGAAAATCAATTGCTATTATAACAAGCAGAACTAAAAGACTTAGGCGAGAACCTGTCAAAAAAACATTCAAACCACAAAATACAAATAACAATATTGATGCAAAGCGATTGTTCTTATACTTACTCCATAATAAACAAAGCACCAGTGAAAAGTAAAATGCGTAATTATTTGTATTGTAAAAGATAGATCTGGGGCGCATAAGACCAATACTATTATATGTTGACAAGTAATAATCATATGTAACTTCAAAAACAGAGTTTCCTGAAAAACTTTCATAGAGCCCTATGCTTCCGATAATTATCGAACACAAAAGCATCATCTTCAGCACAAAATCAACATCTTTCTTATCTCTTATTTCAGCAAGACCGATTATTAGTGTCATGAACTGTGTGTAATACATAAGAAATCCACTCAAAAACTCTGATATTGAATTCGTCCATAAAACAGGCGCACTACCAATAAAGAGAAATAGAACTACCATCAGCAATGAATAGACATACCTTGGCTGTTTCCTAAACGAATCTACGTCAAGAGCTCTATTTGTTCGCAAAAGGTGTAATGGATATACAATTGTTATAATTCGAATTGGAAACAAAAATCCTATTCCCGGGATTGTGATTCCCGGCAGTCTATTTCCAAACACAACCGAGATAGTGAGCAACAACAGGAAGATATTATGCACATTCAATCTTATAATCCAATTTTTTTTTCTCATATTTTCCTCCTTTGACCACTGGATCCAGTTCAACACACTTTTCGCATAAATCCCTGTATAAGCATTCTCATGTGAGTGTACAATCTTTCACATATGAAACCTACAAACAAAATTCCGGGTCTT
>JBKEBP010000031.1:0-1785 GCA_047973235.1 Suipraeoptans sp. | reverse complement strand
ACATATACATAACATGGAATTCATCAATCATATTGGTTATCTCCGTTTCATTACAGGATTATTTCCCTCTACACGAGGGAATATTCTTCGTATTTTTATATCACATCACTGTCATTTTTAACTTCCAATAAACAGGGTCTTGATTTTCATCCTGATTTATATTCTTAAACGCGAGTTCAATGATATGCTCCAGATGCCAATGTAAAATCTCTTCCTTCAAATCATTTTTATCGATATCATATGTATTATTTTTAATAGAGTATTTCATTATCTCACGAGTTATCAATACATCATAAATAACTTCTGAATATTTCCCCCAACTCAAAATCGAGATTGCTGTTTCAGGATCTTTTTCGTAAATAGCATATATCTCATCACAGAACCCTTGTAATATGTTAGCAATGAGTTCATTTTTTGTTTTATCATAGCTGTTCAATATAATCTCTTTCATCTTTAATCCTTTTGTTATGTTGATAGTTATTAAAAATAATTAGTTGTTATAAACGATATTGATGATAACAGAACCATATTCCAGATCTAACTCATCATACAGTGTCACATTTACATAACGATTTAAATCATCTAACAAGGCCTTATCATTCATGATTACTTCGATAGAGCTACCTCTTAATGCGATAAATATATCCAAACTCTCTTGGATAAGATTCATTACTTTAGGTGTTTTTTCACATAACATACTTACGATTACTGACATATCATTCTTCATCTGTTTTTCCTTTTGTTTATAGTTAGCCCCTTGCGGGGCAAGATTAGTTCTTACTTTCTAAAGTTTTCTGAATACCCTACCAGCAGGGCTGCTACTTGTTCAAAGTTGACCTGATTAATATCACCACAGTTTCCTTCTTGCGTGGTAAATCTCTCAAAGTTATTCTGAATATGGTCAATCACATAAATAATAAAGGAACTCATAAAATCCGGATCATCCAGATAGTCATTGGCATCTCCATCGCCATTAACTTCCATAAACATATTCCAACTTGCGGAAAACGATCTACAAGCAAGATCATAAAACAGTTCTGTTGATTTATTTTCAATAATATTTTCTTTAGCCATGTTTATATCCTCATAATTAAATGCTTATTTTATTCATCTCGTTTGGTATTAGCCCCTTGCGGGGCCGAATAGATGACGCCTGCGATTATGTATATAAAATATAGTGACTCATCACATGATGTATCTGCCTCAGGTTGACAAGCACTTCATCAAAATATACGTTTTTAATCGATGCTTTATATTTATGTTTTTTCAAGAACTCATTAAAATCTTTCTTACCATTCTCTATTATTGATTTTAAAACACCCTCCATATAATCATCGTCTTCAAGGTTATGATAGAATCTTTCCCCCATATACTCATGCATACATCGCAAATAGTAGTCATAGTCTTCCCCGCTTTTCAGAACAAAGTATTTTGTATCATCATTGCTAACATTTATTTCTATTTCTTGCACTTTCATTTTCGCTTCCTCTTTTATGTTATTTATTTTTTCTGCATGAATCTGAAATAGTATTTTCAATCCATGCATCAATCTCACTTTCCACAAAGGCTACAGATCTTGCCCCTATGATTACCTTATCCGGGAATCGGCCTTCCTTAATAAGCTCATACATTGTGGTTCGACTAAATCCGACTCTTCTAAGAACTTCAGGAACACGGATTAATCTTTTACCTGCGATTTCATTTCTCATTTGTTTTTTCCTCTGTTGTTTCAACGAGGACAATAATAGCTAATTCTCTTATTGCGTGTTAGGGATGTTGGCAAAA
>JBKEBP010000009.1:0-18888 GCA_047973235.1 Suipraeoptans sp. | reverse complement strand
TTCAACAACAAGCTATAGCAAATATTTCACATTAAAAACGACTACCGTTCTATTGGCAGCCGTTTGATTTTTACTTAGTTATCACCATTTTTTAATGTCTGATACCAAAGACAGGTTATATCTCTTTATACAAGTACTTTTTACTAGAGCTCTGTTTTACTTCACTTTCATGTGATTTCTGATCTTTGGTTTTGCTTGACATTTCTTGATTTCTTTGTTAGGTTTAACTAAAGACAGATGATTGCTAATCTCTTTGGGGAAGTAGACCCTAATTGATTTTATCCAATCATCTGTCTTATTAATTGCATAGATACTTCTCTTTTTATAGCTGTCGCAGCATCGAAAGTGTTAAAGCAGTCTGTTGTTAAAAGATAGTTGAATGAAAAGCCACTGATATGCAAAGAATTAAACTTAGATATCCGCGCCTATAATTGCTTTGAACATCTTTCTAAAGAGAATTCCAACATCTATCGTATTGTTTTATAAAGAGGTCCATATGCCTGACACGCTCTGTAGTCCTGGCCTTCTTTATCCATTCCAAATGAATTCCATGCACTTGGTCTAAACATTTTGCCATCTTCGACATTATGCATACATACAGGTATACGAAGCATTGAGCACATTGTTATCAAATCCGCTCCTATGTGACCATAACTTATAGCTCCATGATTGGCTCCCCAGTTATTCATTACCTCATAAGCCGTCTTAAATGCTCCTTCTCCTGTTACCCTAGGTGCAAACCATGTACAAGGCCATGTATAATCTGTTCTCTTCCACAATAAATCTGTTACTTCATCCGGAAGTTCTACTGTCCATCCCTCAGCTATCTGCACCACCGGCCCTAATCCTTTTACAAGGTTAAGTCTCATCATGGTTACAGGCATTTCAGCCTTTGTCACAAATCTTGATGAGTATCCTGCTCCTCTGAAATATCCATTATCAGCAGGATTCCATGTTGTTGCTTTCATTATTGCCTCTTGATCTTTATCTGTAACATCATACCATGGTTTGATTATAGCATTACCATTTGTATCTTTTGCTTCACCCGTAGCATCAAGGCAAGTTGCCCCTGAATTGATTAAGTGTATGATTCCACCTGCTTCTTTTGCCTTACCGGTTATCTTATATCCCGTTGCCTTCTCAATTGCCTCAGGACTCCAATAAGTTCTAACATCCGAAAACATTTGTGGTGTATTGGTAAGAAGCTTTCCAAACAACATTCCAAGACCATTTAATACATCATTCTCTGTAGCAAGGATATATGGCTCTCTTGCACCGTCCCAATCAAATGAAGTATTAAGAAGCGCTTCAGGATAATCACAATTTGGATAGAAATCAGTCCACTGTCTTTGTCCTTGGAATCCTGCAGCTATTGCATTATGTCCTACCATTTCTTCTTCACAACCTGTAGGCAAGTTCGGGTTCCCATTCATAAGATCTTTTATTATACACATCATCTTTACAACAAATTCCCAGTCCTGATCTTTTTCATCACGAGTTCTTTGTAGTTCTTCAGGATTTTTATCAAATCCTTCTACGCACTTTTCTTTAGTCCATGAAAGCGCTTTTTGAAACTCCACTTCATCATAGATTCCTTCAGTCATACGGCGGATGATTTCAACCTCATCAACAGATTCAACGCGCATACCTAGGTACTCTTCAATAAATGCCGGATCAATAATAGAGCCTCCGATTCCCATACATATAGAGCCTATTTGAAGATAAGACTTTCCTCTCATAGTAACAGCTGCAACTGAAGCCCTTCCAAATCTTAACAGCTTTTCAATAACATCATCAGATATATACGTATCTGTTGCTTCTTGAACGTCATGTCCATATATTCCAAATGCGGGAAGTCCCTTTTGCGCATGTGACGCAAGTACTGATGCCAGATAAACAGCTCCCGGTCTTTCGGTTGCATTTAGTCCCCATACACCTTTGATTGTAAGCGGGTCCATATCCATAGTTTCTGACCCATAGCACCAGCATGGTGTAACCGTAAGTGTAATATCTACTCCTGACTTCTTGAACTTGTCCGCACAAGCTGCTGTCTCTCCGGCTCTTCCTATTGTCGTGTCCGCAATTATTACATTAACAGGCTCACCGTTTGAATATCTTAAGTTCTCTTCATAGAGCTTTTTAACGGTTTTTGCCATATTCATTGTTTGTTCTTCCAGGCTTTCACGAACCTTTAACGGTCCTCTTCTTCCATCTATCGTTGGTCTGATACCTATTACCGGATAGTCTCCTACTAATCTTGATTTTCCCATTGTTGTATCCTCCTTAGTTATCTGATTAATATTGCCGTATTTAAAATTTTGAAAGCTTTAATTTCTCTTCAAGATAACTACATAATCTTTCCTGAACAAACTTTGGAACTTCCAACATCTTTAAAGGCCTTCCATCGCCTTCATTTTTATGTATATAATCTTCAACCGCATCATAATAGACACCTAAAAACTCAGTTCCTACATTAAACTTATTTATACCTTTACTAAATGCAATTTCCAGCTGTTCATGTGGAATACCACTTCCTCCATGCAGAACAAGAGGAACATCTGTCGCCTGATTTATTTCTTCCAATCTTGATATATCTAGATGAGGTGTCTCGTTATAGACACCATGTGCACTCCCTATAGCAATCGTTAATGAATCACAATTCGTTTCCATACAGAATCTTTCTGCTGACTCTGCATTTGTATAATAATCACAGTTTTCTCCTGCACAGTCTTCTGCAAGTCCCACGTGTCCAAGCTCCGCTTCAACATCCGCGCCCAAAATGTGTGCCGTTTCCACAACCTTTTTTATCAATTGTATATTTTGCTCAAGTCCATATTTTGATGCATCTATCATGACTGAATTGAATCCGCCCTTAATAGCCGCAATAATCGAACCATACTCATAACTATGATCCAAATGAAGCCCTATCGGTACTTTTACGCTAGCTGCTAATTCCTTTACCATTTGCGCAAAACCACTTACGTTCAAGACATTATTTTGCTCCACATGCTCCGGTAAAAGCATTACTATAACTGGGGTATTTGTCTTCTCCGCCGTTTTTACCACAGAATACGCCATGCTATAATCTATACATATAAAAGCAATCACTGAAGTATTACATTTATCTGCCATTTGCAGGATTGTACTAACTTTTTCTAACATTTTTCTACCTCTTATTATTTTTTATTGTTTCGTAAAAAGATTTAAATATAAAACTTGTAGAAATTGCCCCCGGGTCGGATAATCCTATTGTTTTATCTCTGAAATTTTTGCTTCTGCCTGTTCTCGAAACATTTTTTTTGCTTTCATCAGCACCTTTCTTTGCTGCAAAGTATGCCTTTTGAAAAAAATTTAATATATCGTCAGACTCATCTATTGCTTCTTCCATCGCTTTACACGCTGGCCACAGTGCATCTAACATAGTTTTGTATCCCACTTTTGCTTTTCCTCTATGCTCAATCGCTTTTTCTCCTTCGCAAAAGTACTCGTACAACATATTTGTGTTGACCCGATTCTCATGGGGTAATTTTTTTATTCCACCAACAAACATCGTGCCGAAAATCACTCCCGAAGCTCCTCCCATAGTTTTTAACAATTCCAAACCAACGTCATAACACAAGTCATCTGTATATTCATATTCTTTAGATAATAGAAGCTTGTGTACCGCCATCCATCCTCTTTTCATGCCTATGCCATGGTCTCCATCACCAATTACTGAATCTATCTCAGTAAGATATGCCTCTTGCTCAATAATATATATCGCTGCATTAATGAACATTTTCTGATTTAACTCAACATATAAATAATTCACATAATCACCTTATAGTGTGAAATTATATCCCGCAACAGGAAAAAGATATTTTTGCAATTCCTCATCACATGCGAGAAAACTAATCATACACCCACTTCCTTTAAAAACATCAAAATAAGTCCCTACTGCACATCCATGAACCTCTATACCTTTTTGTTTCAACTGTGTAACGGCCTCGTTTAAAATAATGAAGCTTTCCGTATGTCCAACACTACAATGGACGTTAATAGAAATGTAAAATGAATCTTTATTCCATTCTTTCATTTCCTTAAGTAATATACTGTCTGCTACCTCTATCATTTTAGCAACCGTACTATATTTCATTGTCATAACAGCAGGTTCACCTGAGAAACCCTCACCAAAAAACATATTTTTATTTCTTATATTTACCGTTACGGAACGCAAACGTTCATTGGCCTTCTCAACTAGAGTATAAATTTCTTCCAAACTCAACTTCTTCTTTGCTGCATTGGCAGCGATTTTACATATTTGACCTATACCGTGAAGACCTCCTCTTTGCTCCTTATCCTCACCTTTAGCACTCAAAATATCATCAGAAATATAACATGCCCTCGCCAAGATTCCATCATGTTCCAAGAGCTCAACCGCCATATCATTATTTAGGTAATCTCCCATAAAGTGGTTGGTTAAAAACAAAACCCCATATCCACAATCTATTTCTTTTGCCATTTCATACAAAACATATGCATTTGGTGCACTATCAAATTCACCGTGCACCATTGCATCCGCAAGGTTGTCATCCGCAAGGCCCGACCACATCGGTCCATATCCACCGCCACCATTTATAATAATTCTAACTTGATTAGATGGTAAATTTTTCCTATATAGACCATATCCATATTTAGAAGAAAGCCTTGTATATTTGTCCGGGTTAGCTAAAACAATTCCTTCCAATGCTTGATTGGGCGCATTATCCTTCTTATTCCAGAGTCTCATAAAATATACCTAACCTTTCACCGCACCTGATGTCATACCTTTTACAAAATGCTTTTGAACTATTATGTAAAAAATTATCATCGGAATAGTAATTACTATCAAAATAGCAAATAAAATACCAGGCTGACTATTATAAACCCCTTTATACTGTTGTGCAATCAAAGGCAGTGTTTTGGTTGTTGCCGATGTCATTGTACACAACGCTAAGAAAAATTCATTCCAACAGGTTAGAAATGTCCAAATAGAAACAACAATTATACCTGGCTTTAGCATTGGCATTACAATCCTTGTATACAACTGCACAGTATTACATCCGTCCAAACACGCCGCCTCTTCCAGTTCATGCGGAATACCTCTCATAAAACCTTGCAAAATTGTAACTGCATAAGGTATATTAAGCGCGATATAAGGAAATATAAGTCCGAAATAATTATCGAGCAATCCCATCCTGCTATTTAGCTGTGTAATTGGAATTACAAGTGCACTAATTGGTACCATCAATGTACAAAGAATAACGTTATACATGAAAATTTTCCCATACACATTCTTTCTAGAAAATCCATAAACCGCCATAGACGAACAAATAACCGTTACTAACGTAGACGTTAATGCAATAACCAGGCTTGAAATAAAATTACTTATAATAGTAGGATTATCTTTCAACGCTTTAACATAATTTCCGAATGTCAAATCTGTAACAAACAGACTCGGACTGAAAATTGAATTTTGTGTTCTAAAAGAAAGGCTTAGCGCATATACAAGAGGAATCAATGTTACAATTGCGCAAATTATTAAGAACACATACCACATTCTATTCTTTTGTTCATGTTTTCTTTTTAATTTACCGTTCATAATTACTCTTCTCCTTCATGCATAAAATCACCTGAACCTAAAAACTTCACTTGTATAAATGTAAGTATTAGTGCAAATAGTAGAATTGCCACCGATATCGCACATGCATATCCCATCTGATTTTCTGTGAATCCTTTAATAAAAATATATGTTCCCGGCATTTCCGTTGCGTGATTTGGCCCTCCACCTGTCATAACATTAATCAGTGCATATGTTTGAAGAGAACCAATAATTCCCAACATAAGAAGTGATTTATGTACCGATTTAAGTGACGGAATAAAGACATGACGAATTTCCTGCCAGGTATTAGCCCCATCAATCTTCGCAGCTTCTTTAAGGTCTTCAGGTATCTGTGAAATTCCCCCTACATACATAATCATGGACCATCCCGTCCATTCCCAAATATTCGCTAGGATTATACCCAAAAGCGCCACCTTGCTGTTTCCAAGAACATTGATCGTACTGGATAATCCGAACCATTGATTTAGGTAATGTCCTATTATCCCTTGATATGGTTGAAAAATTTTGCTAAAAATAATAGCAACTACTGTAACGGATGTTACGACCGGTATAAAAAACAATGTTCTAAAAAACGTCTTTGAAACAGCTTTTCCATTAGCTTTTCGACTTTTGATTCTCTCTTCTATCGCATATGCTAGAACAAATCCCAGGCATGCCTGTATTGGAACTGTAACTGCAATCCATACTAACGCGTTTTTAATCGACACAAAAAAAACACTATCTTTTAGAAGTGATACGTAATTCGCTAAACCGGCAAAATCCATACTGCTCAATGTCGCCCATTTAAACAGGCTGTTCTTGACGATAAATATTATTGGATATAAAATGTAAGCACAAAAGAAAAACATAGCCGGTAAAATAAATAGATAACCGGCAAAATTGGGTTTTACTCTTTTCTTAGTCCTCACTTTTGCAATATCAGCCATAGCGTTCTTCTCCTCTTTTATATGATAGAGAGAACTGATAACAGTCCTCTCCACCCTTCATAAATCATATTTTATAATGCATCCTGTGCATCTTGAATGTGTTGTGCTGCCTGTTCTACTGTATAGGTTCCCCCTACTAGACCTTGCATTGCTTCTTGAATAGCTGTTTCAACCGTTGGAGCTCCAACTCTCTGGTTTACAAGTCCGCCGGCAATATCCTTTCCGGATTTATTAAATTCATCAACCGCTGCCTGAAGTCCATCTCTTTCTACCATTGCGGATTCATCAGGCTCTATACCAGGGTATGACAAATGGTTATTCATATCATTTGCAATCTCCTGTGCACCTTCACCTGCTGCAAAGCTAGCTAAAGCTTTCCAAGCTGCTTCTGGGTCTTTACAATTTTTTGTGATCCCATATCCAAAATCAACTCCACCTATTGGCTTAGAATCACTAACATCATCAGAAATTGCCGGTAAGTAGAAGTAATCATAATCCCAATTTGCAACTGCATCCGATACATCATCTGCTGTATATTCTTGTGCCCACCATGATCCGAGAAGCATCATTCCTGCTTGTCCTGCAAGGAATAATGTTGTTCCATCGCTATAACTTGTTGAAGACAATGCACCATCTTGCATAACTCCATCCTCAAACAACTTTAAGTAATTAGTCATAGCCTTTTCCATTTCAGGACTAGTCCATTCTTTTTGACCTGTTTGACATTCCTCAAATAAGGTATCGCTGATTTGTGATGTACACATTATCAGTAGATTTACATGCTGCCATCCATCAGCTCCACCAAAGAACAACGGTGCATATCCACCATCTCTAAGCTTCTTTGACACTTCAACTAAATCATCATATGTCTTTGGTGCCTCAAGTCCTAATTCTTTAAAAAGTGCTTTGTTATACTCTACATAAATATCCTGTGTCTCGATTGGGAGTATATAATGACTCTCATCGCCATCTGCATTTCCAAGTGTTAATTGGCTTTGCGTAATATTGTCATATACTGATGTCCAATCATCACCCCACTCTTCTTTGGCATATGGTGATAAGTCAATTAAATAGTCCGAATATGTCTGTGTTAAAGATCCTGGCTGCAATGCAACAATATCCGGTAAATTATCTGATGCCGAGGCCGCAGAAAGTGCTTGCAGATATTCCGGATTATAATTATAGTTCGTGTAATCAATTTTGATACCGGAATTTGCTTCCTCAAATGCTGAAATCATTTTTTCTGCTGTACGCGTAATCGGTGACCATGTCCACAATGACACTGTTGTATCACCTGATGCACTATCATCTGACGTTGTTTCTTCTTTGTCTCCACTATCGTTACTTTCTTGTCCGCCACACCCGACCAGCATGGCTGCAATCATTACTACACTAAGCAGTACACTTAAAAATCTTCTCTTCATTATTCCCTCCTTTAAACTAAGCCTTAAATTACACTTTCAAATGACTAATTGGTGATATTTATTTCTAAGATCCGGCCGAATCTAAAAAATCAATTTCTAAACTTCTGTCATAATATCTTCATACTTGCTTACTGCTTCCCTCCAAAATCGTTGGCTTTCCGGTCTGTATTCCTTCATCACAAAGGTTTTATCTGCTAGACTTCTCATTTCGGTTACTGTACCAACCTCTCCTTCGGCATAAAGTTGTGTCAGCAAATTGCCATTTAATGTTGCATATTCCATCCCTGCACATATGTCCCTATTTAGAAAATTACAAATCAATTGCATTAGTAACTCATTACGAACAGCCCCACTTATAACACTTATCTTCTCAATTGAAACATTCAATTTATCATATGCTAGAGCATAATGTTGTACTTTTAAAGCTATACTTTCATAAATGCTTCTTATGAAATCCTTGTCTTCATGAAGTTCCCTTTGTCTTGTTCGTCTAAAATAAGCGTTCATCTTGTCACAAAAGTCTCCGCCTGCATTATTAAACTCCTGTGCCTCGACATCAAACCAAGGGACCCCTTTATTTGCCTGTTTCGCAAGTTCAATTAATTGTCTATGATTATATTTGATTCCTAAATCATTTTTGCTTCTGATAAATTCGTTTATGTGCCAACTAGCTGAAAAATCTCTATATATAATCTTACTCTTATCTATACCTGCCGTATTCTTAAAACCCTCTTCATATGCTTCCTTTGTGAGAATACATCTACTACTCTCTATTCCTATACTTATATTTGTGCCTATGCTAATGTATAACTGTCCTTCGCCGAAATTTGGAATTGCAGCAACTGCTGAAGCACTATCATGTCCAACTGTTGCAACCACCTTCGTTGTTTTCATTCCTGTCAACATCTTAAGCCTATCTGCCAGAGGTCCTTTATACGTCCCCGGAGCAGTAATGTCAGTGAAATTTCTACTTGGAATTGAAATCCGCTCTATAACCTCGCTACTCCATTCTTCCTGACTACTCTCCATCATGCAACTAGTTCCTGCAATTGTTTGTTCCGTAGACTTTACACCCGTAAGGAAGTAACTGAGCAAATCTGGAAGCAGTAACATGTTTTCTGCGTTATCTAACACTTTTTCATTTGATGTTTTATATGAAAACAACTGTGGCAATGTATAGGTTCTGTTACACTGGCACCCCGTTAATTGAAATAGCTCATACGCACTCATAACACTTTCCATATCGTTAATCGTTTTTTCCGTTCGTCTATCACGGTAATGATATACTGGCTCAAGCAATCGACCTTGTACATCAAGCAGTCCAAAACTTGCTCCCCATGTGTCAATCGCAACTGTATCTGCCTCTCCGTATTTAGCATTGAAATATGTTATACCATCAATAATAGAATTATAAATTGAAAATACATCCCAATATAATGCACTTCCAATGTCAACTGGTCGATTAGCAAAGTTAATGTATTCAATGACATTCATCTTTATGCCATCAAACTCTCCCCATGCCATCTTACCGCCACTTGCCCCCACGTCGATACCTATCAATTTCTTGTTCATACTATTTCCTCAAACGAATCCCTACTGCATCTCTTACATCTTCTCTTCAGCAAATGGAAAAGCTTCCTGCATTACTAGTGATGCCGCCCCCATCGCTCCAAGATGCCTGTCAAACTGAGATGCCGAAATATTCAGTTCCCTAATATTTTCTTCTATAGTGCTAAAATCCACCCACTGCCTTACATCCTCTAAAAACAACTCTCCTATCTCCATCAAGTCTCCATAAAGTACTACATGCTTTGGTGCAAAAATGTTAACCAACATCCCTAGCGTTTCACCTAAGTATTTTGCAATTTGCTTTTCTAGCTTAATAGAATCAGCATCACCGTTCAACACTGAAGTTATAAAACTTTGCATGGTTATCTCTTTGTTCTGCTCATTAATTTCTCTAAATCTACCTAGTCTTATTCCATCTAAAATCTTATTAACAATAGCTACGTCAGAAATCTCCGAATTTAGACACCCATACCGACCACAAGCACAAAGTCTGCTGCCTCCTCTTATACGTACATGTCCTAATTCTCCCGGGAATCCACACGTACTGCTAACCGGCTGATTATTTATGATTGGCATTACTCTTGCACCGGTTCTAATTGACACGAAGAGCATGTCTTCACAATGTCCGTTATATATAAGCCATTTATATGCATAAATCATCACATTAACATTGTTATCCATATAGCAAGGTATATGGTATTCTTTTTCAATTATGCTTTTTACCGGAATGTTCTCCCAACCTTTAATATGGTTATAGGATATTGAAATTCCATTCTTAATATCATTATAACCTGGAACTCCTATACCAATGCCTATTACCTTGTCTCTCTTTTCTTCAAGGAAATCAAATGCTCCACTAATAATAGATTTTATAAATATGAGTATTTTTTTCGAATTTTTACTTTTGGAATCAATCTCTATTGCTTGCTTATGTATTACTACACCTGTAAAATCCAAAACGACACAATGTATCCGATTACGATTAAATTCTACTCCGATAAAATAGCCACCATCCGGATTGATTTTCAACCATATCGGCTTTCTTCCCACCCTTGAATCATCACATTCTTCTTCTATAACAAAGCCATCTTCAATCATTTCATTTACATTGCTAAGCACTGTTGTCATGCTGTATGCTGAAATCTTCTTAACATCATTTCGTGATATATTCTTATGTGAACGTATTATATTCATCATTTTGTTTCTTTGATAATTTTTTCGACTTTCTAATATAGAATCTTCGCTCATATCTCCCTCCAATTGTTACATCATCTTAGTTTCCTATGCTCTCTATTTTCTTTATATATATCGAAAAACTTCATTACTTCATCTGCATGCAAAGGTGCTTCTTTTTTTAAAATGTACTTTGTAATCAAAACCTGCTCAGCTATAGACTCACACGCTTCAACCACGTTCATTGCTTCCTCTACCGTTGTTCCAACCGCAAGGCTACCATGGTTGCCCAAAAGAACTATTCTATAGCCCTCTGCTAAATATGGCTCTGCCATTGTTAATATATATTTTGTTCCCGGTGCTCCATATGGTACACATGGAATCATATGGAAGTTCCCCATCATTTCAGGCAAACACTCTGTCTCAATATCCATACAAGCCATGGAAAATGCTGTCATAATCCTCGAATGGCTATGCACAACTCCAGAAACATTCCATCCGTTTTGCTCACATATATCATATGCCATCGTATGCATTATTATTTCAGATGTTTCCTTCATTCCCCAGATTCGTTCGCCATCTTTATTTACAACAGCAATCTTATCCGGCGTTAAAAGTCCTTTATTTTGTCCCGTTGGTGTAATATATATTTTTCCATCTTTTTTTGCTGAGATATTACCTGCAAAAGAATTTACAAGTCCCTTTTCATCCATTCTCTTAGCAACTGCAACTACCTCATCAACTACTTTGGGGTTAACCCCTTTCTCAGCCATTTTGTTTTCCAAATTTCCCATTACTTCCTCCTGTCAAATCTAATCTGGTTGAACAGTTCGACAAACCTTCAAATGTTTTTATTGCTTTTTCGATATTATTATCTTACACCCGTTCGTTTATATTGTCAATACGTGTTATAATTCCGACATTTATTTTATTTATTTGTTGTTTTGCTTATTTTTTCACGTTTTTTACAATTAATTAAATCGTTTTCAATTTAAATGCAATATGTAGGTCTGTTTGAAATTATTATAATTTATAAAACTTATTTAGCTCCTTGATAAATGTTGGCGTATGCATGGTTTTGTTCTTATATTCTTAACTTTTTATTTTTAATGCTCTGTAAATATGTCTTTTCGGTAACAAAAAGACACTTCCATATGCTAGGTATGAAAGTGTCTTTTTCTTTGATAGCTGATTATATTTGCTGAAACAGGGTCTGTGTATATTTATCTAGTACTGTTTTAGATTATTCATCCTTCTTTCGATTAGTGACTTCATATCAGCCTTCACTTTATCCGACATCCAAGATTCATCACACATATTCAAATACCTTTGTTCCATTGAGACTATCTTCGATATAATATTCTCTCCTGCTTTTCACGGTAACTCGCATTTTTTTGCTAGTCGTAAGAAATCACGTTTAGTAATATTACGTTTTTTACCATTAAGAGTAAGTGCTAATTCTTCATTGTCCTCCGGCATTACCACATTAACCGGGAGCAAATCATATGCTTTGGACAAAGCAAACTCTCTAGATCCGGGCTCATTTTCTATCATAGAAAAATTCTTAAGATGCATATCTGAATTTCCGGTAACGTAAAAAAATACTATTCTCATGAAAATTTCCGACATATCCAGTCCTAATCTGTTTGAATACTTCCTTACTACCTCTATGCATCTTTCGTATGAACCTCTATATTTATCTTGTGTCAACCTATTTGTCAATTGGCAAAAATCTTCCATCGCAAACTCTTGTACTATTCTCTTGTCTTTTTCATTTGTACTCTTACGATCTATGCGCTTGGTTATATATGCAAGCTTTCGAGTCTCAGAATTCATCTTAATCAAACCAAAATCTACAACTGCAATTCCGGTAACTTTTGCCAATCTCATACACAATGCCTCAGCTTCAGGCAGCCCCTCAAATTCCTCTGTTTGTGGTTTGAGAATGTAGCCGGTCGGATAATCAACAATTGTAAGTCTCGTTTCTTTCTCGTCTGTTAGATGAAGTGAAAGCTTCTTTTGTACACCAGTGACCGTATATCCTTTTTCAACATATAGTCTTGCAATATCTTCAATCTGTGCATCACTAATTTCAATACGTGGCATATTGCTAGTTCCAAAAAACTCCTTAACACATCTTTGGTGCCACTCACTAGCTAATTCATCTTCAGAAGCAGTGCCATTGATTGACTTGCCACAATACAAACATTTCATACACTAACCTCATTTCTTATACTCACATCTCCTATGCAATCACGACAAACTGACAGAAGTAATCCAAATCTGTCACTTCGTTCAATTTTCCAATTCCTGCTTGCAACTTCAAGTAGCCAACCTTCTGGAATTAATCCATCGAAAAAGGAAAAGAGTGTTGTGGAAACATACTCTCTTTTGTCGATTGGCATTGTAAGGCTAACCGCACATGGATTTTCTGATTGTATGTAATCTTCATCATAGACAAATGAATATCCGGCATCTGTCTCTCTTATCACACCTGCAAAAGCATTCTGTATGAAAACATAGCCCGTTCTATACTCTACCTCCATTATTTTTCTCTCCTTCCGGGAACTGCTTCCATACCAAACATTGCAAGTGCTTGATTGACCTTATCCATACGCACTGTTTCTTTGCCTTGCTCTAACTCTCTAACAAAGCGTAAGCCTAAACCTGACCGCATTGCAAATTCTTCTTGTGTTAATCCCACTTCTTTTCTTTGTTGTTTTACAAATTCACCAATTATATTCATATAATTATGATACTCCCTTTCGGGTATAATGTCAATGTCTGGGATATATTTTATACCCGAAAGGGGTTATTGTCTTTTTTCATATGTGTTTTGTACCCGTTGGGGTATATTTCTTTGTATTAACACTTGTAACCTTACTCAAATACTTAACTTCGATCCACAGCTCTAATACTGTATAAAATTAGAGAGAGATTTGGCTTGCCTAGAATTAATAAATATTAAGTTTTGTATACATAGGTTGTAAGAATCATTTGTTATAAATAATCTAACATAATAAGCATAAGGAGGATTACTAATTGATTGAAGAATTGATAATGTATAACAAATACTTTGTAACCCATGAACTATACACTCCATACAAGACTTCTAAATATCCTAATAGGAAAACTGCTATATTAACTTGTATGGATACAAGATTAACGGAACTACTAACAGCTTCCCTCAATATTAAAAATGGTGATGCAAAAATAATCAGAAATGCCGGTTCAGTAATACTAAATGACAATGATACAATCATAAGAAGCATACTCATTGCTGTGTTAGAGTTTGATATTAAAGATATTTTAGTAATAGGTCACACGGATTGTGGCGTCAGTAAGATTTCTCAGAAAAATATAATAAACAAACTAATCTCCAGAGGTGTTTCAAGTAAAGATATATCCGAGTTTTCTAAACGAAATAAGGATTTTGTCAATTGGTTTAATGGCTTCGACTCAGAAATTGATGAAATAGAAAAATCCGTTATGACGCTTAAAACTCACCCACTTATACCTAAAGATATAACCATTAAAGGCTGCTTAATGGACACTAAAACGGGTGAAGTTTCTGTTGTAATATGAAATTGTTTAATTATATTATTATTAAAAAAAGAATTGTGCAATCAAGCACAATTCTTTTTTAAATATTAGAATTAATTATCTACATTCTAGAAAGCAATAACACCTGTAAACAACCCAATTACCAGACAAGCTATACTCACATTCCACATCCACCCAAAGCATCTTTTTATGTGGTCTTTGATATCAATTCCCGCAAGACCGATCCCAAGATATGTAGCAGGTACAACAGGGCTTATAAATGTTGCACAGTTTCTACACACAACCATTGCTATTGCTGTATGTACCGGATCTACGCCAAATGCATTTCCAACTGTTATGAGTACCGGTAACAATCCAAAGAAATATGCATCCGTACAGAAGAACATAGATAGTGGTACAGATAATACTCCAATTATAAGTGGTAGGAAATGGCCGATTGCTGACGGTAGTAGTCCCGCAATAGATGTTGCCATGTGATTCATAATTCCTGAGCTCTCAAGGACTCCTAAGAACACTCCCGCCGCCAGTATAGTAGATGCCATCATTAGCGCCGATCCTGCATGTGATTTGATTATTTTATTTTGCAATTTTGATCCCGAATAATTCACTAATAAGGCCACAGCACAGCCTACCATAAATATAAAGTATGACGGTATATCAGATAGTACTATTAAAGACACTATAACCACAAGTGTGAGTATTGCATTAAAAGCAAACAATTTGGGTCTAGCAAGTTCACTTTTGTCTACATCACTGCCCTCATCTATCTGATCATAACCTTCAAGCTCTAGTGTGGAATTAATTCCTGCACCTCGTTTCTTCTCAACATGTCCCCAGAAAAGTGCAGTCGCAATCGCTATAAATACTCCTGCAATCTGGATAGGAATAAGTCTAAGCCATAAAGCATTTGGTTCAATAGTGAGCACCGTTGCAGCTCTCATCGTTGGCCCACCCCACGGTAGCAAATTCATTACACCCATAGCCGTTACACATATAAGTAGGAGAGTAGTTGCTCTCATCTTTAACTTCTTATAAATTGGTAGCATAGCCGGGATTGTAATTAAAAATGTTGAAGCTCCTCCTCCGTCAAGATGACCTATCATTGCTATAAAGCAGGTCATAAGTGTCACTCCCATTACATTGTTCCCAACTTTTTTTACAAGTGCATTAATTATCCTATCAAACATTCCTACGTCATTCATTATGCCAAAAAACAACACTGAGAAAATAAATAACGCGGCGGTGCCATGCACTCCGGACACTCCTTCCTTAACAAACTCTCCCATTTCAGCAATACTGAATGTACCTGTAACAACTAGAACAATTGTGGTCACTAGTCCCACCCCAATAAATGCTATTGATGGAATAGTAATATTTCTAAGTAACAATAAAATAACTAGTAATATGGCTGCAAATCCTAAAACTGCAAGCATCATTTCACTCATAGCCAGTTCCTCCTTCTCTCCTTGTTTTATATGAGAAGTATAACTAACCAACCTTACATAATCAGTTACAAAGAATTAATAATTATTAAGGTTTGCCCTTAACCGCTTAATTATTTCTATTACAGATAAAGGCTTTTCAATATAATCATCAATTATCTCCCTTGTTTTTGCTTCAATTATTTCTCTATCTGCTAAATCCACAGCTACAATCTTAATAAGATTTGGATACTGTTCCTTTATTAGCATGGCAAATGGGATAGCACTGCTGCCATCTATCATTTGATCCATCACGATTACTGCTATGTCTTCATTTACTACATTTTTTGCCTGTTCAAAGTTTGTCGCTGTAATTACATCTATACCAACTTTAAGGAATCCCTTTTCAAGCATAGACAACACTTTTGCATTATCATCTACTAAAAGTATTTTTTCAGCGCTATCATCTTCTCTAGATTTCACATATGCTTCATCCTTATTTGATAAAACAGGAATTGTAACTATAAACTTACTTCCTTCTCCTAAGGTGCTGGTTACATTAATTTCACCCTTATGAGAATTAATAATCTGTTCAGCAAGTGCAAGCCCTAGCCCGGTACCTTTCCCCTGCGTTTTTGTTGTAAAAAACGGCGTGAAAATCTGTTTTAGTACTTCATCTGACATACCGGACCCAGTGTCTTCTATTTCAATTAGTAAATACTTGTCCCATAATTCCTTGTCCTTATCCGTTTTTAAGTTAGCACTTTTGACTATACTGCTAGTAATTTTAAGTTCTCCGTCTTTATGCCCCATTGCTTGTATAGCATTCAATGATATATTTAAAATCACCTGATTAATCTGTGTTCTGTTTCCCAAAATGTATTCTTCATCATTATGAATATCCTGTATAAATTTAACATTGTCAGGGCAAATAGACTTTACCATTTTAAGTGCCCTTTTAATAAGATCGGTAGTTGATATCTTTTTATATACCGTTTCCATATTCTTTCTGCTCATTGACGATAATTGCTGTATTATCTCTTTTGCTTTTAATGCAGCATCTTGAATCTCTACCACTTGCTCGTGTACCTCGGTTCCTTCTTCGGTCTCTAAAAGCAGTAGGTCCGCATACCCTAATATAGGAGTTAGAATATTGTTAAACTCGTGTGCAATTCCACCTGTCATTGTTCCCATAATTTGAAGCCTTTGGCTATGAGCTATATTTTCTTCACTTTTATGCATTTCCTCTAGCACTGTGTTAAGTCCCGTTAGATACTCTATTTTTTTAGTGTAGCGTTGTCTCAATATCAGAAGTCGTCCTACATATATCGAAATAGCAATAATAAAAAGTAATATTGCAATAAATAAAACCGTCAGTTTAATATATCCTTCTGCGATAGGAATATAAAAGTCATCATAGTCAATAACCGTGCTGACAATAAGAAATGAGTCTCCAAAATTACTCGGTGAATATGCGCTTATTTTCTTTACCCTAGCATCTTTGGTATTGTTTTCTTCAATTTTGTCCCACCAATACGAGTAATACTCGCTTACTCCTCTTACTCCCTTTTTTTGTTCTTCAATCATGTCAACTAATGATGATAAGTCAGCTTCGGGAAACATTTCTTGTCGTCCATCGATTACATTAAGCCCCAGCTGATTATCACTTGGATACATAATGATTACACCGTTGCTGTCTTTTATGACCACATAGCCATTAGTTCCCATTTGTATATTTGACATAATTGAATCAAAGTATTTTCTAACATCAATTATTATGGACACCATTCCTCCATCTAAAAGTGTACGTTTTATAGCGATATATTTCACGTCATTATCTAAACTTACCAATTGTAATGTTGTCATACTGTCTATCTCAGTATCTGAATGCACATTTATTATTCCATTACCCGAAGTGCTTTTAATCATGACGTTATTTTCATCCTCTAATACTGAACTAAACACATATTCATCATGAATTCGAACATACTCTTCTACATCTTGCCAAGCATCATCCGTAGTTAAAATATCATCATGTGTTCTGCATAAGTACTCAAGATCATTTGCATAAGACGTCAGATTTGCCTCCAAACTATCTGCAATCGAGTTTGTAGTTAGTAACATCTGATCTTTTTGTCCTTGTATGATTTGATTTCTATAATCATTCCATATACTGTGCCCTATGTAAATAAGTGCACAGATAATTACTACTATAACCACGAATATGTATACTTTTAAATGTTTATTTTTTTTCTCTTTCTTTGACATATCCCTTTTCCTTTTATTGACGTGCTCACTGCTTACCTTTATAATGATTATATAATAAATATAAGGGTTTAGGTGAATAATATGTCGAACCGAGTACTAATTGTAGATGATGATCCTGCAATCACAAAACTTCTTGAAAAAGTGATGAAAAGCAATGATTTAATCACCACAACAGCTGACAGTGGTACAAAGGCTCTGTCTCTTTTAAAAGATCATTCTTTTGATATTGTATTACTGGATATTACTCTTGGGGACATGGAGGGATTTGAAATAATTAAACACATGAGAAGTAACGGTTTAAATATTCCGGTTATGGTAATCAGTGGCAGAAATGAAGACTTTGACTCTCTTTACGGACTGTCTTTAGGTGCTGATGATTATATCACAAAGCCTTTTAGACCTCTTGTTGTTGGTGCCAAAGTTAAGGCTTTATTAAGACGAAGTACACAATTTGGAGAAGATAGAAATGCTTTTATCGAACGTGGTCCATTCACATTCGATAATGAAGCAATGCGATTCTATAAAAACGGCACAGAAATATTGTTGTCCCAAAAAGAAAATACTCTTATGAATATGTTTATGCATCATCCCAATCAAGTTTTCACTAAGGATATGATATACGAACAAGTATGGGGAACAGATATTGCAGTAGACGATAATGCAATAATGGTATACATAAATCGTCTTCGCTCGAAGATTGAAGACGACAGTAAAAAGCCTATTCACATAATAACCGTACGCGGAATGGGATATCGGTTTATCCCGTAGCATTAAGAAGATAATCGAGTCTGTGAAAGAATTTCTGTAAATTAAGAATAATAAGGTCTTCTATGATAAAATAAAATCATAGGAGGCCTATTATTATGGCAAGAAGAGAAAAGAAACCTGTACACAAAGTCGAA